>NZ_AP028672.1:0-334166 GCF_041154505.1 Acidovorax sp. A79
GGCGGGGTCGAAGGCCAGCACCAGTTCGCCATGCAGGGGCGTGGCGCCGGCGCCCGCGTCGTGGGCGATGGATTCGCGGCTGGTCCAGTCGCCGATCAGCGTGCCGGCCATGAGCTCGACCATGGTGGCCAGGGCCGAGCCCTTGTGCCCGCCAAAGGTGCGCATGGCGCCCCGGGCCACGGCCACCGGATCGGTGGAAGGCCGGCCCTGGCCGTCCACCCCGCAGCCCTCGGGCAGGGGCTGGCCCGCGCGGCGGTGCAGCTCCAGGTCGCCGCGCGCGATGGCGCTGGTGGCGAAGTCGAACACATAGGGGTGGGGACCCGGGCGTGGCCAGCCGAAGGCGATGGGGTTGGTGCCGAAGACGGGCTGGTGCCCGCCGGCCGGCGCCACCCAGGCGTGGCTGGGCGTGAGTGCCAGGGCCGCCAGGCCGTGGGCGGTGAGGGCCTCGATCTCGGGCCACAGTGCCGAGAAGTGCACGCAGCGGTTGATGACCAGCGCACCCATGCCGTGGCGGCGGGTGGCCTCCACCAGCGCGGGCAGGCCTTGTTCGAAAGCCAGGGGTGAAAACGCCCCCTGGGCGTCCACCCGCACCACCGGGCCGGCGCCCGCCTGCAGCACTGGCAGGGCCTGCAGCTCCACCTTGCCGGTGCGCACCGTGTGGGCACAGCTGGTGAGCCGGTAGATGCCGTGCGACTGGCAGGCATCACGCTGCCCGGCCACGATGACGCGGGCCATGGCGCCCGCGTGGGCTTCGCCCAGGCCCAGACGCAGCAGCACGGCACGCGCCAGGGCCATCAGGTCGTCCAGGGGGACGTGCACCATCGCGGAGCTGGCGGGGGCGGGAAGGGGAGTGGTGTCGTTCATGGGCGGATGCCGGTGGATTCGTCCACCGGGGTGGGGCATTGCGCCAGCGTGCCGATGCGCGCGGGCGCCAGCAGATGGCGGGGTGGGGCGGGCGTCCAGCCGAACAGCGCATGGGTGGCGGCACCACACACGCGGCCCTGGCAGGCGCCCATGCCGCAGCGCGTGTGCAGCTTGGCGTCGATCCAGCTGCTGCGGGAGGCCAGCTCGCGCAAGGGCACGTCTTCGCAGCGGCAGACGAGGGTGTCCGGGGCGGCCAGCTGGCACACCGCCTCGCCGAGCTCGAACTGGGTGTGCAGCAGGTCCGCGAAACCTTGCCAGCGGGCCAGGGCGGCTTGGCGGGCCTGGGCCCGGGCCCGGGCCGTGTCGCCCGCGGCGGCATGCCCCGCGATGGCGCCCTGTGCCAGCGCGCGTTCGCTGCCGCCAAAGCCGGTGCATTCCCCTGCGGCGTACACATGGGGCACGCTGGTGGCCATGAGGCCGTCCACCTGCAGGCCTTGGCGATCGTTGAGCGCGCAGCCCAGCAGTTGGCCCATCTGGGTGTTGGGCACCAGCCCAAAGCCGCAGGCAAGCCGGTCGCAGGCCAGGGTTTCCTGGCGCGTGCCGCGCTGGATCCGCACGGCCTCCAGCCGGCCCTGGCCCTGTGCATGCAGCACGTGGCTGGAGGCGCGCCAGTGGTGGTTGAACAGGGTCGTTGCCTGCAGCGCCTTGGCGGGCCAGCGCGGCAGCTGCAGCGCGAAGGCGGCCAGGGCCCGCCAGGAAGCCTGTTCGGCAATGCGGATGACCTGGGCGCCGGCCTTGCGGGCGGTGTCGGCGCAGGCCAGCAGCAGGGGACCGGTGCCGGCCACCACGATGCGCTGGCCCTGCACCGGCAAGCCGGCCTTGATCAGCACCTGCAGTCCGCCGGCGCCGGTCACGCCGGGCAGCGTCCAGCCGGGAAAGGGCAGCAGCAGCTCCCGTGCTCCGTTGCACAGCACCAGGCGGTGGCTGTGCTGGATCCAGCCCTGTTCGGCGTCTTCCAGCAGCAAGGCGGGGGCATCTTGCGGCGCCGAGGGGCCACCCAGCCCCACCACGCGCGTGCCGCACAGCAGGCGGATGTTCGGGTAGCGCTCCAGCGCCTCGCGGTGCTGGCGAGCGAGCGGGGGCAGGGTGCTGCCGGGGCCGTCGCGCCAGATCTGTCCGCCGGGATGGATGTTGTCGTCCACGAGGGTGATGGCAAGGCCCCGGGGCGCCGCCGCCAGGGCGGCCGCCATGCCGGCGGGACCGGCGCCGATGATCAGCAGATCGCAGCGCTGGCGGGGGGTCATGGCATGCCTCCCTGCGGCTGGCCGCGTGTGTCGATCACCATGCCGTCGGTGCACAGGGTCTGGCAGGCCAGGCGCTGGCGGCCGTCCACAAGCACCCGGCACTCGTGGCAGATGCCCATGCCGCAGAAAGGCGCACGGCGCTCGCCGGTGACCGACGTGCGGGCGCAGCCCGGAGGCAGCAGGGCCAGGGCCGCCGCGACGCTGTGGCCCGGCGCCAGCTCGATGGTGGTGCCGTCGATGACGGCGTGTACCAGGGGAGTGGATGTGCTCATGCCGCCAGGCCTTCCAGGCTGAAGCGCTGCGCCGCGAAGGGGGCGGGGTCCAGGGGCAGGGGGCCACCGGTCAGCTGCGCCGCCAGTAACTCGGCGGTGGCGGGGGCGGTGGTCACGCCCAGGCCTTCGTGGCCCACGGCCAGCCAGAGCTGGTCGCGGGTGGGGTGGCGCCCGATGATGGGCAGGCTGTCGGGCGTGGTGGCGCGAAATCCCGTCCAGGTGCGGATGGCGTTCAGCCCGGCCAGGCCGGGCATGTAGTCTAAGGCGCGGCGCAGCATCCGGGCCAGCACGTCCTGGTCGATGGCCGGGTCGGTGGTGTCGAACTGGCGCGATGAGCCCAGCAGCAGTTGCCCGGTGGACCGGGGCTGCAGGTTGAACGCCACGGAGGTGCCGTCGGTCTGGTGGGCGTTGCTGATGTAGCCCAGCTCCACCAGCTGGTGCCGCACCACGCCGGGGTAGCGGTCGGTGATGAGCAGGTGGCCCTTCTTGGGGCGGATGGGGAGCTCGGGGCACAAGCGCGTGGCATGGATGCCGGCGGCCAGCACCACGGCCTGGGCTTCGCGCCAGCTGCCGTCCACCAGCTGCACCCGGCCGCCCTCGATGCGGCATGCCTCGGCCTGCTCGAAGCGGATCTGGCGCGGTGCCTGCTGCAGCAGCCACTGGGCGGCATTGGGGGCATACACCACGCTGTCGCCGGACACCTTCAGTGCGCCCCGCAATCCGGGGCGCAGGGCGGGTTCCAGGCGCCGCAGGGTGGCGGCGTCCAGCAGTTCACAGGGCAGGCCGTGGCGCTGCAGGCGCTGGGCTTTTTCTTCGGCGCCGGCCATCTCGGCGTCGTTGGCGGCCAGCCAGAGCGTGCCGCAGTTGGTGTAGGCGCAGCCGGGCTGGTCGGCCGTCATCCGTGGTCCCCACGCATGCCAGAGCGCCAGGGATGCCTGGCTCAGCGCCAGCTCGGCGGGGTTGTCGTCCATCACCACCAGGTGGCCCATGCCGGCCGCCGTGGCGCCGCCCAGCCGGGCGTCCAGCACCAGCACATGCAGGCCCCGGCCTGCGAGGACATGGGCGCAGGCCGCGCCGACGATGCCTGCTCCGATGACGATGACGTCCGCGTGTCGCATGGTGCCTGCCGGGTGGGTGTGCCTGAAAAGGGGGGCTTAGAGCCGGATGCCCCAGCCGAAGGGGTCGCTGGCCTCGATCAGCAGCGTGGCCTCGGCGCTCATGTGGGCCGTGCCGCGCAGCGTGGGGATGATCCTGCCGGCCTGGGTGTCGGGTTCGTAGCGCGCCTCGAAGCTGCTGCCGATGATGCTGGCCTGGCGCCACGCCTGGCCGGGCTGCAGCGTGCCGTCGGCCGCCAGGCAGGCCAGCTTGGCGCTGGTGCCGGTGCCGCAGGGCGAGCGGTCGTAGGCGCGGCCCGGGCAGAGCACGAAGTTGCGGCTGTCGGCCACGTCGTCGTCGGCAAAGAGCTCGATGTGGTCGATCTCGCCGCCGTTGTCGCCGCGGATGCCCTGGTCTTTCAGGGCCTGCTGGATGGCGCTGGTGTAGTCGGTCAGCGCCTGAAGGTTGTCGCTGGCCACGCGCTGGCCGTGCTTGCTCATCAGGAAGAACCAGTTGCCGCCCCAGGCCACGTCGCCCGTGACGGTGCCGATGCCCGGCACCGTGAGCGACAGGCCCTGGTGCAGCCGGTAGGCCGGCACGTTGCGCACGCTGACCGAGCCATCCTCGTGCAGCGTGGTGGTCACCGTGCCCACGGGCGTCTCGATGCCGTGCACCCCGGGCTCGATGCGGCCCAGGTAGGCCAGCGAGGCCACCAGGCCGATGGTGCCGTGGCCGCACATGCCGAGGTAGCCGGTGTTGTTGAAGAAGATCACGCCCGCCGCATTGGCCGGGTTCTGCGGCGCGCACAGCAGCGCGCCCACGATCACGTCGTTGCCGCGCGGCTCGAGCACCGTGGCCGCGCGCCAGGCATCGTGCTGGCTGGCCAGCAGGGCGCGGCGCTCGGCCATGCTGCCGGTGCCCAGGTCGGGAAAGCCGCCCACCACGAGCCGCGTGGGTTCACCCCCGGTGTGGGAGTCGAGGATCTGTATGCGTTGCATGCGGGTGTCGTGGGTCATGGTCGGTCACATCGCAGAAAGGTGCAGGCATCGTAGCGGCGGGCCGCCACGATTTCGCGGCGGAGTTTCAATAGCTGGCCAGCGGCACGGGGGCGGCGTTCTTGAACGTGAGCACCGTGATGGGAGCCTGCTTGAGGTTGCCCTTGTCGTCGTAGGCATAGGTGCCCGCCACGCCCTGGTGGCTGCCCTGGAGCATCTGCGCGCCGACCTTGGCGGGTTCCACGGACTGGGCTTTCTGCATGGCATCGGCCATGAACATCACCTGGTCGTAGTAGGACGCCGCATAGGCATCGGCATCCAGCTTGAAGCGCGCCTTGTATTTCGCCTTGAAGGCCGGGCCGCTCGCGGCCTTGTCGAGCATGGTGCCGCCCTGGGCGCAGAACACGGTGTCGTTCACCGCTTCGCCGCCGAGCTTGCCGACCTCGGGGCTGCACAGCGTGTCGCCACCCAAGAGCTTGGCCGTGAGGCCCAGCTGCTTCATCTGCCGCGCCATGGGCGCGGCCTGCGGGGCGTAGCCGCCAAAGAAGATGGCCTGCGGCTGCTTGCCCTTGAGGCTGGTGAGGATGGACAGGAAATCGGTGGACTTGTCGGTCGTGAACTCCTGGCCCACCACGGCCAGGCCTTGCTTCTTCGCCTCCTTGGTGAACTGGTCGGCCACGCCCTGGCCGAAGGCGGTGCGGTCGTCGATCACCGCCACCTGCTTGACCTTGAGCACCTGGGCGGCATACACGGCCATGTTCGAGCCGATCTGGGTGTCGCTGGCGATGATGCGGAACAGGTTCTTGTAGCCGTTCTCGGTGACCTTGGGGTTGGTGCCCACGGTGGAGACCATGGCCCCGCCTTCGCTGTAGACGCGTGAGGCGGGAATGGCCACGCCCGAGCAGTACGGCCCCATGACGAACTTCACGCCGCTGTCCACCAGCTTCTGCGCCACGCTCACCCCGGTGCGGGCGTCGCACTGGTCGTCCTCGGACACGAGGTCGAACTTCAGGGTCTTGCCCCCCACCACGATCTTCTTCGCGTTGAGCTCCTCGACGGCCAGGCGCACGCCGTTCTCGTTGTCCTTGCCCGCGAAGGCATTGGGGCCGGAGAGCGGGCCGCTGTGGCCGATCTTGACCAGCTGTTCCTGGGCGCCGGCATGTGTGGCCAGCATCAGCGCCGCGATGGCGGCGGGCGTCAGGGTCCGAAATCCGAAAGATGCACGTGTCATGGGAAACCTCTTGTGTGTGCGAAGGGGAAGGGCCGCTGTTGTCTCCTGCGGCCCGGGGGGCAGCCTGTCGGTCGGTACCGTCTCAGGCCACGGACTGGTACTCGGTGGGGCGTGTTTCCAGCGCCTTCCTGACGATGCGCTCGATGAAGGCGCGCTCCTCGCCAATCAGGGGCAGGCGCGGGCGGCGCATGTGCTCGGTGCCCACACCCACCAGCAGGTCGATCAGCTTGAGGTTCTGCACGAGCTTGGTGGAGACGTCGAGGTGCAGCATGGGCGTCATCCATTGGTAGAGCTTGAGTGCCTCGGCAAAGCGGCCGGCCTTCATGAGGTCGTACAGCGCCACGGTCTCGCGCGGGAAGGCGCAGCCCACGCCGGCCAGCAGGCCGTCGCAGCCCAGCGCCAGGCCCTCGTAGGCCAGGTCGTCCACGCCCAGGAAGATCTGGTAGCGGTCGCCCAGCGCGATGCGCAGGTCGGTCACGCGGCGGATGTTGTCGGTGCTTTCCTTGATGGCTTCGATCCACTTGCAGTCTGCCAGCTCGGCGAAGTGCTCGGGCTTGAGGTCCACGCGGTAGGCCACCGGGTTGTTGTAGACCATCACCGGCTTCTGCGCGGCCTCGGCCATGGTGCGCACGTTCAGCATGGCTTCGCGCGCGTCGGCGACGTAGATCACCGAGGGCATGACCATGTAGCCGGCCACTCCGAGCTTGTTGCCGCCGTCGATGTAGCGCAGGGCTTCCCGGGTGCTGGTCTCCGAGACATTCGCCAGCACGGGGATGCGGCCGTCGGCAGCTTCCAGTGCGATCTTGGCGACCTGCAGCTTTTCTTCCAGCGAGAGGGTGCTGGCTTCACCCAGCGAGCCGCAGGTCACCAGGCCGTGGATGCCGTTGCGGATCTGGAAGTCGATGTGGCGCGCCGTGCCTTCGGCATCGATGCTCTCGTCGGCGTGGAACTTGGTGGTGATGGCGGGGAAGATGCCTTGCCAGCGGGGATGGTTCATGGATGGACTCCTGAGGAAAAAGAAGGATGGGAAAAGGGGCGGGGTGGGTGGTGACGATGAAGTAGCGTTGCTTTAAATATATTAAAAAGATATTTAAAATATCTTGTCAGGGTATTTGGCATCTTGCGTGCCAGCTGGATTTGCGCTTGGATGGTCCCAAAGCGGGTGTCCCGGGCGCCGGCATGCCCCGCAGCGGGGCGCGGGCGGCCCCAGCGTAGTGCGCGGGGTGGATGCATGCCCGGCGCAGGTGCGCCCAGGGCCCGGGCCCTGGGCGAGGTGTCCCCGCACCCGGTTGACCTATCGGCAGGCAGCCCGTGCCCGGGCGGCATTGAATGAAGGGGCCTCCAGGGCCGGAGGCCGGTTCAGGCCGCCGTCTCGATAGAATCCGTGGTTCTCCCCATAAACCGGGTGGCCGCGCCGCGTGCGCGAGGCCCCTCACTGATCCAGGCCTGTTGCCCCTTTTCGCACATGACCCACAACACCACGCCTTCGTTCTCGGTTGCCGACATCCGCAAGTCCTTCCTGGATTTCTTTGCCTCCAAGGGCCACACCATCGTGGCCTCGAGCTCGCTGGTGCCGGGCAACGACCCCACGCTGATGTTCACCAACTCCGGCATGGTGCAGTTCAAGGACGTGTTCCTGGGCACCGACAAGCGCCCCTACAACCGCGCCGTGTCGGTGCAGGCCTGCCTGCGCGCCGGCGGCAAGCACAACGACCTGGAGAACGTGGGCTACACCGCGCGCCACCACACCTTCTTCGAGATGCTGGGCAACTGGAGCTTTGGCGACTACTTCAAGCGCGAGTCGCTGAAATGGGCCTGGGAACTTCTCACCACCGTGTACAAGCTGCCGCCCGAGCGCCTGCTGGCCACCGTGTACGAAGAGGACGACGAAGCCTACGACATCTGGACCAAGGAAATCGGCCTGCCGCCAGAGCGCGTGATCCGCATCGGCGACAACAAGGGCGGCCGCTACAAGTCCGACAACTTCTGGATGATGGCCGACACCGGTCCCTGCGGTCCCTGCAGCGAGATCTTCTACGACCACGGCGACCACATTCCCGGCGGCCCCCCCGGCAGCCCCGATGAAGACGGCGACCGCTTCATCGAGATCTGGAACAACGTGTTCATGCAGTTCGACATGGCCGAAGACGGCTCGGTCACGCCGCTGCCCGCGCCCTGCGTGGACACGGGCATGGGCCTGGAGCGCCTGGCCGCGATCCTGCAGCACGTGCACAGCAACTACGAGATCGACCTGTTCGACGCGCTGATCAAGGCCGCCGGCCGCGAGACCGGCGTGGCCGACCTGAACAACAAGAGCCTGCGCGTGATCGCCGACCACATCCGCGCCACCGCCTTCCTGGTGAGCGACGGCGTGATCCCCAGCAACGAAGGCCGCGGCTACGTGCAGCGCCGCATCGTGCGCCGCGCCATCCGCCACGGCTACAAGCTGGGCAAGAAGACGCCGTTTTTCCACAAGCTGGTGGGCGAGCTGGTGCGCCTGATGGGCGACGCCTACCCCAAGCTGCGCGAGCAGGAGCAGCGCATCACCGACGTGCTCAAGGCCGAGGAAGAGCGCTTCTTCGAGACCCTGGCCAATGGCATGGAGATTCTGGACGCAGCCCTGGGCGGTGGCGCCAAGGTGCTGCCCGGCGACGTGGCCTTCAAGCTGCACGACACCTACGGCTTCCCGCTGGACCTGACCAACGACGTGTGCCGCGAGCGCGACGTCGAGGTGGACGAGGCCGGCTTCAAGGTCGCCATGGAAAAACAGAAGGCCCAGGCCCGCGCCGCTGGCAAGTTCAAGATGGACAAGGCGCTGGAGTACACCGGCGCGGCTAACCAGTTCACCGGCTACGAACACCTGGCGGAAACTGCAAAGATCGTAGCTATCTACGTGGACGGGACAAGCGCTGCCGCCCTGAAGAGTGGTCAAAACGGCGTGGTGGTGCTCGACACGACACCGTTCTATGCCGAAAGCGGCGGCCAGGTGGGCGACGAAGGCGTCATCACCAGTGGCTCGGCCCGCTTCGCGGTGGGCGACACGCTCAAGATCAAGGCCGACGTGTATGGCCACCACGGCACGCTCGAAGAGGGCACCCTGAACGTGGGCGACACCGTGCAGGCCCAGGTGAACACGGCCGTGCGTGCAGCCACGGTGCGCAACCACTCGGTGACGCACATCATGCACAAGGCCCTGCGCGAAGTGCTGGGCGGCCACGTGCAGCAAAAGGGCAGTCTGGTCAATGCCGACCGCACCCGCTTCGACTTCACGCACAACGGCGCCGTCACGGCAGCGGAAATCCGCGAGGTGGAGCGCCGCGTGAACGAGGAAATCCTGGCCAACCAGCCCACGCAGGCCCGCGTGATGGACATCGAGTCGGCCCAGAAGACCGGTGCCGTGATGCTGTTCGGCGAGAAATACGGTGAAACCGTGCGCGTGCTGGACATCGGCACCAGCCGCGAACTGTGCGGCGGCACGCACGTGCAGCGCACCGGCGACATCGGCCTGTTCAAGGTGGTCGCCGAAGGCGGCGTAGCCGCGGGCGTGCGCCGTATCGAAGCCGTGACCGGCGCCAACGCGCTCGCCTACCTGCAGCAGCTTGAAGACACCGTGAGCCAGGCCGCCGGTACGCTGAAGGCCCCCGTGAGCGAACTCAATGGCCGGATCGCCCAGGCACTCGACAACGCGCGCGCGCTGGAGAAGGAAGTGGCGGCGCTCAAGGGCAAGCTGGCGTCCAACCAAGGCGACGAGCTGGTGAACCAGGCCGTCGATGTGAAGGGCCTCAAGGTACTGGCCGCTGCCTTGCCCGGCGCCGACGCCAAGACCCTGCGCGACACCATGGACAAGCTCAAGGACAAGCTCAAGACCGCCGCGATCGTGCTGGCCGCCGTCGATGGCGAGAAGGTGCAGATCGCCGCCGGCGTCACGGCCGACAGCGTGGGCCGCCTGAAGGCGGGCGAGCTGGTCAACTTCGTGGCCCAGCAAGTGGGCGGCAAGGGCGGCGGCAAGCCCGACATGGCCATGGCGGGCGGCACCGATGCCTCCAGCCTGCCCGCGGCGCTCGCCTCGGTGGCCGGCTGGGTGGCCCAGAAAATCTGAGACCTGGACGCCCTGCGGGTCGGTGGTCCGGGCGGCCACCGCCGAGCGGCGAAATAGGGGATGACGGGCCACCGCCTTTCCCCCTACATTGGTGCGCATGGACACCCTGCGCGAAAGCCCGCCAGAGCCCGTGCCAGGCCATGGCGCCCGCTCCAGCCCCTCCTCAGCCCCGGGGGCTGACGGACTGCCCTGGTGGCGGTGCATCACCGTTCCGATCGAGGTGGTGATCGCCTCGGTGGTGGTGTCCGCCATGCTGCTGCTCACGGTGGTGCTGGTCTACCAGGTGGGTACCAGCGCGCGGGAGGCGATCATCGCGGCCTCGGACGACAGCGCCCGGCACATCAGCCAGCTGATCAGCGAAAGGGTGCACCACATCGTGGACCCCGCCGATGCCACGATCCGGCTGCTCGCGTTCGATCCCATTGCCTCGGCGACCAGCCTGCAGGCCCGGCTGCGCCGCCTGCCGGTGTTTGCGCGCCTGCTGGAGCAAAATCCCTTGCTGTCGGCGGTTTTCATCGGATATGCCGACGGGCAGTTCCTGCTGGTGCGGCCGCTGCGCGATGCGCAACTGCGCACGCGGCTGGACGCGCCGGCGCAGGCCGCGTTCCTGCTCCAGTCGATGGCCCGCGAGCGCGGCACCGCAGGCCTGGTGGGGCGCTGGAGCTACTACGACGCGCAGCTGCGCCTGCTCGAATCCTCCGTGCGCCCTGGCTACCTCTACGATCCCCGCTCGCGCCCCTGGTACGCCGAAGCGGCAGACAAGAACACGCAGATACTGACCGCGCCCTATGTGTTCTTCACCACGCAGGAGGTGGGGGTCACGCTGAGCCAGCCCAGCGAGGATGGGCGCGCCGTGATCGGCCTGGACGTGGCGCTCACCGACCTCGGGCGGGAGATTGGCAGCCTGCGGCTGATGCCCCGCACCGAGATCGCCGTGGTGGACCCGGCCCAGCGCGTGCTGGCGTATCCGGACATGTCGCGCGTGCTGCTGCGCGAGGGTGGGGAGACCAGCCTCAAGCTGCGCACGCTGAAGGAGCTGGGTGTGCCCAGCCTGCAGGCCCTGGGCGGCGGGGGGACGGCGAAGGGGCCGTCGCGCCGCTTCATGGCCGATGGCGAGGAGTGGCTCGCCACGGTGCTGCCCCTGAAATCGCAGCGTTGGCAGGGGCTGCACATCCTGATGGCGATCCCCACCGCCGAACTGCTGGCGGATGTGAATCAGAACCTGTGGCGCCAGGTATGGCTGTCCCTGGGGCTCATCGTGCTGATGCTGCCCGTGGGATGGATGGCCGGGCGGCGCGTGGGGCGCAGCCTTTCGGGGCTGGCCACCCAGGCGCAGGCGCTGGCGCGGTTCGATTTCCGGCGGCCGGCGCACCGCCTGTCGCCCGTGCGCGAGGTGCGCGAACTGGGCCAGGTGATGGACCGCATGTCGGACACCATCCAGGAGTTTCTGCACATCACCCACCACATCAGTGCCGAGTCGCGCATGGAGCTCATGCTGTCCAGCGTGCTCTACGAACTGGTGCGTGCCACCAGCTGCACGGGCGGGGCGGTGTACCTGGTGGAGGAGCAGCGGGCGGGGCTGCTGCGCACGGCGCGGTACTGCGAAGACCCCGAGCACCAGCCACGGTACCCGGAGCACCTGCCCATGGTGCATTTCATCAACCATGCCGAGCCGCAGCCCGGCGACCAGGAGGAGGGCGATGGGGACGCCATGCCCCAGCGCGTGCTGCGCGTGCAGTTGCGCACGCGCGATGGGCAACCCCTGGGCCTGCTGGTGCTGCGCTACCTGTCGGACCCGCGGCAGGAGGATGTCCATTTCCGGGCGTTTGTCGAGAAGCTGTCCGGCACCTTGTCGGTGGCGATTGAAACGCGCGGCCTGATCGAGGGGCAAAAGAAGCTGTTCGACGCCGTCATCCGCCTGCTGGCCGATGCCATCGATGCGAAAAGCCCCTACACGGGGGGCCACTGCGAGCGTGTGCCGCAATTGGCCGAATCCCTCATGCAGCGCATGTGCGAGGCGAAGGAGGGGCCTTTCGCGCAGGTGGCGATGACCGATGCTGAACGCTACGAGTTCCGTCTGGGCGCCTGGCTGCACGACTGCGGCAAGGTCACCAGCCCCGAGCACATCATCGACAAGGCCACCAAGCTGGAGGCGCTGTACAACCGCATCCACGAGGTGCGCATGCGCTTCGAGGTGCTGTGGCGCGATGCCGAGCTGGACTACTGGAAGCAGCATGTCTCCGGCGTGGACCCGGTGCGCCTGCAGCGCGAGCTGCTGCAGCGGCGCGACCGGCTGCAGGAAGAGTTCGCCTTCGTGGCGCGATGCAACGTAGGGGGCGAATTCATGCCCGATGCGGACGTGCAGCGGCTCGCCGGGATTGCCCGCCAGGTGTGGCAGCGGCATTTCGACGACCGGCTGGGCCTGTCGATGGCGGAGATGGGGCGCCTGGCGGACGTGCCGGTGCGCCCCCTGCCCGCCAACGAGCCCCTGCTGGCCGACCGGGCCGAGCACATCGTGCCCTGGGGTTCCCGGCGCCCGCCGGTGGAGGCGGGCAACCCGGCCAACAAATGGGGCTTCGACATGGCGCTGCCGTCCCAGGAGGCGCATCTGGGCGAGTTGCACAACCTGTCGATACGGCGCGGAACCCTGACCGCGGAAGACCGCTTCAAGATCAACGACCATATCGTGCAGACCATCGTCATGCTCAGCGGCCTGCCGTTTCCGCCGCACCTGGCGCGTGTGCCGTCCATCGCGGGCTCGCACCATGAAAAGCTCGATGGCACCGGGTACCCGCGGCGCCTCAAGGCGGCGCAGCTGACACTGGCGGACCGCGTGATGACGCTGGCCGACATCTTCGAGGCGCTGACGGCGGCGGACCGTCCCTATAAGGCCCCCAAGACCTTGTCCGAGTCGCTCCGGATCATGGCCCACATGGTGCGTGACCGCCATATCGATGCCGAGGTGTTCCGCTTCTTCCTGTCCAGCGGGGTGTGGCTGGACTACGCCGAGCGCTTCCTGCCTGCCGCGCAGCGCGATGCGGTGGATGTGCCGGCCCTCGTGGCGTCGCTGGACTGACGGCGCGCGCCGGGTACGGGCGCTGCCTCCTTCGAGCGGCTGCGGCGCGATGGCTGCCGCCGGGGAACGCCGCGCGAGACAGCCGGCCGCTTGCTAGAACAGCTCGACGTCGTCGTTGGCGACCTTGGCGGACAGATGGCCGGTGGCCACCAGTTCATCGTAGAAGCAGACCTGGTTGCGGCCATGTTCCTTGGCGTAGTAAAGCGCCTGGTCGGCCTGGCCCAGTATTTCCACCGGCGAGCCCCGGGCCGTGCTCACGAAGCCCAGGCTCACGGTGACCTGGCCCACCTGGGGAAAAGGGTACTCCTGCACCGCCAGGCGAAAGCGGTTGAAGACCCGGTGGGCCGTGCTCAATGTGGTGGAGCGCAGCAGCACCACGAACTCTTCGCCGCCAAAACGGAAGATGCGGTCATGGCTGCGGAACGAGCTGCGCAGGATGTTGGCAATGAGGATCAGCACCTCGTCGCCATACAGGTGGCCGAAGCGGTCGTTCACCAGCTTGAAATGGTCGATGTCCACCACCGCCAGCCACTGCTGCACCGGTTCGCCGGGCAATGAGCCTTCTTCAGGCGGGAACGATTCGGTCAGGGGCCCCGAACGGCTGCTGGCCAGCCCGCTCACGGCGTGGCGCGAGAACTGTTCGTCGAAGGTCTTGCGATTGAACAGGCCCGTGAGCGCGTCGCGTTCGCTGTAGTCGAGCAGGCTCTGGTAGTTCTGGTAGACCTGGAACACGCCCTTGAGCACTTCGAGCTTGTGCGCCGAGAACGGGCGGGAGTGCGTGATTTCCAGGCAGGTGTTGACCTTGTCGTGCATCCACACCGGCAGCCAGAGCACATGGCGGCCCTTGCGCGGCGAGGCCAGCGCGCTGTCGCCGTGGCTCGCGACGCATTCGCGCAGGGCGGGATACTGGTCCAGCGTTTCCCGCCGGGGGTCTGCGGCGGCTTCCGAGTCGGTGGACACCAGGTGCCCCTCTTCCACCCAGGTGCGTGGACGCACGTGGGGCACGCCGGCATGCGTGAACAGCTCCAGGGCCCTGACTTCAACGATGCCGCTGAGCTTTTGCAGCGTGGACAGCACCGACACCTCCAGCCGCAGGTGGTCGCGGTGGCCGGTCATCTCAACCAGGTTCTGAAGAATGGGCTTCATGGGTGGTGTACGGTGGGCCGGCGCGGTCATGTTGTCAATGGCGTCGCACGAACACAACATCCCACACACCGTGCCCCAGCCGCAGGCCGCGGTTCTCGAACTTGGTGAGGGGCCGGTAGCCGGGTTGCGGGGCGAAGCCCGTGGCGGTGTTCTGGAGCCGGGGCTCGGCGGCCAGTACCTGCAGCATCTGCTCGGCATAGGGCTGCCAGTCCGTGGCGCAATGCAGGTAGCCGCCGGGCTTCAGCCGCGCGGCCAGCTTGGCCACCAGGGGCGCCTGGATCAGGCGGCGCTTGTTGTGTTTCTTCTTGTGCCAGGGGTCGGGGAAGAAGATGTGCACGCCATCCAGGCTGCCGTCGGGCAGCATGTGGTCGATCACCTCCACGGCATCGTGCTGGAGGATGCGGATGTTGGTCAGCCCCTGCTCGCCGATGCGCTTGAGCAGGGCGCCCACGCCGGGTTCGTGCACTTCGCAGCACAGGAAGTTGTCGTCCGGGCGGACCCCGGCGATATGGGCCGTGGCCTCGCCCATGCCGAACCCGATCTCCAGCACCAGCGGGGCCGTGCGGCCAAAGGCCGCGGGGGCATCCAGCGGCGCGGGCGCATAGGGCAGGATGAAGCGGGGCCCCAGGTCTTCAAAGGCCTTGGCCTGGCCCGTCGTGGTGCGGCCGGCGCGGCGCACGAAGCTCTTGATGGTCTTGGGATGGCTCACGCCGGCGGGGGCTCCACCAGTTGTCGTGGAGGCCGCAGAGGGCGCGGCTGGCGCGGCGGCGGGGGTGGAGGCGTTGTGGGTCAGTTCGGTCACGGTGCGACATTGTAGTTTCGTCGCCACGCTGCCACCCAGAGGGTCAGCGCATCCGAGATGCAACGGGTGTTCGGATCTGTCAGCGGCGGCAGGCCCAGCACCTGCGCGGCCCCGGCCAGTGCCTGCAGGGGGACGGCCAGCTCCAGCGCCCGGGCCCCGTTCTGCTTGGACAGCTTTTCGCCGTTCTCGCCACACACCAGCGGCGTGTGCAGGTAGCAGGGCGTGGGCACGCCCAGGGCCTGCTGCAGCAGGATCTGCCGGGGCGTGTTGTCGGCCAGGTCCTCGCCGCGCACGACATGGGTCATGCCCTGGTCCGCATCGTCCACGACGACCGCGAGCTGGTAGGCCCAGAGCCCGTCGGCCCGGCGCAGCACGAAGTCGCCCACGGCATGGGCAACGTCCTGCCGCTGTGTGCCCAGGCGGCGGTCCTGCCAGTCGAGGATGCCGGATGCTATCGAATATGTAGCTACTTGCGCTTGATCCGTGTGCGCCAGGGCCTGATCTGGCTGAAACTCTGTGGCATTGAAGCGCCAGGAGCGGCCGGTGCGCCCGTGCAGGCCGTGGCGGCAGGTGCCGGGGTAGGGGAGTGCCGCATGCCGCTCGCGCGCATGGCCCAGGGCCGCCTGGGCTTCTTCGATGTCCTTGCGCGAGCAGGCGCAGGGGTAGGCATGGTGCTGCGCGATCAACTGGTCCAGCGCCCGCTGGTACAGCGCGCCGCGGGTGGATTGCCAGACCGGCGGCGCATCGGGCACCAGGCCGCAGGTGGCCAGCTGCCGCAGGATGAACTCACCGGCGCCGTCCACGCAGCGTGGCGTGTCCACGTCCTCGATGCGCACCAGCCAGCGCCCCTGGTGGGCCCGGGCGTCGAGCCAGCTGGCCAGGGCGGCCACCAGCGAGCCCGCGTGCAGCGGGCCCGTGGGAGAGGGCGCGAACCGGCCGGTGTAGCGGGGCCCCGCGGCCACGCCCGCCGTCATGCCACCGCGAGTGCCAGCTCCAGGCCCGACACGAAGGCATCCTCCACCCGGTGGCCCAGGCACCAGTCGCCGCAGGCGCCCAGGCCCATGCCCGCGTCCCACAGGTGGCTGCGGCCCAGCGGGTGCGTGGTTTGCGCGTAGCGCCAGCGGCGCGTGTCGGCATGGGCGGGTTCGGCCCGGATGCCGGTGACCTCGGCGAACGCCTTGATGAGCTTGGCCTGCACGCGGCCTTCGTCGTCTTCCAGGTGCTCGGCGGACCAGGCCGGGCTGGCCTGGACCGTCCAGCGCTCGATCACGTTGCGGCCGGGCTTGGACGATTCGCGCGCCAGCCAGGCAATCCGGTGGTGGGTGCTGCGCGCTGCGTTCCATTGCGGGCCCAGCGTGGTGAGCCCGGGGCGCACGGCCTGGGGGTAGGCCAGCATGAGCGTCCAGCAGGGGGCGATGGCGACGGTGGAAAGCGCTTCGGTGAGCGGCGTGTCCAGCGCCGAGCTGGCCAGGAGCGCCTGGGCGGGCACCGACGGCTGCGCGAGCAGCACGGCGTCAAAACCCGCGTAGACGCGCTGGGTGCCGCCCGGGCCTTCGGTGCGAAGCTGCCAGCCGGGGGCATTCACGGAGTCGCGTTCGATGCGGACCACGCGCGTGCCGGTGACCAGCTGGCCTGCCTGGCGCAGCGGCTCGGCCCAGGTGGCCACCAGCGACTGCATGCCCGGGCTGGCCACCCAGTGCGCCTCGCGATGGGGCAGGCCGGCGGCGGCCACGCGGCCGGTGGCGTCGAGCACCTGCACGGAATTGGCGCTCCAGCGCTTGCAGATGCCGGGCACGGTGTCGATGGCGCGCGCGAAGCGCGGATCGCGCACGGTGAAGTACTGCGCGCCCGCGTCAAAGTTGCCGAACGGGCTGTCGATGGTGGCGGTGCGGCCGCCGGCCTGCGCCGATTTCTCGAACACCGTCACGCGGTGCCCTGCCTGCACCAGCGTGCGGGCGCAGGCAATGCCCG
Source organism: Acidovorax sp. A79 (assembly GCF_041154505.1). GTDB lineage: Bacteria > Pseudomonadota > Gammaproteobacteria > Burkholderiales > Burkholderiaceae_C > Acidovorax. The sequence goes on from NZ_AP028672.1 coordinate 16,856, forward strand.
CCATGCCGGCGCCGATGATGGCGAAGTGCCGCTGCGCGGCCCCCGAATACGTGGTGGGCGCCGCGTCCGTGGCCGGCACGGAGGCGGATGGCCCGGAGGCTGCGGTGCGTCGGTGCCGTTTGGCGGGGCGTGGAACGGGGTTGCTCATGGAAGGCCTTTCGATGACGGTCGGCAGGTGAAATACACGGCCCTGCGCGCGTGAGCGCAAATGCCATGCAACAGGAACCACTCTACACGCGCTGCGGCGCGTGGGCGTGTGCGCCGGATCAGAAATGATGGTGGTTTTCCAGCAGAGCGCGGCGGGTGGCGGGGCTTTGCAGCTGATGGAGCCACCATTGCAGCGCGCGGCCGGGGGCCGTGAAGCCCGGGCCGCCCCAGGCGTAGTGCACGCGGACGTTGCGTTCGGGGCGCGCCACGCGGCGCGCCACCAGCCTGCCGGCCTCGAGGTACGGGCGCACCATGGGTTCGGGCAGGAAGCCGCCGCCCAGGCCGCGCAGCTGCACGCGCACCTTGGCCTGCATGGTGTCCACCGTGAGCACGTCCTGTCCGCCCAGCAGGCCCATGGTGGCGCCGCCGCGCGTGGCCGAATCGGCCACCGCCACGGCGCGGTGCTGCAGCAGCATGGCGTCGGTGATGGGCTCGGGCGCGGAGGCCAGCGGGTGGTGCGGCGCCACCACGTAGATGAACAGCAGGTCCCCCAGGGGCGCCTGCTGCAGGCCGGCCACGTTGGCGCCGGCGACCGACACGCCGATGGCCAGGTCGGCCCGGCCCGAGGTCAGGGCCTCCAGGGTGCCGGTCATGATGCCGTCGCGCAGTTTCAGCCGGGTGGGCGGGGCCATGGCGTAGAACGCGTCCACCAGCTCCAGCATGGTGTGCGGCGAGATCGCGCCATCGACCGAAATGGTGAGCTGCGGCTCCCAGCCGGTGGCCACGCGGCGCACCCGGTGGGCCACGGCATCGATGTCCTGCAGCAGGCGCGCGCCATCGCGCAGCAGTTCGACGCCCGCCTCTGTGGGCTTGGCCTGCCGGGCGCTGCGGTCGAACAGCAGCACATCCAGCGCGTCCTCGATCTGGCGCACGCGGTAGGTGAGGGCGCTGGGCACCAGGCCGAGCTGCCGGGCGGCGGCGGCGAAACTGCCCGCCTCGGCGATCACCTGCAGCATGGTCAATGCGTCAGGGGTCAGGACATCACGGGCATTTTGCATGGTGGCGCCATGTTAATTCAGATTATTTGAACGGTTCCATCAATCTGGCAGCCCCTGCGTGCTGGACCCGGGTTCTACAGTGGGGGCTTGAAAGGAGCACGCGCCATGCTGACTGTTCGCAAATCACAAGACCGGGGCCATGCCGACCATGGGTGGCTCCATTCGTTCCACAGCTTCTCGTTCGCCGGCTACTACGATCCGGCCCACATGGGCTTTGGCAACCTGCGTGTCATCAACGAAGACCGCATTGCGCCGGGCACGGGGTTTGGCACGCACGGCCACCGGGACATGGAAATCATCAGCTACGTGCTGTCGGGCGAGCTGGCCCACAAGGACAGCATGGGCAACATCCTGGGCATTCCGCCGGGCGACGTGCAGCGCATGAGCGCGGGTTCGGGCGTGATGCACAGCGAGTTCAACCATGCGCCGGGACAGGCGACGCACTTCCTGCAGATATGGATCGAGCCGAATGTGCGCGGCATCCCGCCAAGCTATGAGCAAAAGACCTTTGCAGAGGCGAGCAAGCGGGGCGCGCTGTGCCTGGTGGCCTCTCCCGACGGTGCGCAGGGCTCGGTCACGATCCACGCCGACGCCTCCCTGTACGCCGGCTTGCTCAATGCCGGCGAGGCCGTCACACTGGCCCTGAACCCGGCGCGCAAGGCCTACGTGCACCTTGTGCGTGGCGGGCTCACGGTGAATGGAAATGCTCTGTCGGGCGGCGACGCCGCGCTGATCGAGAACGAAACCGCCTTGTCGTTGACCCATGGCCACGATGCCGAGGTGCTGGTGTTTGATCTGGCCGCCTGATAGTTACCTGACGTTCTTTTCGCAACCACTTCTCCAGGAGTTCACCATGTTCACATCCCTGCAAAATCCCCTGGCCCTGGCGTCCCGCCTGCTGCTGGCGGCCCTGTTCCTGCCCGCGGGCATCGGCAAGATCACCGGCTTTGCCGGTACCGTGGGCTACATCGGTTCGGTGGGGCTGCCCATGCCGACCGTCGCTGCCGCCGTGGCCGCGGCCGTCGAGGTGCTGGGCAGCCTGGCGCTCATCTTCGGCCTTGGCACGCGCTTTGCGGCCCTCGCGCTGGCGCTCTTCACGCTGGTGGCCAGCTTTTTCTTCCACGCGTACTGGAGCCTGCCCGCCGACAAGCAGATGATGCAGCAGCTCATGTTCTTCAAGAACGTCGCCATCAGCGGCGGCCTGCTGGCCCTCGTCGCGTTTGGCGCGGGCGGCTGGAGCCTGGACGCCCGGCGCGGTGCGCGCTGAACTGCGCTGACGGGGCCGGGCCGCTACGGCGGCGGCGTGCGCGGGCAGCGCAGCCCATGCACGCCCTTGCGCCGCGCCTGCTTTTCTGACTTCCACCTGTTTTCATTCACTGCTTGCTTCCCCATCAGGAGTTTCTTCATGGCACACATCGCCGTTGTTTACCACTCGGGCTACGGCCACACTCAGCGCCTGGCCCAGGCCGTGGCCGAAGGCGCGGGCGCCGAGCTTGTCGCGATCGATGCGGACGGCAACCTGCCCGAGGGAGGCTGGGACACGCTGGCCGGCGCCAGCGCCATCATTTTCGGTTCGCCCACCTACATGGCGGGGCCGAGCTGGCAGTTCAAGAAATTCGCCGATGCCTCGTCCAAGCCCTGGTTCAGCCAGGCGTGGAAGGACAAGCTCTTCGCCGGTTTCACCAACAGCGCCAGCACCAACGGCGACAAGCAGGTCACGCTGGACTACCTGTTCCACCTGGCCATGCAGCATGGGGGCCTTTGGGTGGGCAACGGCATGATGCCTGCCAACTCCAAGGCCGCCACGCGCCAGGACGTGAACTGGATCGGCTCCTTCAGCGGCGCCATGGCGCAGTCGCCATCGGACGCCTCGGCCGCCGAGATGTTCCCGGGCGACCTGGCGACCGGCCGCCAGTTCGGCGAACGCGTGGCGGCCGCGGCCCTGCGCTGGGCCCGCTGAGCGCGCGCTTCACGCTACAGTGGCCCGCACGAGAACAAAGGAGAAGCTCCCATGACCATCGAACTGCGGCGCATCCCCGGTGCGCCGATGGCCCAGGCCGTGCACATCCGCGGCCACGAATTCGTGGCCGACGGCACCGTGCAGGAGGGCGGCGCCGACAGCGGCCCGAACCCGCATGACCTGTACGACGCGGCGCTGGGCGCCTGCAAGGCGCTCACCGTGCTGTGGTACGCGCGCCGCAAGGGCCTGCCCGTGCAGGACGTGCACACCGTGATCGAACGCGACGCCTCGGCCGAGCGTGCCGGCACCTACCGCCTTTCGGCACGGCTGCAGATCAGCGGCGACCTGACCGACGCACAGATCAGCGAGCTGGAAACCGTTGCGCAGAAATGCCCGGTGCACAAGCTCATGACCACCGTGACGACGGAGATCAGCACCTCGGCGGAGCGCATGCCATGAGCGGGCCGATCCTGCAACTCAAGGGCCACGCCAAGGACCTGGGCGGCGGCTTCACCGTGCGCCGCCTGCTGCCCGCCGTGCAGCGCCAGGCGGTCGGGCCGTTCCTGTTCTTCGACCACTTCGGCCCCGTGACCGTGGTGCCGGGAGACAGCCACGACGTGCGTCCCCATCCGCACATCGGGCTGGCCACCGTGACCTATCTGTTTTCCGGCGCCATCATGCACCGCGACAGCCTGGGATACGTGCAGCAGATCGAGCCTGGCGCCATCAACTGGATGACGGCCGGCCGGGGCATCGTGCATTCCGAGCGGCGCCCGGAAAGCCTGGCGGACACGGCCTACGTGAACCACGGCATCCAGCTGTGGGCGGCCCTGCCCACGGCGCACGAGGAGGCGGAGCCGTCGTTCGTGCACACGCCGGCGGCCACCATCCCCGAGGTAGGCGTGGGGGACGCGACGGTGCGCGTGCTCATCGGCACCGCGTTTGGGCAGACCTCCCCGGTGGCGACCTATTCCCCCACGCTGTATCTCGACGTGCAGCTGCCCGGGGGCGCCACGCTGGAAATCCCGGCGCTGGCCCAGGAGATGGCGGTGTACACGGTGGACAACCCCGTGCAGCTCGATGGCGAAGCCCTGGGTGCGCAACTGCTCGCCGTGGTGGAGCCGGGCCAGGGCATGCGCCTGTCCGTGCCCGGCGAGGCCGCTGCGCGCCTCATGGTGATCGGCGGCGATGCCCTCGATGCGCCGCGCCACATGTGGTGGAACTTCGTCTCCAGCCGCAAGGAGCGCATCGTGCAGGCGGCGGACGACTGGGATGCGCAGGCCCTGGGCCAGGTGCCCGGCGAGGTGGAGTGGATACCGCTGCCCGAGCGCCGCTTCATCAAGTAGGCAGCCACCTTGGCGAAGGCCCCTGCCCGTTCATGCGAGGCGGTGGCCCCACATGGCTGCTTGCTGAATTTTCAAGCCAAACAAGGTGTCAGCGCTTGTCCAGCAAGCGCTGGTTGCTCACTTTCTTGATTCTTCGGCCGCCGACAGGTCGCTGGCCAGCACCGCGCGTTCGTCGAACACAAAGCAGCCACCGCGGTAGTGGGCGCCATCGGTCAACTCGAAGTACTTGAGGATGCCGCCTTCGAGCTGATAGACATGGGAGAGGCCTTCCTCGCGCATGAGGATGGCTGCCTTCTCGCAGCGGATTCCGCCCGTGCAGAAGCTCACCACGGTCTTGTCCTGCAGCGCATCCTTGTGCGCGCGCAGGGCGGGGGGAAATTCGGTGAACTTGCCGATGCGCCAGTCAATCGCGTTGTCGAAGGTGCCGTGGTCCACCTCGAAGGCATTGCGCGTGTCGAGCGTGACCACTTCGCGGCCCTCGTCGTCGTGTCCCTGCTCCAGCCAGCGGCGCAGCGTGGCCGGGGCCACGGAGGGCGCGCGGCCCTCCGCGGGCTGAATGGCAGGATGGTCCATGCGGATGATTTCGCGCTTGACCTTCACCAGCATCTTGCGAAACGGCACCGTGGCCGACCAGCTTTCCTTGGGGTCGAGGTCGGCGAAGCGCGCATCGGTGCGCAGCGCATCCACGAACCCGCGCACCGCGTCCGCAGGCCCCGCCAGGAAGAAGTTGATGCCTTCGCCTGCCAGCAGGATGGTGCCCTTGAGGTCCGCCGCGGTGGCGCGCGCTTGCAGCAGGTCGCGCAGCGCCGCCGCGTCGGGCAGGGGCACGAACTTGTAGCAGGAGATATTGAGGATGTTGTCCATGGGATTCACGGCAAGGCAGCGCAATGGGGCCGCTGCGCTTCGCCTTCCGCGCGGGCCGCCGCCGTGCAGCCCGGGGCCCGCAGCAGCCCGCGGGCTGCTCAGGGGGCGGGCGTCAGCAGCGTGGTTTCGATCTTGTTGGCCAGCTGGGCAATGGCCAGGGCCGCGGGGCAACCCGGGGTCTGCAGCAACAGCAGCTGGCGGCGCATCACGGCGTCGCGCACGGAAGGGTCGGCCGGGATGTCGCCCATGTGGATGAGGCGCATAGGGCGGCCCGACTCGGTGCTCACAAAGCGGTCCAGCACCTGTTGCAGCTGGCTGGTGATGGCACGGCCATCGCCCGGGCGCGCGGCCTGGTTGATGACCATACGCACGTGCTGGCGCTTTTGCTGCATGGCCAGCACCTTGATGGCCGCATAGGCGTCGGTCAGCGAGGTGGGTTCGGGCGTTGCCACGATCAGCACCTCGGAGGCGAGCGAAATGGAGAACAGCACCACGTCGGAGATCCCGGCGCCGGTATCGAGCAGCACCACGTCGTACTGGGGCGTGAGCGCCTGGATCACGCTCAGGAACTGGTTGCGCACCTCGGGCGTCAGGCGCGAATACTCGACCATCCCCGATCCCGCCAGCAGAACGTTGAAGCCGCCGGGCGCCTGGATCACGGCTTCGTCCAGCGTGGCCTTGCCGGTGAAGACATCGTGCAGCGTGATTTTCGGGTGCAGGTTCAGCACCACGTCGAGGTTGGCCAGGCCCAGGTCGGCATCGAGCACCAGCACACGCTGGCCGCGGCGGGTCAGGGCGGCGGCCAGGTTGGCAGAAACAAAGGTCTTGCCCACCCCGCCCTTGCCGCTCGTGACCGCAATGATGCGGGCGCCCCCGGGGGCGGGAGCGTGGGGCGTGGCCGGGCCGGCAGGAACTGCTGGCGATGTGGGTGGGGAGGGGGACAGCGCGTCGCTCATCTTCTAACTTTCAGTAGGCGCTGCCTGTTGGGTCCAGCGGGGGCAGATCGCCCCAGCCCGAGGGGGTGTAGAGCGGTCCGAACAACAGGCTTTTCTCTTCGGCACTGACCGTGCTGTCGGGCTGCTCCTCGATGCTGACGCGGTTGCGGCCTTCGGCCTTGGCCTGGTAGAGCTGGTGGTCGGCACGGTCCGTCCACAGCAGCGTGGTCGAACGGATCCACTGCATGGCGAAGGCGCCGCCTATGCTCACCGACACGTTGAGCTCCACCGTGCTGGAAACCCGGATGGGCGTGTTGGCCACTGCGCGCCGGATGCGCTCGGCCACCACGCGGCCAAACCCTGCCTGGCATGCGGGCAGCACCACCGCGAACTCTTCGCCGCCATAGCGTGCCAGCGTGTCCATGGGGCGCACACAGGCATTGAGCGTGCGGGCCACCGACTGCAGCACGATGTCGCCGGCCAGATGGCCATGCGTGTCGTTCACTTTCTTGAAGTGGTCGATATCGAGCATGAGCAGCAGCGCGGCCTCGCCGGAGCGCGTGACGCGGTCGATTTCGCGCTCGAGCACCGCCCGGAAATGCCGGCGATTGGCCAGGCCGGTGAGCGGGTCCTTGAGGGACAGCTCGCACAGGCCGTCGATCAGGCCCTGCAGGTAGCGCGAAGGCACCTCGCGGTGCAATGCAGCTTCGCTGCCGCTGGCCTGAGCCACCAGCGCGTGTGCAGTATCCAGGCGAAGGTCGCGCAGATCTACAAGGTAAGAGGCCGCAGAGTCAGACACAAATGGAGCAAAGAGAGTTTATGAAGTGTACCAGTGCGTCAGCAAAAAGAGGGCCAGCCCTGTGTCTAGGTGAAACCCGCAAAGCTATCCCTGGGCGGGGGCGGTAGAAGGGGGCAATGGCGAGGGTGGCAGCAGCTGCAGCGCCATCAAGGCGTCGGCATCGGTGCGGTACATCGCCAGGCCGGCGCCGGCGTCCAGCAGGCCCGCCTGGCGCAGCACCCGCTCCACGGGCAGCTTGAGGCCGCTCAGGTGCAGCGTGCCGCCGCGGGACCGCAGCAAGGCCAGCAGGTGGGCGAAGGTCTCCACGCCCGTCACGTCGATGCGGTTGATGGGCTGGGCCAGCAGGCACAGGTGCACCACCTCCGGGTGGGCTGCCAGGTGTTCGGTGACGCGGCGCTCCAGCGCGCTGGCGGAGGCGAAATCGAGTTCCGCATCCATGCGCAGCGCCAGCAGCCGGGGGGCGAGCGCGGGAAGATGCCACAAGTGCCGGTCGCGCAGGCTGCCGTCAGGGTGCAGGCCCACCTCGATGATGCGGGGATGCAGCCGCTGGTACAGGAAGTGGCTCAGGTTCATCAGCAATCCCACCAGCACTCCCCAGTACATCCTGGGTGCCGTGGCGAGCGTCAGTGCGAAGGTGACGCCGCCGATCACCGCCTCCACCCGCGATACCCGCCACAGCCGCAGCAGCGTGCCAGGCTTGATGAGGCTGGTCACCGCGGTCACCACCACGGCCGCGAGCACCGATTGCGGCACGTGGTAGAGCGCCGGCGTGAGCCAGAGCAGCACCACCAGCACCAGCGCGATCGCAAAAACGGTGGCCCAGCCGCTTTTTGCGCCCGCGTACAGGTTGATGGCCGACCGCGAGAACGAGGCGCTGGTGGCAAAGCTGCCGCACAGCCCGCTGCTGATCTTGGCCAGGCCCTGGCCAATCAGATCCTGGTTTTCGTTCCAGCGCTCGCCCGAGCGCTGGCTTTCCACCTTGGCGCTGGACGCGGTTTCGAGAAAGCTCACCAGCGTGACCACCAGCACCGGCATCACCAGGGCGGCGAATCCCGACCAGGGGAGGGCGCCGGGCCAGTAGGGGGCGGGCAGCCCCGAAGGCAGCGCCCCCACCACGGCGCCACCAGCGTCCGCATAGCCCAGCGCCCAGCTCAGCGCGCCCGCAGCGCCCACGACGACGATGGCGGCGGGGAAATTGGGCCGCCAGCGGCGTGCGAGGGTCAGCAATGCCAGGCTTCCCAGGCCAAAAGCGGCCGCGGCGAGGTCAAACAGGCCGGGCGAGGGCGTGGACAGCAGCGCGCCCCAGTCCGACCGCAGGCCCGTGAGCGCCGCGAGCTGAGAGCCCAGGATCAACAGGGCCGCCGCCTGCGTGAAGCCACTGAGCACGGGGGATGTCACCAGGTTCAGAAGCCAGCCAAAACGCGCGATGCCCATCACCAGCTGCAGCAGTCCGGACATCAGGGCGATCCATGCCGCCATGGCCACCCATTGCGCGCTGCCCGGCTCGGCCAGGCCCGTGAGCGAAGCGCCGATCAGCAGGCTGGTGAGCGCCGTGGGACCCACGCCCAGACGGGTGGACGCACTGAACAGCACCGCCACCAGGGCGGGAATCAGCGAGGCATAGATGCCCGTCACGAGCGGCATGCCGGCCAGGGCCGCATAGGCGACCCCCTGCGGCACCAGCATCAGGCCCACCGTCATGCCGGCCCAGAACTCCCCCTTGAGCAGGGCACGGTCGGGCCGGGGCCAGGAGAGAAAGGGAAGCCAGCGGGTCAGCGAGGAGGGGAAAGCAAGCATGCATCCATTGTCGCCCCTGCCGGGGGACGTACCGGCACCGTCCTACAGACGCTTCGGCGGCGTCCGACCCACCGTGACCCCAACAACGATTACATTCACGCCATGTACCAACCGCAAGGAGTTTCCGCATGAACAACCTGAAGATTTCCCAGCGTCCCTCGCACCGTATCGCCACCATCCTGGCCGTGAGCGCCCTGGCCCTGGGCCTGTCGGCCTGCGGGAAGAAGGAGGAGCCCACCGTGGGCCAGCGCCTGGACTCTGCCGTCGAAAAGACCGAGCAGGCAGCGGCCGACGCCCGGGCCAAGGCAGAAAGCGCGATGCAGAACGCCGAAACCAAGGTGGAGCAAAGCGCCGCGAACGCAGAATCTTCCGTCAAGGAAGCGGCCAGCAAGGGCATGGTGTTCCTCGACGACGCCGGTATCACCGCGCAGATCAATGCGAGCCTGGCCAAGGATCCCGATCTGAGCGCCGCCAAGATCAATGTCAACACCGTCAACGGCCGCGTGACCTTGAACGGCCCGGCGCCTTCCACCGTCGCCCGTGAGCGCGCTGAAACCATTGCCAAGGCCGTGAGCGGGGTGACCTCGGTCAACAACCAGCTGGTCGTGACCGCCAGCTGATTCGCCTGCCAGCGCGCCGTAGCCGCGCCGCACGCCATACGCGCCGCCAGGGGTATCCCTGGCGGCGCGCTACCATGGCTGGCATGAAAGAGCACGATACCGATCCCGCCACCCGCATCGTCCACCACGGCTACGTGCCACCCAGCGGGTTCGCGGCCCCGCAGCCGGGGGTCTACAAGGCCTCCACCGTCATTTTTCCCAACGTGGCGGCCATGCGCTCGCGCGAGTGGAAGGACAAGAGCGGCTATACCTACGGCCTGCACGGCACGCCCACCACCTTCATCCTCGAAGAGCGCCTGTGCACGCTGGAAGGGGGCCTGCAGTGCGTGCTGGTGCCCAGCGGCCTGGCGGCCATCGCCAATGTAGGGCTGGCCTTGCTCAAACCGGGCGATGAGGTGCTGATACCCGACAACGCCTACGGTCCCGGCAAGGATTTCGCCCACGGCGAACTCGCGCGTTTCGGCGTTTCCCATGGGCTGTACGACCCGCTGGACCCCGCCGACCTGGCGGCCCGCATCACGCCGGCCACGCGGCTGGTCTGGCTGGAGGCCCCGGGCTCGGTCACCATGGAGTTTCCGGATCTCTGCGAGCAGGTGCGCATCTGCCGTGCCCGTGGCGTGATCACCGCCCTGGACAACACCTGGGGGGCGGGCCTGGCGTTTGCGCCCTTCGATCTCAGCGGAGACGGCGGCCTGGGTGTGGACATCTCGGCCCATGCCCTCACCAAATACCCCAGTGGCGGCGGTGACGTGCTCATGGGCAGCGTGATCACGCGCGACCCGGGCCTGCACATGAAGATCAAGCTGACCCACATGCGGCTGGGCCTGGGAGTGGGCGGCAACGATGCCGAGGCCGTGCTGCGTGCCTTGCCCAGCATTGGCTTGCGCTACCGCGCCCATGACAGGGCGGCCCGCGGCCTGGCGCAGTGGATGCAGCAGCAGCCTGCCGTGGCCCAGGTCCTGCACCCGGCGCTGGCGGGGGCGCCTGGCCACGGCCACTGGAAGGCGCTGTGTGGTGCGGCCGACGGCGGCGAGGGCGCGGCCGCCGGGTTGTTCAGCGTGATGATCCACGCGCGCCACACCCAGCAGCAGGTGGACGTGTTCTGCGACAGCCTGCGCCTGTTCAAGCTCGGCTACAGCTGGGGCGGGCCGATGAGCCTGGTGGTGCCTTACCACCTTGCCAGCATGCGCAGCCGTCCCACGGCGCATCTCCAGCCCGGCACGCTCGTGCGGTTTTCCATCGGGCTGGAAGCGGAGGAGGATCTTCGGCAGGACCTGCAGCAGGCCCTGGAGCGGGCCTTCCCGGAGGCCTGACACCGGCCGGACGTGCCAGGGGGTGGTAGTTTCCGCAGTGGCGTGCAAGTGCCGGGGGGCTTAGTGTGGCGGCATGACTGCCACCTCTTCCAAGCCCGCCCCCGACGCGGCAGGCCCCGCGGGCTCCACGGCCGCCGACACCGGCACCGCGCAGCAGGTCACCCTGCAGCGCCTTCGCCTGGCCGACCCGTTCCGCTGGCTCGCCAGGGGCCTGCGGGACGTGCGCGCCGCGCCCGGCATCGCCGTGTTCTACGGCACGTGCTTCTGGGCCATGGCGCTGGTGCTGGGCTGGGTCTTTCGCACCCGGCCGGAGTACACGATGTCCCTGGCGAGCGGCTGCCTGCTGCTGGGCCCTTTCCTGGTCATGGGGCTGTATGACACCAGCCGGCGGCGCGAGGCGGGGCTGGCGCCGGCATTGAGCGAGTCGCTCACCTGCTGGGACAGCCACATGGGCAGCATGGGCATGCTGGTGCTGGTCCTCGTGGTGCTCGAGCTGCTGTGGGGCCGTGCCTCGCTGGTGGTGTTCGCCGTGTTCTTCAACACCGGCATGCCATCGACCACGGGCGTGTTGCAGGCGGTCTTCAACCCGCAGAACTGGAGCTTCGTCGCGGTCTATGCCGTGGTCGGGGGCGTGTTCGCGGCACTGGTGTTCTCCACATCCGTCGTGTCCATCCCCATGATCCTCGACCGCGACACCGACGCCCTCACGGCCGGCATCACGAGCATGCGCGTGGTGGTGGAAAACACTGCCGTGATGCTGCTCTGGGGGGCGATCATTACCGCCGCGGTGGCCGTTTCGCTCTGGTTCTGGGGCATTGGGCTGCTTCTGGCGGGCCCTGTCCTGGGCCATGCCAGCTGGCATGCGTACCGTGCATCAGTAACCCCACTGCGGCCCGCTGCGGCATGTGCCTGAAAAAAGACCATGCTGTTACAGTGAGCCTCTACTTCAGGAAGCAACTACCTTGGCAACACCCAACTACGGATACGAAAAACGCCAGCGCGAACTCGCCAAAAAGAAAAAAAAGGAAGAGAAGCTGAGGGCCAAAACACAGCGCCGGCCCGATGACCCGCAGGGGGACCAGCCCTCGGATGGTCAGCCGGCCGAGGGCGCGGATGCCCCTGCCGGTCAGCCCGCGGATTCCACCGGCGCCTGAGGCGCCGGACCCATTTCAGCGCAGCAATTTCCTGAGTTCCGGCCATACGTTGGCCAGCATCTGCGGATGCGCCTCGGCGCGTGGGTGGATGCGGTCCGGCTGGAACAGGCGGGTCGGGTCCGCCCCGTCCGCCACGCCCTTCAGGAAGAAAGGGACCACGGCGGCCTTCTGGGCCTGCGCGACCGTGGCGAACAGGCCCGCAAACCGGTTCGCGTAGTCGGTGCCATAGTTGGGCGGCACCTGCATCCCCACCAGCAGCACCCTGGCGCCGGCCTTTTGCGCCGCCTGCGTCATCCACGTCAGGTTCTCTTCGGTATTCTTGAGCGGCAGCCCGCGCAGGGCATCGTTGCCGCCCAGTTCAATCACCACATGGCTGGGCTTGTGCTGCGCCAGCAGCGCTGCCAGACGCGAGCGCCCGCCCGCGGTGGTCTCCCCGCTCACGCTGGCGTTGACCACGGTGGCCGCCAGCTTGTCCTGGGCGAGCTGCTTTTCCAGCAGGGCCACCCAGCCCGTGCCGCGCGCCAGCCCGTACTCGGCGCTCAGGGAGTCTCCCAGTACGAGGATGAGAGGAGGGCGAGGCGGCGTGGCCGCGGCTTTCGCGCTGGCCTGGGCCCAGGCGGTGGGGGCGCAAGCCCCCACCACGGCGCCGGTGGCGGCGCTCAGGATAAAGTGGCGTCGATGCAGATCTCGAATCAAAGTAAAGAGCCTTTCATGTCCGAATCCCTCTCATCGCCCGTGGCATCGGCCACGGCGCCGTCCGCGGCACCCATTATTGCCGTGGAGCATGTCTTCAAGTCGGTGACGGATTCCACCGGAACGCTCGACATTCTGCGGGATATCGATTTCCGCCTGGCCTCCAGGGAAACTGCGGCCATCGTGGGGGCTTCGGGATCGGGCAAGAGCACCTTGCTGTCCATCATCGCGGGGCTGGACACCCCCACGCGGGGCACCGTGCGCCTGGACGGGCACGACCTCTTTGCCATCGACGAGGATGCGCGCGCCGCGCTGCGCGCCCAGAAAGTGGGCTTCGTGTTCCAGAGCTTTCAGCTCATGGGCAACCTCACCGCGCTGGAGAACGTGATGCTGCCGCTGGAGCTGGCCAACCGGCGCGATGCGCGCAAGGCCGCCGCCGACATGCTGGCCCGCGTGGGCCTGGGGCAGCGCCTCGCGCACTACCCCAAGGTGCTGTCGGGCGGCGAGCAGCAGCGCGTGGCGCTGGCGCGTGCCTTCGTGGTGCAGCCGGCGGTGCTGCTGGCCGACGAGCCCACGGGCAGCCTGGACTTCGCCACCGGCGAGACGATCATGAAGCTCATGTTCGACCTCAACCGCGAACAGGGCACGACCCTGGTGCTGGTCACGCACGACCGGGCCATCGCCGACCAGTGCGAGCGGCGCATCACCATCGAGGCCGGGCGGGTCGTTTGAGTTCAAGTGCTGTTTGCACTAAAGCGCAAGCAGTGCAAGCGCCTGTAGCTATAAAAATGATAGCTATGACGTGCAACGGATAATCACGCCATGTCCAGCCCCAAAGTTCTCTTCGGCTTTCACGCCGTGGGCGTGCGTCTGAAGACCGCGCCGAAATCCATCATCGAGATTTACTACGAAGCCACGCGGCGCGACGCCCGCATGCGCCAGTTTCTCGACCGTGCCCGCGAGGCCGGTGCCCGCCTGATCGAGGCCGACAGCGCGCGCATCGCCAAGCTGGCCGGCAGCCACGGCCACCAGGGCGTGGCCGCGCGGGTGGAGCCCGTGGCCCAGGTCACTTCGCTCGACGAACTGCTGGAGAACCTGGAAGCCGCCGGCATCGAGCAGCCTTTGCTGCTGGTGCTCGACGGCGTGACCGACCCGCACAACCTGGGCGCCTGCCTGCGCGTCGCCGATGGCGCGGGCGCGCATGCCGTCATCGCCCCCAAGGACCATGCCGTGGGCATCAACGCCACGGTGGCCAAGGTGGCCAGCGGCGCGGCCGAGACCATGCCGTACTTCATGGTCACCAATCTGGCGCGCACGCTGGGCGAGCTCAAGGAGCGCAACATCTGGTGCATCGGCACCAGCGACGATGCGCCCAAGACGGTCTACCAGGTGGACCTGAAAGGCCCCGTGGCCCTGGTGCTGGGCGCCGAGGGCGATGGCATGCGCCAGCTCACGCGCAAGACCTGCGACGAACTGGTGAGCATTCCCATGAAGGGCGCGGTCGAGAGCCTGAACGTGTCGGTGGCCAGCGGCGTGTGCCTGTATGAGGCGCTCCGTCAACGCTCCTGATTCCTGCGCCGGCCCGGACGACGCAGGAGGGGCCTTGCTGGACACCGTGAAGGACTGGGTGCGGCAGGCCCGCCACATCGCCGTGCTGACCGGGGCGGGCGTGAGCGCGGAATCGGGGGTGCCCACCTTCCGTGACGCCCGGACGGGCTACTGGGCCCAGTTCCGCCCCGAGGACATGGCGACCGAGGAAGGCTTTCGCGCCCACCCCCAGCGCGTGTGGGACTGGTACCAGTACCGGCGCGATCTGCTGCAGGGGGTGGCGCCCAATGCGGGGCATTTTGCGCTGGCCGATTTTCAGCGTGGCGATCCTGGCCGCCTCACGCTCATCACCCAGAACGTCGATGGCCTGCACCAGCGTGCCGGCAGCGCCGGAGTGCTGTGCCTGCACGGCGACATCTTCCAGGACCGCTGGCTGGATATGCCGCGCAACTGCTGCCATGTCGACCACGCCGTGGCGGGCCGTCCGCCATATTGCGACCGCTGCGGCAACCTGCTGCGCCCCGGGGTGGTGTGGTTCGGGGAGGCCCTGCCGTATGCAACGCTCGAGGCCGCGCAGCACGCAGCCGGGCGTTGCGACCTGATGCTGGTCGTGGGCACGGCCGGTGCGGTCTACCCGGCGGCCGGCCTGGCGCACCAGGCGCGCGCGGCCGGTGCCCGGGTGGCGGTGCTCAACCCCGCGCCCAGCGAGCTGGATGGCGCCGCGCATGCGGTGCTGCGTGGCACCGCCGCCACGCTCCTGCCGCAACTGCTGCTGGCCCGCGGCTAGAGCGCAGGCAGGTTCTTTGCTGCGGGCCGGCGGCCGTGGTGTGACGTGATGCGCACAGCTGTCGCGAAGCTGACAAGTGAAACCCGCATCTGCCTGTAGCCTGCGCCACCTTTGCACTACTTTGGGGCGTATCGACATGAGCCGTAGACACTTTCTTTTGCGCGCCACCCAGGCCGTGGCTGCCACCGGCTTGCCCGCATGGGCCCAGACCGCCATGGCCGCAGAAGAAGCCCTGACCGCCCGGAGCGTCAACCTGGGCTGCTCCATCGCGCTGACCGGCCCGCTGGGCCAGGCAGGCATCGAGCAGGTGGCGGGCATGAAGGCGGCGTTTGCCGAAGTGAACAGCGCCGGCGGCGTGCACGGCCGCGAGATCCGCATGGAGATCAAGGACGACGGCTATGTGGCCAGCCGCACCCTGCAGAACGTGACCGGCATGGTCGAGGCGCAGTCGGTGTTCGCGCTGATCTCGCCGCTGGGCACGGCCAATACCGCGTCCATTCTTCCGCTCATCGAATCCAAGGGCATTCCCACCGTGGGGCCCGTCACGGGCGCCACTTCGCTGCGCATGCCCGAAAACCGCCATGTGTTCTTCCTGCGCCCCACGTACCGCGAAGAGACGCAGCGCCTGGTCAAGCAGATCGTGGACATGGGCCTCAAGCGCATTGCCGTGGTCTACCTGGACAACCCCTTTGGCAAGGAAGTGCTCAAGGACATGTCCAAGGTGCTCGACGAGATCAAGGTCGAGCGCGCGGGCGAGTTTGCCCTGGCCGTGGATGGCAAGAACGGCGCCGAGCTGGCCGACAAGGTGGCCGCCGAGCGCCCGGGCGCCGTGCTGCTGGCCACCACCGGCACGGCCAACACCGCGTTCGTGCAGGCCTTTCGCGCCAAGGCGCAGGGCGTGCCGCTGGCGGGCCTGTCGGTCACGGTGATCTCCTCCGAGCTGCCCAAGCTCGCCGCTTCCACGCGCGGCCTGGCGCTGGTGCAGGTGTTCCCGGATGCCAACTCGCAAAAGTCGGTGGTGGTGCGCAAGTTCCAGAGCAGCATGAAGGCCACGGGCGGCGATGCGGCGTTCCTGAACAGCGGCAGCGCGCTGGAAGGCTGGCTCAACGGCCAGATCATGATCGAGGGCCTGAAGAATGCCGGCAAGGACGTCACGCGTGAACGCCTGCGCTCGGGCCTGGCCAGCATCCGCTCGCTGTCGTTCGGCGACTTCAACGTGGGCTTTGGCAACAAGGCGCCCTACATCGGTTCGGACGCGATCTACCTGGCGGTGTACGCGGAGAACGGACGCCGCATCAGCTAGGCGACCAGCAGCGGCCCAGCCCCCGCTGGGCCAGCGGCCTCGCGGGGCCCGCGCCGCCGCCGGCCCCGTGCCCGGCCGGCGCGCTAGACCCTAGACCCAGCCCACGGCCCCCAGCACGGCGCCCGCGGCCAGCATCCACAGCAGGTGCAGCCTGGTGCGCCACACCAGCACCACGGTGACGGCGCTCAGCAGCCACAGGGGCCAGGCCGTGGCCGGGCCGCCATGGGCGCGCGCCAGCACCCAGGAGGTGGCCAGCAGCAGGCCGATGACCACCGGCGCCATGCCTTGCTTGAAGGCGCGCACGCCCCGGCGCTCGCGGTTGCGGTGCCCCCAGCGCGTGGCCAGCCAGGTGAGCAGGCTGCTGGGCAGCATCACGCCCAGCATGCACACCGCCATGCCCAGCGCGCCCAGCAGCCAGCCGGCCATGCCGGGGCCTCCGGCGTTGATGCCCACGTTCCATCCCAGCAACGCGATGAACAGCACGTTGGGGCCGGGTGCGGCCTGGGCGATGGCGATGGAGGCGTTGAACTGCGGGTCGGTCAGCCAGGCCTGGCGCTCGACCAGGAAGCGGTGCATGTCGGGCGCGGTGGCGATGGCGCCGCCCACGGCCAGCAGCGACAGCGACATGTAGTACAGGAAGAGGTTGAACCAGTCGGCGGGGCCGAGCGCGAGCAGCGGGGCGGTCAATGCGGTGGAGGCGGACGTGTTCATGGCGCGAGCTTCCTCCAGGTGAGCAGGCAGGCCGCGCCGCCGACCACCGGCAGGATCCACAGCAGCGGCCAGCGCAGCACCACCATGGCCACGATGGTGAGCGCCACGAAGGCCACGCACAGCGGGCGGCCCAGGGGGTGTTTCTGGATGGAGGCGAAGAGCTTGATGCCCACCCCGGCGATCAGCCCCGCCGCCACGGCGCCCATGCCGCGCAGCGCGCCCGCCACGGCCGGGTGGCTGGAGAACTCGGCATAGACCACGGCCAGGGCCAGCACCAGGATCAGCGGAAAGGTCAGCATGCCCGCCAGCGCCGCGAGCGCGCCGCGCAGGCCGAAGTAGCGGTCGCCGATCATGATGCTGAGGTTGACCACGTTGGGGCCCGGCATGATCTGCGCCACCGCCCAGTCCTCGACGAATTCCTCGTTCGTCATCCAGCGTTTTTTCTCCACCAGTTCGCGCTGCACCACGGCCAGCACGCCGCCAAATCCCTGCAGGGCCAGCCAGGTGAAGGACCAGAACAGGTCGGCAGGGTTGCGCGGCTGTGGCCGGGGCGCGGGTTCGGGGGGCGGGGACGGCAGATCGGTGGCTGTGGCCATGGGGAAAATTTGGTCAAAATGGCTACTAGCGCTTTTGCAGCAAGCGCTGGCAGCTATCAAATCAGGAGTATTCGGGGTGCGCGGCCCGGCGCGCGGCGCCCAGGCGCCATGTTACGCGCGCCACGCCGCGCGCGCGGGGGGCAGGCCTCGCGTTGCGGCAAGGCTGGGCCTGCGATTCGCGTCGCCAGCACCGGGGCAGGGTGGCGTTGGGGCTGCGCCCTGGCCGCGCGCCGGGGCTCAGCCCAGCTTGCCGCGTAGCAGATGGTCCTTGTTGCGCCAGCCTGCCTGTTCGGGAGTGCCCACCTTGAACAGCTTCAGGTCCGCCTGGCTGGCGTGCCTGACCCGCAGGACCTTGAAGCTGGCCTGGTTCGCGTAGGCCACGAAGAACCAGATCGCATCGCCGCTGGCCTGCGTGGCATAGGCCACCTCGTGCCAGCACAGGTCGGCCAGGCTTTCGTGGGCGACCTCGCACACGCGCGCATCGGCCTGGTGTTCGTACTTCACTTCCAGGATCTTGGCCATGGGCATCCTTTCTGGCGGTCAGGCGGTGAAGGTGGCTGTGCGCAAGGGAAGCCGCCGCGCCGCGCAACCACCGGCCCCGCCACCCGAGTATCCGGGCTTTGGGGGCGCTGCGGTGCGTGCCCTGCGGGTCTGTCGTATTTTTGGGCCGAAACCGCCCTGGGCGCTGGTTGGGTCAGCGTGCGACGCTATCATTTTTGGAGGTTGTCGTGGAAATGCCCCCGGGCCTGGCCCGCCGCTCAGTCTTCCACCTGCGCGGATTCCACGAACACCAGCTCGCACGAATGCGCGCCCGAGTCCGACCGCGTGAGCGAGCTGGTCCAGCGCCAGCCGCTGGGGTGGGAGACCTCGACCAGCTTGCCCGTGATGCGGATGTACCCGCCCTTGCGTGCCTTCTTGAGCGCCCGTTCCACCGTGGGCGTGGCCGCGATCATGTGCATGTTGGCGGACGATTCGATGATCTCCTGCAGCGGGATGGGCGGCTGGTCGCGCCAGGAGTAGCGGTACCAGCGGTTGCCCTGGGTGATGCCCAGGGGCTCGTACACGGCCGGCTCCGCCATGCGCTTCCACCCCAGCGCCAGGTCCACGGGGGAGAGCTCGGCTTCCTTGCCCGCGTGGTAGTCCTCGCGTGCCAGCACCCGTGCGCGCACCGCGAATGCCGCCAGCGGCTTGACCTGGTAGCCCCGGAACTCGAAAGGCGCCTCGCTGGTGGCGGCCTGCACCGGGCTGTCCGCGAACTGCTGCTGCTGCGTCACGGCGGCGGGCCCCAGGCTCTGCAGCCGCTGGTCGGCCCGGTGCACCCGCAGCTTCTCGATGGCGAAAAAGGCCACCGCCAGCGCGATGGCGATCTTGAGGAGCATTGACAGGTTCATGCGCGGGCCGAAGAAGGGTTTGCGCGATTGTGAACAGGTTTCGGTACTGGCGGCATCCGCTGACAGCCGCAGGGGCCGTGCCCCGGCACAGCCTTGCCGGGGCACGGCCGTAAAGTGGCGTGATGAGCGTGCCATCTTTTCGCCACCCAGCCCGGCCCCTGCCCCCGCGCGCCAGGGGCGCCCTGGCCGTGCGCCGGGGGTGTGGCGCGGTGTCTCCATGAGCGAAGCCCTGCTTGTCCCGCTGGGCTTCCTGCTGGTGGGCCTGCTCCTGGTGGTGATGACACTGACGAGTTCGCTGATCTCGCGCGTACCGCTCAGCTCGGCCATCCTTTACCTGGCCGTGGGCGTGGGCATCGGCCCCTGGGGGCTGGGCCTGCTGGTGCTGGACCCGCTGGGCGATGCGGCGCTGCTGGAGCGGCTCACCGAGATCGCCGTGCTGATTTCGCTCTTCACCGTGGGCCTGAAGCTGGAGCTGCCGCTGCGCGATGCGCGCTGGCGCATCCCGCTGCAGCTGGCCACGGTCTCCATGCTGCTGACGGTGGGGGCCATCGCGGCCGTGGGCGTGTGGCTGCTGCGGCTGCCGCTGGGGGTGTCGGTGTTGCTGGGGGCCATCCTCGCCCCGACCGACCCCGTGCTCGCGTCGGACGTGCAGGTGGCCGACCCCCAGGACCGCGACCGCCTGCGCTTTGGCCTGACGGGCGAGGGCGGGCTCAATGACGGCACCGCGTTTCCCCTGGTGATGCTCGGCCTCGGGCTGATGTCCCTGCATGACCTGGGCGAGGGGGGATGGCGCTGGTGGGCGGTGGACGTGCTCTGGGCCGTGGCGGGGGGCGTGGGCATCGGCTTCGCGCTGGGCGCGGTGGTGGGCCGGGCCATCCTGTACCTGCGCATGCGCCACCGCGAGATGCTGGGGCCGGACGAGTTCATGGTGCTGGGCCTCATCGCGCTGGCCTATGGCACGGCCCTGCTGTGCCATGCCTACGGGTTTCTGGCCGTCTTCGCCGCCGGGCTGGCGCTGCGGCGCGTGGCGGCGCAGCCCGCCGGCCCTGCGCCGACGTTGGCGGAGGTGGAGGGCGCCACGGAAGTCGGGCACATGGAGCCCGCGCAGGCGCCGGGCCACATGATGCAGGCGGTCGAGCGGTTCAACGCCCAGCTCGAGCGCATCGCCGAAGTCGCCGTGGTGCTGGTGGTGGGCGCCCTGCTCACCGTGGTGAACTTTGATGCCGAGGTGCTGTGGTTCGTCCCCCTGCTGCTGTTCGCCATCCGCCCCTTGGCGGTCTACGCCGGTTTGGTGGGGGCCCGGGTGAAGCGCTCCCAGCGCCGCCTCATCGCGTGGTTTGGCATCCGCGGCATCGGCTCCGTGTACTACCTCATGTACGCCATCACGCACGGCCTGCACCCGGTGATCGCGCAGCGCCTGCTGGCGATCACGCTGGCGGTGGTGGTGGCCTCGGTGCTGCTGCACGGCATCTCGGTCACGCCGCTGATGCGGCGCTACGAGAAGCGCAAGGAGGCCAGGCGGGTGGCCGAGGACTGAAGGGCGCCGGCCGCCGGCCACGGTGGATGCCACCCGATGCCGCCGGATGGAGCGGCGCCTTGCCGGGACGCGCGGGGCGAAGGGGCGGGCGGCGTCAGATCCAGGTGGCGTGGCTGGGGACGTGGGCGGGGGCCATGTTGATGTACTGCACCAGGCGGGGCCCCGCGCCCCGGTTCGGGCTGGGGCCATGGGGCAGGGCCTGGTGCCAGATCACCAGGTCGCCCGCGTGGGCGCCGATGGGCGTGGCGCCCAGCGCGTGCAGGTCCTGCTGGCGCGGGTCGGCGCCGGCGGGCAGGTGCTCCAGCCAGCCGCCCACCCGGCGGTGAAAACCCGGCACCAGGGTGAGGGCGCCCTGTTCGGGGGGCGTGTCGGTCAGGTACAGGATGCCCTGGGTGGCGAAGGGGATGGGCTGGTGCAGGCTCACATCCCAATGCATGCCCTGGCCGCCATAGGGGTAGCCCGCGCGTTCGGGTGGATTGAACCCGCAGCGGTCCGTGCTGCGCCACAGGTCCGCCGTGCCCCACAGCTGGGCAAAGGCCTTGTGGATGCGCAGGGAGCGCCGGTTGGCCTCGAAGGCGGGGTGCTGGAACAGCTGGACCATGGTGTTGCGCGGGGCGTGGGCATACCACGACGCCGTATCGGCGGGATCGGCGCGCACCGCGTCCCACACGGCGTGCGCCGCGGCGGCGCTGTCGTGCGGCGGCACGGCAGCGCGCACCACCACGTAGCCATGCTCGTCCCAATGCGCAAGGTCCTCCGCATTCAGCACGGGCTCCATCGCGTCGATCCGGGCATGCAGCTGCAAGGCCGCTTCGGGCGCCGGGCCGCCATCCACAAGGGCTTGAATCCGCGCCACGGTGGTTGCATCGGGCGCGCCCGCTGTGCGCACGATCCAGTCCTCGAAGGCGGCGAACTCCGGGGCCTCGCGCAGCACGTACTGCATGGTCTGCTCCAGCCCCACCCCCAGCGCGGCCAGCACGATCTGCGTGCGGTGGCCTTCCCCGTGGGAGCCCTGCGCCAGGCCCCTGCGGGCGGCCATCCAGCGGGCCCAGCAGCGCTTGAGGTGGGGGACCCGCAAGGCGCCCGTCTCCGCGTCTGGCGGCAGTGGGTGGGGCAGGGGCGTGGGGGCGGCAGCGGCGGACATGGAGGGGCAGGGGACAGGAGAATGGAAAGAGGGCACGGCCGATGGTGCACACGCGTGCCCGAGGGCGCCCTCACATTTTGCAACGTCGCCTGCTGTCAACGTGCCAGGGCCACGCCCCCGGCAAGCCGCTGGTTGACGGCGGCCCGCAGGGAATCGGGTGCATCCGCGATCAGGCGGGGCCATTGCTCCCGGGCCCGCGCCACCGTGTCGCGCAGGAGCGCCAGGTGGCGCGGTACGCGCAGCAGTCCGGCCGACTTCATGAGGCCTTCCATGTCGTCCCAGCTGAACGCGCGCAGCGCGCGGTCGATGGAGCGGTTCATCGCGTACTGGCCCTCGGGCACGCCCTCGAAGAACGCGGCCACGCACACCGGGTCGTACACCGGCGCCAGTTGCGGCACGCGCCCGTCGGGGTAGACCAGCGCCCAGTTCTTCAGGTGCGCATCGGTGTTGCCCATGAGGATGAACGCCACCATGCGCGCCAGGAACTCGCGTGTGTCTTGCACCGGCTGGCGGCTCAGGCGGTTGAGCACGCGCAGCATGGTGGACCAGTCCTGCAGGATGCCCTTGCCGTACTTTTGCCGCGGGGTGTAGCCCAGCACCTGGTTGAACTCCTCCATGTGCACGCGGGCGCCGCCGGGCAGGTGGTCAAAGCGCTGCACGGCCAATATCTCGTTGAAGGGCACGGTGCCCGGCAGGTCGGCCTCGGCGCGGGTGATGACGCGTGCATCGGCGCAGTGCAGGCCCAGCGCCTTGCACAGCTGGTAGCCGGCGAACTCGTTGGCCACCAGGTCGGGGTGCGCGGTGGTGGGCAGCTTGAGGATCACGCTGCCGGCCGCGCCCTGGCGGCGCACGGTGTAGCGGCGGCCGTCCAGCACCGCGCTGAACTTGGTGACCACGCCGGGCAGCGATGCGGCGTCTTCCACCGGGAACTCGACAAAGCCCGGCTCCAGCACGTCCAGCCCTTGCGTGGTGTGCCAGTGCCGCACCACGTCGGGGATGCCGTCTTGCGAGGGCACGGGCTCCACCTCCAGCGCGCCCATCAGGTCGTGGCCCGCGGCGGCCAGCAGTTCGAACTCGTCGTCGGGGCTGCAGCCGCGCTCGCGCGCCAGCCGCTCGCGGTTGTGGCCCTCAGGCAGCAGGTTCTGAAAATACACGGGCCAGCGCCCGTCGGTGCGCACCAGCCGTGCATCCCGCGCCGACGCCAGGATCTGCTGCGTGGCTGCCTCGTCGGCACCCTGAAAGCTGAGCGACAGGGCGGGGCGCTGCGGGTTGCGGATGTAGCTCTCGTCAAACGACACGCGCAGGATGTCGCCGTACTGCGAAAGGTAGCCAATCGCCTCGCGCCCGCCCGCCGCGCCGTCTGCCAGGGCGGGGCGGTGCAGGTACAGGCGCAGGTAGCGGATGGAGGTGCTCATGGGGCCGGGTATGCGCAGGCGCGTGCGGGTGTGGGCGCTGGCGGCCTCAGCCGGCGCGGCTCAGGCTGTCCACCACCGACGGCGGCGCGTCCACTCCCGCGGGCTGGCCCAGGAACTTGCCGCCCGACTGGATGAACGCCTCCAGGCTGGGCCGCAGGCTGCTGGGCACGGCAATGATGTCCATGCCCAGCACGCGAGCCATCTCGGCCAGGGTGGAGTAGCGCGGGTCCAGGTCGCCACCTTCGGTGCGCTGGACGGTCATGCGGGAGAGGCCCGCGCGCTCGGCGAGTTCGGCCTGGGTGAGCTTGCCGGCTTTGCGGGCGATGGCCAGGCTCTGAATGAGATCGTTGTTCATGATTATATTTATACTCTTTTATTTGAAAAAGATAAACATAGGTATCATTATCGCCGTTGGTCTTGGCAAAAATACAGTTCAAGGAACCCACCATTGACCCAGCTGCTGCGAATCCATGTCACCGGTGCTTCAGGCTCTGGCACGTCCACGCTGAGCGCGGCCCTGGCCGCAGCGTTGAACGGGGCCCACCTCGACGCTGACGACTACTACTGGCTGCCCACCACGCCGCCGTTCACCAGCAGGCGGGACCCTACACAGCGCCTGGCCCTGCTCCTCGGCGACTTGCGCGCCAGCAAGGTGGCGGTGCTGGCCGGTTCCGTGGCCGGGTGGGGGCAGGAACTGGAAGACTGCTTTGACCTGATCGTGTTTCTCTACCTGGATGCTCCCGCGCGCCTCGCGCGCCTTCGCCACCGGGAGGCGCAGCGCTTTGGCCAGGCGAATCCTGCTTTCCTGGAATGGGCGGCTCAATACGATGACGGGGTGTTGCCAGGCAGAAGCCTGCAGAGGCAGCGGGACTGGCTCGCGGCACGGCGCGGTCCCCATATCGAACTGAGCTCGGACGCTCCTGTCCAGAATCTGGTGGCGGCTGTGATGAGGGCATTGCCCGGGTTCTGAAGCAACGGGCGAGGGCGCCCCCACCATGCCAAGATGGCGGCCGTGGGTTCGCGCCGTTTCCTCCCCCGGCCAACACCGCCGCCGGCCGCGCCAGCGGAAAAACCACAGAACGACGAAAGGGACACCAACGCCATGACCACTCCACACAACGCCCTGGTCGAGCTGACCGCCAATGAACTGCGCCACCGCATCGGCACGCGCGAGGTCTCGCCCGTCGAGCTGCTCGACGCCTGCATGGCGCGCATCGAGGCCGTCAACCCGCATGTGAATGCCATCACCGCCACCTGCTACGACCGCGCCCGCGCCGAGGCCCAGGCCGCCGAGCAGGCGGTGCTGCGCGGCGAACCGCTGGGCCTGCTGCACGGCCTGCCGCTGGGCGTGAAGGACCTGGAAGCCACGGCCGGGCTGCTGACCACCTATGGCTCGGAGATCTACCGCGGCAATGTCCCGGCAGAGGACAACGTGCTGGTGGCGCGCCTGCGCGCGGCGGGCGCCATCGTCACCGGCAAGACCAACATCCCCGAGATGGGCGCCGGTGCCAACTCGCGCAACACCGTGTGGGGCGCCACCGGCAATCCGTTCAACCCCAACCTGAACGCCGGAGGCTCGTCGGGCGGCTCTGCCGCCGCGCTGGCGTGCGACATGCTGCCGGTGTGCACGGGGTCGGACACGGGCGGCTCGCTGCGCATTCCAGCTTCTATCTGTGGCGTGGTGGGCTTCCGGCCGTCGCCCGGCGTGGTGCCCAGCTCGCGCAAGCTGCTGGGCTGGACGCCGATTTCGGTGGTGGGCCCCATGGGCCGTACGGTAGAAGAGGCCTGCCTGCAACTGGCTGCCACGGCGGGTATGTCGGCGGGCGACCCGCTGAGCTACCCGCTGGACCCGATGAGTTTTTTGTTGCCCGAAGCGGTGGACCTGAGCCGCCTGCGCGTGGCGTACACCGAAGATCTTGGCGCCTGCGCCGTGGACAACGGCATCCGCGCCGTGTTCCGCCGGAAGGTGCAGGCCATGAAGCACCTGTTTGCCAGCTGCGATGCCATCGACATCGACCTGGGTGACGTGCACCGCTGCTTTGACGTGCTGCGCGCCGAAGCCTTTGTGGCCAGCACGCGCGAAGCCTACGAGCGCGACCCCGCCAGCCTGGGCCCGAACACCCGCGCCAACTACGAGATGGGCGCCGCCATGACGCTGCTGGACAGCGCCTGGGCGCAGGCCGAGCAGACGCGCATCCTGGCGCGGTTCCAGAAGCTGTATGAGCAGTACGACCTGATCCTGGCACCCACCACACCCGTGTCGCCCTTCGCCTGGACCCAGCTGTTTGCCAGCCACATCAACGGCGAGCCGCAGGCCAACTACTACCGCTGGCTGGCGCTGACCTATGTGACCACGCTCACCACCCACCCCGCGCTCAGCCTGCCGTGCGGGCTGGACGACGAGGGTTTGCCGTTTGGCCTGCAGATCGTCGGGCGCTTCCGTGCCGACCGCCACACGCTGGGCGTGGGCCATGCGCTGGAGCAGGCGTTCAAGGGCATCGGCGGGCTGGCCCGCCCCCGGCCTGACATCGCCAGGCTGATGCAAACACGTGCCGAGCCCGCGCTGACCTCCATCGTGACTGGCGCGCCCGACCCGCGCGACGCCCGCAGCCTGCCGCGTGATGACCGCACCGCCTCGGCGGCTCAGGTGTCAGCGGTGTAATTCGAGCCAGGAGACAAAACCATGCAATCAGCGGACACCATCGTCATTGGCGCGGGCATCGCGGGCGCCTCGGTGGCGTGGCAGCTTGTACAGGAGCGCGTCGGGGGGCAGGGCGCCAGCGTGCTGCTGCTCGAGCGCGAATCGCAGCCCGGCTACCACACCACCGGCCGCTCGGCGGCCCTGTACATGGCCACCTACGGCACGCCCAACATCCAGGCGCTGACCCGGGCGAGCCGCGCGTTTTACGACGCGCCGCCGCCCGAGTTTGGAACTGACCCCATCCTCTCGTCCCGTGGCGTGGTCTATGTGGCGGGGCCGGACCAGCTCGACATGCTGAAACAGGCCTACGACGAAGCCCACGCCATCTCGCCCAATGTGGAATGGGTGGACCAGGCCGCACTGCTGGCCCAGCTGCCATGCCTGAAGCCCGAAGCCGTGGCCGCCGGCATGAGCGAGCCCGAAGCTTCCGACATCGATGTGCACGCGCTGCACCAGGGCTACCTGCGTGGCCTGCGCCAGCGTGGCGGCCAGGTGCTGACGAATGCCGAGGTCACGGCCCTGGAGCGCCAGGGCGATGGCTGGCAGGTGACGCTCGCCGATGGCCGGGCGCTGCGGGCCACCACCATCATCAACGCCGCGGGCGCCTGGGCCGACGTGGTGGCGGGCCTGGCCGGCGTGCCACCCATCGGCTTGGAGCCGCGCCGCCGCACCGCCTTCACCTTCGCCGTGCCCGAAGGCATGGACGCGACCCACTGGCCCGCCGTGATCGGTATCGACGAGAGCTTCTACTTCAAGCCCGACGCAGGCCAGTTGCTGGGCTCCCCCGCCAACGCCGACCCGACACATCCCCACGACGTGGTGCCCGAGGAACTGGACGTGGCCACGGGGATTTATCACATCGAGGAAAAAACGATCTTCCAGATCCGCCGCCCCTCCCACACCTGGGCAGGCCTGCGCTCATTCGTGCCCGACGGTGACATGGTGATAGGCTGGGACAACCATGTGTCCGGCTTTTTCTGGCTGGCGGGGCAGGGCGGGTATGGGATTCAGAGCGCGGCGGGCGCCTCGTTGCTGGCGCGGCAGCTGCTGCGCGGCGAGCCACTGGCGGAAGAACTGGTGCGCGAGGGGGTGGCGCCGCAAGGGCTGTCGCCTGCACGGCTGCGATAGCTGCGCGTCTGTTTTTTGGCCGAAGGGTGGCTCAGGCGAACGTGTTGACCTGGGTACCCAGCGTGCCGGACGTGGCCAGCCCTGGCTGGGGCATGGATTGCTGCATGGCATCCAGCAGCGTGGCCGCTGACGTGGCCTGCATGTCCAGCGCCTTCTTCAGCACCACCATGTTCAGCGCATCGGACGTCTTGGCACTGGCCAGCGCGGTGGCGGTGTTGACGATGCTGTTGGTGAGGGCGACGTCCATGGTGATTCCTTGGGGTGATGAATTCATATCGGCATGCGGGCGCCGGGCTTGAGGGTTTTTACATATCCGGGCCCGCCTGGGGTTGCCATTCTCACTCCAGCGCCGCCGCCCCAATGGCTCCGCACGCCGCCAGGTCGGACGCGCGAACCCCGGGCAACTGCCGTGCTGTGTCCCGAAGCGCCGTGCGCAAGCCTTCCTCCAGCGTGGGGTGGTAGAACGGCATGCCCAGCAGGTCGTGCACCGTCAGTTTCTGCTGAATGGCCAATGCAAGCAGGTGGGCCATATGTTCGCCCTGGGGCGCGCACATCTCGGCGCCCTGCAGACGGCCGGTGGCCCGGTCGGCGTGCAGGCAGATGCGCCCATGGTTGTGCTGGGCTGCCCGGGCCCGGCCCTGGTCGTCGAAGCTGGCCGTGCCCGTGATGGTGTGGACAGGGTCCATGTCGGCAAGGCGCTGGCCCACCATCGCGACGTTGGGATCGCAGAACACGATGGCCAGCGGGGTGCGGCGCTGAAAGCGCGCAGGTGTCTCCGCCAGGGCATTCATCCCGGCGATATGGCCTTCGTCGGCCGCCTCGTGCAGCAGCGGCACGTGGGCGTTCGCGTCCCCGGCCAGGAACACGGGCAGGCTGCCGATCTGCTGGGTCCGTGAATCCACCGTGGGCATGCCATGCTTGTCCAGCGGCACATCCAGGGTGTCCAGGCCCAGGTGCTCGATATTGGGTACGCGGCCCATGGCGGCGACGACCTGGTCCACCACCACGCGGTGGGAGCCGCTGCGCACCTCGATGCCGCCGGGCACTTCCCGCAGTTCGGCCGGGGCCCCGGCGTGCAGCACCATGTCCTTCTTGAGCAGCGCTGTCAGTTCGGCGTTGAGCGCCGGGTCGCTCAGGCCCGCCAGTGTGTCGCCGGTGGTGAAGGCGGCCACCTGCAGCCCGAGCCGGGCCAGCGCCTGGGAGATCTCCACGCCGATGGGGCCCATGCCAATCACGGCGATGCGGGGGCCGAGGCTGGGCTGCTCGAACAGGGTGTCGGTGGTGAGCATGCGGTCGCCAAACGCCAGCCATTCGTCCGGCACGCTCGGGCGCGAGCCGGTGGCGATGATGATGCTGCGCGTGGCATGGCGGGTGCCGTCGATGTCCACCGCGTGCGGGCCGGCCAGCAACGCGCGCCCGGATACCTGGGCGCTGCCCAGCCCGCTGGTGGCCTTCAGAACGCCCGCCACGAAATCATCGCGCAGGGCGCGCACGCGCCGCAGCACGGCCGGTATGTCGGCGGTCAGGGCCTGTGCGCCCCGCAGGCCGAATTCCTCGAATGCGTGGCGGCGGTGAAAGGCGTTGGCCGCCTCGATCAGTGCCTTGGAGGGCATGCAGCCTACCCGTGCGCACGTGGTGCCCCAGGGCCCTTCGTTGACGATCAGGTAGCGGTCCGTGCGTTTGCGCACCTCGCGCAGGGCGGCCAGGCCGGCCGTGCCTGCGCCAATGATGATGGTGTCGAGCGGTTGGCTCATGGGTGGTTCCTTGGGAGCCCTGCAAACCCTGAGTGTCGCGGCCCGGCCGCGCGGCGCTTGTAGGCGCAAAGGCCTTTGTTGGTTCCCCCTGCCCGGGCAGCGCGGCGTGGCCGGCGAAGCCCTTGCCCTCGCGGCAGCCCCGAAAGGTGCCGTCGGTCAGGCCGCGGGCTCTGTCCAGCCCACGCGGCCCTGGCCGCAGTCGTTGATGCGCTGCACGAAGGCCGCGGCCCGCGCTTCGGGCAGGCGCAGCTGCACGGTGACCAGGCTGCCATGCCGCACCTCTGACAGTTCGGCCCCGGCCAGGTCGATTTCGCGGCGCAGCAGGCCTTCCAGGGCGTAGGGCACCAGGCACTGCAGGGTTGTCATGCGCTGCAGCGTGACCTTGGGGGCGGTGAGCAGTGCCTGGGCCACCGTGTCGGTGTAGGCGCGCACGAGGCCGCCCGCTCCCAGCTTCACGCCGCCAAAGTAGCGCACCACCGTGGCCAGCACCCCCTCCAGGTCCTGGTGGCGCAGCACGTCGAGCATGGGCCGCCCGGCCGTGCCCCCGGGTTCGCCGTCATCCACCGCCGCCGACTGGCCGCCCGCCAGCAGGGCCCAGCAGATGTGCGCGGCACCAGGGTGCTGCTTCCACAGCGCA
This sequence comes from Acidovorax sp. A79, assembly GCF_041154505.1. Taxonomy (GTDB): domain Bacteria; phylum Pseudomonadota; class Gammaproteobacteria; order Burkholderiales; family Burkholderiaceae_C; genus Acidovorax. The sequence continues at coordinate 46,194 of NZ_AP028672.1, forward strand.
TCCACCGCGGCCTGCGCGCTGGCGCGGTCGGCCATGGGCTGCACGCAGCCGATGAACCGGCTTTTCTTGATGACAAGTTCGCTGTGCGCGGGCGCGGCCAGAGTGTGGGGCATGGGGCGCAGAGTGTAAGGGGGCGGCCCGTGTGTGAAAAAAGTCACAGCCCAGGGCCGTGGGAAGGGGTACGCCCGCGTGAAACGCCCGCGACCGTGTGTTCTGTCACACAGGAGTGCGGCGCGGATTCCTACACTGCGCATTGAAGCCCTGACTTACGCTGGCGCTCAGTTTTTTGCAGCGCCGAAGCCTTATAAAAAGGAACCGCCATGTTCGCCATTCCGTTCACCGCCCCGTCGCACGCCGCCTGGGGCCACCATCTTTTTGGCAGGTTCCTGTCGCGCTCGGCACCGCCCGCTGCTGGCGTGGCGGTTGCGCAGGCCATGCCTGCCGAGGCCGAAGCTGCGGTGGCGGAGGACGCGTTCCCGGATCTGGCGCAGCGGGTGCGTGAAGTCGGGGAATGGTAGCCAGGGCGACGGCGCTCGACGGGCGGCCCCGCCCTGTCCAGCACGCGGGCGCCCTCCTTCTTCCTGGGTAGCGGCAATGCAGGGCCGTGCATGGCCACGGAAAGTCCCCACGGTTCCCTGCGGGCTTTCGTCGATATCGGCCTGGCTCCTCGGTACAATAAACAATCCATCTGGATGGTTTGTTGAATGACCGAAGCACATCGCCGCCAAAAACAGCCTGAACTGATCCGCAGCCAATTGCTGGCCGTGGTCCGGGAACTCCTGGTGTGGGAGGGCCCCCACGCCGTCACGCTCGATGCCGTGGCCCAGCGGGCCCACGTGACCAAGGGCGGGCTCCAGCACCACTACCGCAGCAAGCAGGCCCTGCTGGATGCGCTGTCGGACCAGCTCTTCGAGGAGTTTGAACAGTGTTTTGCGAAAGCGCTGGACCAGGAAGAGGACACGCCCGGGCGCCATGCGCGTGCCTACATCAGGACCTGCTTTGACAGCGGCTCGGACAGCCGCCAGGTGGAGACGCAGCGGGCGATCGGCCTGCTGGCCCTGACGTCCGCGCCGTGCCGCCAGCGGTGGCATGCCGCGATGGCGGCGGCACTGAAGGCCGACGGCGACGATCCCCACACGGCCAATGTGCTGCTGGCCTGCCGCCTGGCGGGAGACGGGTTCTGGTTCGCGCAGATGCTCGATGTCTACGCACTCGACCAGCCGCGCAAGGCCGCCATCCTGGACATCCTCCTGTCCCTGTGCCAAGGAGGCCGGCCATGACCTGGAGCACGTCCGCGGGCACCTATCTGATCCTGGGCGCCGCCATCTTGCTGGAGGTGCTGGGCACCACGGCACTGAAGGCCTCCGAGGGATTCACCCGGCTGGTGCCGAGCACGGTCACCGCGGTGGCCTACATGGCGTCGTTCTACCTGCTCTCGCTGGCGCTCAAGACGCTGCCGATGGGCATTGCCTATGCGGTCTGGTCCGGTGTGGGCATCGTGCTGATCTCCACCGTGGGCTGGGTGTACTACGGCCAGCGCCTGGATCTGCCGGCCGTGATCGGGTTGGGCCTGATCGTGGCGGGTGTCCTGGTGGTGAACCTGTTTTCCCACAGCGTGGGCCACTAAGCAGCCGCCAAGGCGGCCCGGCTTGCGGCCTCGCGGCATGTCCTATCCACCGATTCCCGTTTTTGTACCTGTTTCCCATGAACCTGCGACCTTCCCCGTCCGCCGGGCCTTTCTGCGTCACTGGCCAGACACCTTCGAGAGCGCAGCTGCAAGCGCTGCTGGCGGCAGGACATCCTGCCTTGCACTTTGAGCAATGCGACTTCGACGGGCTGGACCTGGCGGGCCTGCCGCTGCGCGGCGCCCAGTTCATTGGCTGTTCGTTCCTCGGGACCTCCCTGGACAAGGCGGATCTTGGCGGCACACGCTGGCTGGACTGCCGGGCAGGGCAGGCGCAGTTCCGCCTGGCGGACCTCACCGAGGCGCGCTTTCACCGCTGCGACCTGAACAACACCTCCTGGGACCGCGCCAACCTGGCCTCGGCACGGTTCGCCGAAGTCAAGCTCACCGGCGCGCATTTTCGCGAGGCCGGCACGCTGGGGCTGGGTTTTCACGATTCGCTGCTGGTGGGGGCCGACCTGCGCGGCGTCTCGTTTCGCAAGCAGACGGTGGAGCAGCTGGACCTGTCGGATGCCGATCTGGCCGGGTGCGATTTTCGGGATGCTGTGTTCGAAGGCGGAAGCCTGCGCGATGCGCACCTGAAGAACGCGCGCTTTGATGGCGCGGACCTGCGGTCGGTCGACCTGGGCGGGCTGCGCATCGCGCACCTGGCGCAGTCTTTCAAGGGCGCCATCATCTCGGCCGACCAGGCGGGGGTGCTGGTCAGCGAGCTGGGCATCCGGGTGGTGTGAAGCCGGCGAGGCGGCCGGATCGCCGGCGCTTTTCTACAGCCTGAGCTCCCAGGTTTCGCCCACAGCCTGCTGGCCGAAGCCCTCGTAGGGTTCCGACTTGACCAGCTTGAACCCGCGTTTGGCGTAGATGCCACGCGCGGCCGTCAGGCAGCTATTGGTCCACAGCACCATTTTCCGGTAGCCCTTGGCCCGCGCGAACGCGATGCACTCGTCGGTCAGGCGGGCGCCCAGCCCCAGGCCGCGCGCCCGGGGCGACAGGATGAGCATCCGCAACTGGGCCGTGCTGGCGGACTTGCGCACCACGAACACGGCGCCCACGCGTTCGCCCTCCAGTTCGGCGATCCAGCACCGCTCCCAGCCCGGCTGGAACTTGCGCACGAACTGCGCGGCGATGTCCGCCACCAGTGCCTCGAAGCGGCTGTCCCAGCCGTACTCGCGCCAGTAGATTTCGCCATGCTGCTGCACCACCCAGCCGATGTCGCCGGGCACGGGGTCGCGCAGCACGGCCACCTTGGGCGCCGCCGCGGCGCCGCTGGCGGGCTCCAGCAAGGCCTCGATGCGTTGCATGGCGTCCACCAGTTCGTGCCGCCGGGCCGGCGGCAACGGGGCAAGCAGCGCGGCGGCTTCGTCGCGCGAGCGCTGCTGCAGCGGTTCGAACGCAGCGCGCCCGGCAGGGGTGAGCGTGAGCACGCTCTGGCGCGCATCACGGGCGCTGGCGCTGCGCAGGATCCAGCCCGCGCCTTCAAAACGCCGCAGGATCCGGCTCAGGTACCCGCCGTCCAGGCCCAGGTCCCGGGCCAGCTCGCTGGCGACCGGCGCGTCGCGGTGGGCCAGCTCGTACAGCACGCGCACGTCGGTCAGCGAGAGATCGCTGCCCAGGTACGGGTCCAGCACGCCCACGCGGCGGGTGAAGAAGCGATTGAACCTGCGCACGGCCTTCACGGCGTCGGCGGCGACGGGCGCGCTGCCTGCGGCTGCGCTGGCCTGGGAGGATGGATTCGTGCTCATGTATGCCTTTGTCATGTAATTAATTGACAAAAGCAAGTATATGCCTGATCTCCATCAAACCTTGGGGAGTGAAGGGCAAGTGCGTTCGGGGCGACAAAACACGCCTGCCAACGTAAAATCACGGGTTATCCACCACAGCCGCGCCCCACGAGGCCCCATCCGCACATGGGCTGGCCGCGCTCCCCATCTGAATGAACGCCCCCGTCGACGTCTCCTTTTTTGCGCGTGCCGCAAAGCCATTGACCAGCTACCGCCCGTACTGGGCCAAGCGCTTTGGCACGGCCCCGTTCTTGCCGATGAGCCGCGCCGAGATGGACAAGCTGGGCTGGGACAGCTGCGACATCATCCTGGTGACGGGCGATGCGTATGTGGACCACCCGAGCTTCGGCATGGCCGTGATCGGCCGCACGCTGGAGGCCCAGGGCTTTCGCGTGGGCATCATCGCCCAGCCCGACTGGCAAAGCGCCGAGCCCTTCAAGGTGCTGGGCAAGCCCAACCTGTTCTGGGGCGTGACGGCGGGCAACATGGACTCGATGATCAACCGGTACACGGCCGACCGGAAGATCCGCAGCGACGACGCCTACACGCCCGGCGACATTGGCGGCAAGCGCCCCGACCGCGCGGCCATCGTTTACAGCCAGCGCTGCCGCGAGGCGTTCAAGGACGTGCCCATCATCCTGGGCGGCATCGAAGGCAGCCTGCGCCGCATCGCGCACTACGACTACTGGAGCGACAAGGTGCGCCGCTCCATCGTGGTGGACAGCAAGTGCGACCTGCTGCTGTACGGCAACGCCGAGCGCGCCCTGGTCGAGGTGGCGCACCGCATCGCCGCGCGCGAGCCGGTCGAGCAGATCACCGATGTGCGTGGCACGGCCTTCGTGCGCCGGCCCGACGACGAGAGCGGCAAGGGCTGGTTCGAGATCGATTCCACCAGCGTGGACGAGCCCGGGCGCGTGGAGGCCCACGTCAACCCCTACATGACGACCAGCGAGCAGGCGGCGGCGCAGGGCACCACCTGCAGCAAGGAGGATGCTCCTGATTCTGTAGCTGTTGGCGCAGATCCATCAAGCGCTGGAGGCCAAAAAGACCTTCAGTCGGCTGAACCCAACCCCGCCATCCAGCCCATGCTGTTCGTGGCCAACCCGGCGCTCAAGGCGAAGCTCAAGGTGCCGCCGCGCGACAGGAGCGTGATCCGCCTGCCCAGCTACGAGCAGGTCAAGAGCGACCCGGTGCTGTACGCCCATGCCAACCGCGTGCTGCACCTGGAGACCAACCCCGGAAACGCCCGCGCGCTGGTGCAGGCGCACGGCGAGGGTGCCACCGCCCGCGACGTATGGATCAACCCACCGCCCATCCCGCTGACCACGGCCGAGATGGACCACGTGTTCGACCTGCACTACGCGCGCGGCCCGCACCCGAGCTATGCCGACGAGAACGGCAGCCACGACGGCGCGACCAAGATCCCCGCGTGGGAGATGATCCGGTTCTCGATCAACATCATGCGTGGCTGCTTTGGCGGCTGCACCTTCTGCTCGATCACCGAGCACGAGGGCCGCATCATCCAGAGCCGTTCCGAGGATTCCATCATCCAGGAGATCGAAGACATCCGCGACAAGGTCAAGGGCTTCACCGGCACCATCAGCGATCTGGGCGGCCCCACGGCCAACATGTACCGCCTGGGCTGCAAGAGCCCCGAAATCGAGGCCGCCTGCCGCAAGCCCAGCTGCGTGTACCCGGGCATCTGCTCCAACCTGGGCACCAACCACGACCCGCTGATCAAGATCTACCGCCGGGGCCGCGCGCTCAAGGGCATCAAGAAGATCCTCATCGGCTCGGGCCTGCGCTACGACCTGGCCGTGAAGTCGCCCGAGTACGTGAAGGAACTCGTGCAGCACCACGTGGGCGGCTACCTCAAGATCGCGCCCGAGCACACCGAGCAGGGCCCGCTGACCAAGATGATGAAGCCGGGCATCGGCAGCTATGACAAGTTCAAGCAGATGTTCGAGAAGTTCAGCGAAGAGGCGGGCAAGAAGCAGTTCCTGATCCCCTATTTCATCGCCGCGCACCCTGGCACCAGCGACGAGGACATGATGAACCTCGCCATCTGGCTCAAGAAGAACGGTTTTCGCGCCGACCAGGTGCAGACCTTCTACCCGAGCCCCATGGCCACGGCCACGGCCATGTACCACAGCAACAAGAACCCGCTGCGCAAGATCACGCGCGAGAGCGAGACCGTGGACATCGTGCGTGGCGAAAAGCGCCGCCGCCTGCACAAGGCCTTCCTGCGCTACCACGACCCGAACAACTGGCCCCTGCTGCGCGATGCGCTCAAGGCCATGGGCCGGGCTGACCTCATTGGCAACGGCAAGCACCACCTGATCCCGACCTTCCAGCCGCTGACCGATGGCGGCTACCAGAGCGCCCGGCGCAAGAATTCCACCCCCACCGGCGGCAAGGCTGCCGTGGTGCCCGCATCGCGCAGCGTGCAGCAGCCCACCAAGGGCCGCATCCTGACCCAGCACACCGGCCTGCCACCGCGCGTGACAGGGGGCGCCACCGCGCCCGGCGGCGGCAAGAGCGGCAAGGCATTCAAGAAGGCCCGCTAGGCGGGCCGCCACGCGCGCCACACCCGCCATGCCCCAGCAACGCATCCTGCTGCACGCCGGCGCCGCATGGAAGGTCGAGCGGGTTCTCAAGCATGCCGCGCCCGTGCGGTGGAGCGCGACCTACGAAGCAGCCTCCGGGCGCTGGGTGCTGCCCATGGACGGGCTGTCCGAGTTCCAGATGGCAGGGCAGGTGGTCCTGCTCGACGGCCTGACGGCCCTGGGTTTGCCGCAGGGGCTGCCCTACCAGATGCGGCCCCTGCAGCCCACGCCGCAGACCAGCATCGTGGTGAGCACGAAGGGGAATGGGCCGGTGGGCGCCCCGGGCAACCAGAACAACCTGTCGCCGCGCGTGCGCATGCTCACGCCGCGCCTGCTGTGGCGCCTGCGCATGCACTGGCGGGCGCTGGCCGATGGGCGCCCGCTGCCCGCCGGGGGCGCGGCGTTCAATGTGCTGCAGGGCACGCCGCCGCATTCGGCGCCGCGGACGGTAGGGCGCGCGCGGCGCTTCATGGCCCAACGGGTGGCCCTGGCCGATGGCGAGCGGTGGTCCCTGCAGGATGCGGCGGACGCGGCCGGCTGCTCGGCGTTTCACCTCGCCCACCTGTTTCGGCGGCATCTGGGCCTGGGCCTGCACGGCTACCGCCAGCGCCTGCGGATGGCGGCCGCGCTGCAGCGGCTGGAGGCGGGTGAATCGGACCTGGCCGCGCTGGCGCACGACCTGGGGTACTGCAGCCAGAGCCACCTGGGCGCTGTCTTTCGCGCCGAGGTGGGCGTGACGCTGGCGCAGGCGCGGTCCGCGCTGCAGGGGCGGGGCGGGTAGACCCCGCGAAAGCCTGCCAAGCCCGCGGCCGCGCGAAGCGCAGGATTCTGATATCCCGCCGGGGCCATGGGCGCGAGACTGGCGCCATGTCCTCTTCTGCGTTTTCCATTTCTCGCATTTTTCACGCGCGGCCTGCATCGCCGGCCCGGAACCTGGCCATCGGGGTGCTGGCCGCGCTGGCAGCGGCCCTTGTGGGCAGCGGCTGGCAGATCGTCACGCGCCACGGCGTCACCACGTCGCTCGGGCCGGTGGAGCTGGCCGTGCTGCGCTATGGCGTTCCCGCGCTGGTGCTGGCCCCGCTGTGGTGCCGGCGCACCGGATGGCCCGCCGCGATGTCCCTGGGACGGCTGGCCCTGCTGGTGCTGGGGGGCGGGCTGCCCTTTGGCCTGCTGGTGCTGGCGGGGGCACGCTGGGCGCCGGCGGCGCACATGGGCATCTTCATGGCCGGCTGCATGCCGCTGTTCGTGGCGCTGGGCGGGCGGCTGGTGCAGGGCGACAGGCTGGGGCGCCTGCGCGTGCTGGGCCTGGTGCTGATGGCGCTGGGCGTGGCGGCGCTGGGCCTGGGGGTGTGGCGCGATGGCCTGGCGTCCTGGCGCGGGGATCTGCTGTTTGTGCTGGCGGCCGTGCTGTGGGCCGCCTACACGCTGGCGTTTCGGGGCTGTGGCCTGTCGCCCTGGCAGGGGGCCGCCCTGGTGAACCTGGGATCTGCGGTGCTGCTGGTGCCCGTGGTGATTGTCTGGGGTGCCCCGCGCCTGGTGACGGCACCCTGGACCGACGTGGCCTTCCAGGCGCTGGGGCAGGGTGTGATGGCCGGTGTGCTGGGGCTGGTGGCCTACACGGTGGCCATTGCACGGCTGGGTGCCGCCCGCGCGGCGCTGTCCGCCGCGCTGGTGCCCGTGCTCACGGCGCTGGGCGCGGCCTGGCTGCTGGGAGAGGTGCCGCAGCGCAGTGCCTGGGCGGCACTGGCGCTGGTGGTCCCCGGCGTGGTGCTGGCCAGCGGCGCCGTCGTGCCGGGGCGCCTGGCAGCGGACCTCAGGCGGCGTGCCGCGCGTCGGGGAGCGCGGCGCCACCCGCCGGCGGTACCGCCTGGCCCAGGCACTCGCCCAGCGGAAGGGGCCGCGCCACCGCGTAGCCCTGGGCATAGTCCACGCCGATGAGCCGCAGCGCGTCCACGATGGCGGCGCTCTCGGCGAACTCGGCGATGGTCTGCTTGCCCATCACATGGCCGATGCGGTGGATCATTTCCACCATGGCGCGGCTGGTGGGGTCCTGCAGCATGTCCTTCACGAAGGCGCCGTCGATCTTGAGGTAGTTGACCGGCAGGTGCTTGAGATAGGTGAAGGACGACATGCCCGCGCCGAAGTCGTCCAGCGCGAACCGGCAGCCCAGCTGCTGCAGCTCCTTCATCAGGCGCACGGCGTTGGGCAGGTGCGAGATGGCGCTGGTCTCGGTGATCTCGAAGCACAGCAGTGCGGGGTCCAGGCCGGATTCGGTGAGGGTGGTGCGGATGTACTTGAGCAGGCTGTCGTCGCCCAGGCTGGTGCCCGACAGGTTGATGGCGCAGGTGTGCAGCGGCAGGGCGCCCGGCGTGCGCTGGTGTAGCGCCAGCGCCTGCAGCGTGTGCCGGATCACCCAGCGGTCGATGGAGGGCATCATTCCGTAGTGCTCGGCGGCCGGGATGAAGGTGCCGGGCGCCACGAGCTGGCCGTCTTCCTCGCGCAGCCGCAGCAGCACCTCCATGTGCAAACCCTCTTCAGCGTGGACCTGCAGCGCGCCGATGGCCTGCGCGTGCAGCTGGAAGCGGTCGTGCTCCAGCGCCAGGCGCAGGCGCCGCACCCAGTCCATGTCGCCTTCGCGCCGGGTCATCTCGATGTCCTCGGGCTGGTAGATGAACACCCGGTTGCGGCCGCCCTCCTTGGCGCGGTAGCAGGCCATGTCGGCCACGCGCATCGCTTCCTGTATGGACGTGAGCGCGGGGATGAGCTGCACCATGCCGATGGAGAGGCCGGTCGTGAGGTGCTGGCCCTCCCATGCCAGCCGCAGGTCCTGGCCAGCCTGGCGCAGCTGCTCGGCGATGCGCGCCGAGGGCCCGGCGGGGCAGTCCTTGAGCAGGATGCCGAACTCGTCCCCGCCCAGCCGCGCCAGCGTGTCGCCCTCGCGCAGGTGGCTTTGCAGCATGCGGCAGACCTCGCGCAGCATCTCGTCGCCCGCCTGGTGGCCGCAGGTGTCGTTGATGAGCTTGAACTGGTCCATGTCCACGTAGAGCAAGGAGCCCTCGCGGCCCGGCTGGCGCGGGCGGCTGAGCAAGGCCTCGAGCCGGTGCTCGAACTCGCGCCGGTTGACCAGGCCCGTGAGCGCGTCGTGGCTGGCCTGCCAGGAGAGCTGTTCCACGTAGTGCTGTTCGCGCGTGACGTCGTGCAGTACCAGCACCGCGCCGGTCACGGTGCCCTGGTGCTGGATGGGCGAACCCACCAGCTTCACCGGCACGACGGTCTGGCCGGGGCGCACGATGGTGCGGTTGATGTCGTCCTGCGTTCCCTTGGCGCTCCTTGCGCCGCCCGCGTTCGCGGCGCCGTGGCTGCCCTGCCGCAGTATCTGCTCGATGAGCGTCCCGGCGGCCTGGGGCCGGGGGTCTTCGCCATCGAACTTCAGGGCCTCGTCCAGCGGTTTTCCCACGGCCTGCTGGGCGCTGCAGGCCAGCAGATGCTCCGCCGCCGGGTTCATGTACATCACTTCGCCATGGATGTTGGTCGTCACCACCCCGTCGCCGATGGCGGTGAGCGTGGTGCGTGCCTGCTCGCGCTCCGCGCTGAGCGCCTGCTCCACGCGCCGGCGCTGCGCCAGCAGGGTGTGGGTGTGCCACAGGGTCAGCAGGATCAGGGTGGCCGCGATGCCCATGTTGGTCCACATCAGCAACGCCACGATGCGGCGCGAGCTGTCTCCCAGGGCCTCGCTGAAGGCGCGGGCGGCGGGGGTGACTCCCGCATTGATGTCGCGGATGGCGGTTTGCCACTGCGCGCGGGTATCGTCGTCCACCGAACCCAGCTCGGTATCGTGGCGGATCTCGTGGGACAGGTCGCGCAGCGCATTGATGTATTCGTCTCCCACCAGCCAATGCTGGATCGGCTTTTGAACGATGTCGAAATGGTGGAGGTAGCGCAGCAGCCAGATGAGTCCGTCGATGTCCTGCGGATGGTTGCCCCCGCGCAGGAAACCCTCGCGTGCCAGATCGACCTGCACCTGCCCGGGTTGCAGGGCCAGGCGGGCCGCCCGGTCTCCCAGCGGAATATCGATGGCCTGCGTGAACAGCGCGAATGCCTGGGGCGAGCCATTGGCCGCGTACTGGCCCAGGTAATAGATGGCATCCTTCTGCCCCTTCGTCCACAGGCTTTCGCCGGCGACGAAACCGCGCACGGTGGACAGCACGTACAGGCTGGCGGTGGCGCAGGCGGCCAGCAGCAGCACCATCACGATGAAGGGCCAGGTGAGCCGCAATGTCAGCTGCACGGGTCTTCGCTCGTCTGGCTGCAACACAACATCCATGGACTGTTCTCCCGCCTGTTCGCCAAGTTGGTTGCCGGGCCGCTTCCTGGGGGCTGCGTCAGCGCCGGCGGCACAGGGCGGGGCATGCATCCCGGTGGCGCTGGCACAGGCTTCGGCAAGGCGTCGGACAGCCCGCCGGTGCGGTGCTTTGCACTATATAGCGATCAGGTCGCCCCTGCATGCAAAGCATGGCATTGCGGCGCGCAGCCCCGGGCTGGCGGCGGGGGCTGCGAAGGCGCGTTCCCAAAAGACAGCGGCCCGGCGCGCTGGTCTGCGCGCCGGGCCGCTTCGCGGCGTCCGGGCCCCTGGAAAGGGCCGGGCCCCGTCAGGGTGCCGCGTGGGTGCCCACCAGTACCGATTGTGGGGCGTCGTCCTTGGCCGGGGGCGTGATGAGATCCTCGATGATGAACGTGCGGTAGTAGAAAGCCGCTACCGCGCCTTCCGGTGCGATGGCGCCCACCAGCCGCTCGGTGTTGTCCTTGTCGGCCATGTGCACCAGCATGCCGTGGTGTCCCGTGCCGGCCAGGTCGGCGATGCGGCGCACCATGTCGCCCTCGGCGCCCACCGACGGCAGGGGTGCGTCGGCCGTGCCCAGGGTGTGCACGATCTCCTGCAGGATGACCTCGGGGCTGGCGTAGGCGATCTCGCCCGCGTGGCCAGCGCCCTGCAGGGCCGTGGCGGCCTGGCGCACGCAGTCTTCGTCGGGGAAGAGGGCGAATACATGGCCCGTGGGGTAGAAAACGCCGCCCATGTTGGTCATGGTGGAATCAAGAACGAGGGGTTTCATGGGCATCTCCCGAGGTGTTTCAGACCTTTTCGATTGAAACCCCTCCCCCCGGTGCGTGGTGTAGGCCAGCGGGCACTCTGCGCGTCAGCACCCTTTGGGACGCAGCAGGAAATATGGGGGAAAATAGCCTCTGGCGCAGATCCATCCAGCGCAAGCAGCTATCAAAATTGACGGTTCTTTGCAGCTCTGCCTAGCGCAGCCATCCGCCCAGCCAGGCCCCGAGCGCCGCGCAGTGGAGCACCACGGTGGCCCAGTAGACCGCGCGAAACTCCAGCTTGCGGGACTTGTGCCGCAGCCACTGCTGGGCGAACCATGCGCCCGGCCAGCCGCCCGCCAAGCCCAGCAGATGCAGGTGGCTCTCTCTGGTGCGCCACTGGCCGTTTTGCGCGGCGCTCTTGTCGATGGCGTAGACCAGGAAGGTCAGGAGGTTGACGGCCATGGCAGCGCCCAGCACCCACCAGGGGAGCTGGCCGGCCCAGAAGCCCCAGGCCAGCAGGGCCGCCCAGCCCAGCATCAGCACCAAGGCCGGGCCCGCCGGGGTGGGCGGGCCGCTGGCATCCGCGGTGCGCCGATGGCGTCGAACCTGGGGCCGGGCGGCCCGCTGCGCCGGTGTGCGCCGTGCCGGGCGCGCAGCGGCTGTCGGCGGCGCCGTGACCGATGGGCGGGGCTGGGCGGTGGCACCCGGGTGCGCGGCAGGCTGCACGGCCATTGCCCTGGGCCCCTTGCCGCCCACATGGATTTCTTCATACACCACGGCCAGGCCCTCGCGGGGCGCGGCGCTGCCTTGGTAGTCCCGCACATGAAAGAACACATCGGCCGAGGTGTCCGGGCTGCGGATGAAACCGAAGGCGCGTGTGGCATCCCAGCGGATGACGGTGCCTTGCTTGTGCATCGGTGAAAACGGGTTCTCAGGCGAGGGTGTGCAGGGGAATGTCCTGGGCGGTGGCGAGCGCGTCCAGCTGCGCGCGGGTCTGGCCGTGCAGGAAGTTCCCCACGGCCTGGTGCGTGGCGGGCGCGCGCAGCTGGCCCGGGTCGCCGGAGGCTGGCAGCCCCGCAGCGGCGCACAGGCGCGCGGCGAAGTGGGGTTCCAGCGCGGCCACCGCCACGCGGCCGTCGGCGCAGGGGTAGATGCGGTAGCCCGCGTGGTTGCCGCCCACGTCGCCCTCGGGCGTGGTCAGGCCCCAGTCGCGCGGCTGGGCCAGCCAGGCGGCGGCATCGGCCAGCGCCACTTCGATGCACACGCCGCTGCCGGTGTGGGCGCGCTCCAGCAGGGCCTGCAGCACGGCCTCGCTGGCCATCAGGGCGCCGCCCATGTCGGCGTACAGCGTGGGCGGCATCTCGGTGCCGGTCACCAGCCCGGCGTCGGCCAGGTAGGTGAGGTCGTGGCCGGGCTCCTCGGCCCGCTCGGCCGCCGCGCCCACGATGCGCACCAGCGACAGGCGCGGGTATTTCGACTGCAGCGCCTCCCAGCCCAGGCCCAGCTTGGCCAGGGCCGAGGGGCGGAAGGAGGTGATCAGCACATCGGTGCGGGCCAGTTCCGCATGCAGCGTCGCCTGGCCTTCGGCGGTCTTGAGGTGGGCATGCACCACGCGCACGCCGCCGTGCAGCGTGGCATAGGCCGCCGGGCTGTAGATGCCCATGGGGTCCGCACTGGGATGGCCGGGGGCGGGCGGGGGTTCGAGCTTGGTGCATTCGGCCCCCATGCGCGCGCAGCGCATCAGGGCGGCGGGGCCGGGCAGGTTGAGCGCGAGGCTCAGGACGCGGACGTTGCGCAGGGGCTGGGGCAGGGCGGTGGTCATGGGTTGGGGGTTGTCTCGGTGTCGTGGTCTTGAACGGAAGGCGCGGCGCCGGAACTTCAGGGGGCGCGCGGGCTCACTCCCTGCGTTATACATAATTTGTTACGCTCCCTGACCCATGCAACGCAGAACCTCTTTGGCCGCCCTCACGGGCTTGGCCGCCTTTCCGGGAGCATTCATGACCACGTCCCTGAGCAGCGCCGCCACCGCGCCGGCGCTGCAGGCGCTCAAGCCCTCGCCCCGCATGCCGGTGCTGTTCGTGGGCCACGGCAGCCCCATGAACGCCATCGAGGACAACGCCTGGCGCCGCAGCTGGCAGGCCATGGGCGCGGAGTTGACGGCGCGCGCCGTGCAGCCGCAGCTCATCCTGTGTGTGTCGGCCCATTGGCTCACGCGCGGCGGCTGGCAGCTGACTGGCATGGCCAATCCCAAGACCATCCACGACTTCGGCGGTTTTCCCCAGGCGCTGTTCGACCAGCAATACCCCGCGCCCGGTGCGCCGCAGGTGGCGCGCAGCCTGGCGGCTGAACTGAAGTCGCCCGCGACGGGCGGCGCATTGGGCGTGGATGAAGGTGAATGGGGCCTGGACCACGGCACCTGGTCGGTGCTCAAGCCCATGTTTCCCAAGGCGCAGATCCCCGTGCTGCAGCTGAGCATGGACTACAGCCGCGCCCCGGCCGAACACTACGCGCTGGGCCAGCAATTGAAGGCGCTGCGCGAGCGCGGCGTGCTGATCGTGGGCAGCGGCAACGTGGTGCACAACCTGCGTCTCACGCGCCGTGGCACGGCCGCCAACGAGGCGTACGACTGGGCCGCCGAGTTCGACACCGTGGTGCAGGAGCAGATCAAGAAAGGCCAGCTGGGCGCCCTGCAGGACTTCCAGAAACTGGGCGCCGTGGCCAAACAGGCGCACCCCACACACGAGCACTATCTGCCGCTGCTGTATGCGGCGGGGGCCGTGTTGCCCAGCGAGATGCCCCGTTTCTTCAACACGGGCTACCAGTCGGCGTCGATCTCGATGCGGTCGGTGCTGTGGGGGTGATGGGCGCCTCGCCTGTGGTGGTCTGCTTCTATTTTTATAGCTGGTAGCACTTATGGATCAAGCGCCAGAGGCCAAAATGAATTGAAAACCCTGTGCGGCGCCGATCAGCTCGGCAGGTCATCCGCCCGGACTGTCAGCCACGGCCAGCGTTCGCGGTAGCTTTCGGCCTTGGCCTGGAACAGCGGGAGGTGCGGGCACGCCGGGTTGGGGCGCATCAGTCCGGCATACAGCTCTTCAAGCCCATAGGGCGCGTACAGCGTGGGCTCCTCCATGCCAGGGCCGGATGCAGGCTGCAAGCCCACGCAGGTGCAGGGCACCAGAAAGCGCTCGATCCCGTTGCGCGCCGATTGCAGCGGCGCATACGGGTAGCCGAACCAGCGTTCGTACCAGAGGTGCACCCGGGCCTGGTTCTTGGCTTCCACGGTGATCGGCAGGTCGGCGAAGAGGGCGGTGACGCGGGCCTGCACGGCCTGTTCGGCGGCCTCGGACAGGTCCGGCGCATCGAAATAGAACAGGTCGTAGTCCTTGATGCGCGCCGTGGGCTCCAGGCCGGAGCGCAGGTTCCACACCGTCTGGAACAGGCAGCCCGCCACCAGCCAGGCATCCGGCAGGCCCAGAAGCGGCAAACGCTCCAGAAGGACCGCGTTGTACGGGTTCTGGAGCGCTTCGCTCACAAAGCGGCTCTGAAGATCAGCGCCAGGGTTCATCAAGGGGGTATTCACCGAATTGCGTATCGCCACTGTCCTTTGAACAAGCGCAGCCAATGCGAGGTAGCCGCGCAAGGGCCGCCCAAGCTGCATAGCGGCGCTCCTCTTGCGTGCGCTGGCTGCGTCCCCCTTCCCGAATTGCGCAGCAATTCGAGAGGAAGGGGGAAGGCGCGTCAGCGCCGCAGGGGGTTACATCACTTTGGCGATCGCCTGGCAGACGTAGTCGATGTTCTTGCTGTTCAGGGCTGCGACGCACATGCGGCCGGTGTCGGTGCCGTACACGCCGAACTCATTGCGCAGGCGCACCATCTGGTCCTTGGTCAGGCCCGAGTAGCTGAACATGCCGATCTGGGTGGTGATGAAGCTCATGTCCTGCTTCACACCGGCGGCCTTGAGGCCATCGACCAGCTTCTGGCGCATGGCCTTGATGCGCACGCGCATTTCGGCCAGTTCCTTTTCCCACATCGCGCGCAGCTCGGGGTTGTTCAGCACCGCGGCCACCACCGCGCCACCGTGGATGGGTGGGTTGGAGTAGTTGGTGCGGATGACGATCTTGAGCTGGCTCAGCACGCGGGAGGCTTCTTCCTTGTCGGTGCACAGCACGGACAGGCCACCCACGCGCTCGCCGTACAGGCTGAAGCTCTTGGAGAACGAGGTGGAAACAAAGAAGGTCAGGCCGGCGGCCACGAACTTGCCGATCACGGCGCCGTCTTCCGCGATGCCGTGGCCGAAGCCCTGGTAGGCCATATCGAGGAAAGGCGTCAGGCCCCTGGCCTTGACGGCGGCGATCACCTGGTCCCACTGGGCGGCCGTGATGTCGTAGCCGGTGGGGTTGTGGCAGCAGGCGTGCAGCACGACGATGGTGCCGGGTGCGGCTGCGTTCAGGCTGGCCAGGAAACCTTCGAAGTTCACGCCGCGCTTGGCAGCGTCGTAGTAGGCGTAGGTATCGACCTCGAAGCCGGCGTTGGTGAACAGGGCGCGGTGGTTTTCCCAGCTGGGGTCCGAGATCAGCACCTTGGCATTGGGGCTGACCTTCTTCAGGAAGTCGGCGCCGATCTTGAGGCCTCCGGTGCCGCCGATGGCCTGCACGGTGGCCACGCGGCCGGAGGTCACGGGTTCGCTGTCGGCACCGAACACCAGGCTCTTGACGGCGTTGTCATAGGCCACGATGCCGTCGATGGGCAGGTAGCCACGGGCCGTGGGGGTGGACATCATGGTCTTTTCCGCGGCCTGCACGCACTGCAGCAGGGGCAGCTTGCCGTTGTCGTCGAAGTACACGCCCACGCCCAGGTTGACCTTGTTGGGGTTGGTGTCGGCGTTGAATTGCTCGTTGAGGCCCAGGATGGGGTCGCGGGGGGCCATTTCGACGGCGGTGAAAAGAGACATGAAAATCCTTGAAAGGTTGTCAGTAGCGAAGAATCCGGGCGTGGTGTACTGTGCCGGGTTCCGCCGATTTTAACGGCCTGCCCCTCCCACTCGTTGACTGCACCCATGCCGGATATCACACAGGTCATAACGGAAAAGCAAGACGGCGAATTCGTCCGTTTCCCCGATTCCCCCTTTGAATTGTTCCAGCCCTATCCGCCGGCGGGAGACCAGCCGGAGGCCATCAACAAGCTGGTGGACGGACTGCGCGATGGCGAGGCCTTCCAGACCCTGCTCGGGGTGACGGGCTCGGGCAAGACCTTCACCATGGCCAACGTCATTGCCCGCATGGGGCGCCCGGCCATCGTGTTCGCGCCCAACAAGACCTTGGCCGCGCAGCTGTACAGCGAGTTCCGCGAGTTCTTCCCCAAGAACGCCGTGGAGTACTTCGTGAGCTACTACGACTACTACCAGCCCGAGGCCTATGTGCCCCAGCGCGACCTGTTCATCGAGAAGGACAGCGCCATCAACGAGCACATCGAGCAGATGCGCCTGTCGTGCACCAAGAGCCTGATGGAGCGAACCGACGTGGTCATCGTGGCCACGGTGTCGGCCATCTATGGCATCGGCGAACCCGAGAGCTATCACCGCATGGTGATGACGCTGCGCACCGGCGACAAGCTGGGCCAGCGCGACGTGATCGCCCAGCTGATCCGCATGCAGTACCAGCGCAACGAGGCGGACTTTTCACGCGGCAAGTTCCGCGTGCGGGGCGACACCATCGACGTGTTCCCGGCCGAGCATTCGGAGCTGGCCATCCGCATCGAGCTGTTCGATGACGAAGTGGAGAGCCTGCAGCTGTTCGATCCGCTCACGGGCCGCGTCAAGCAGAAGATCCCGCGCTTCACGGTCTACCCGAGCAGCCACTACGTGACGCCGCGCGACAAGGTGCTGGCCGCCGTGGAGACCATCAAGCTCGAACTGGCCGAGCGCCTCAAGCAGTTGCTGGCCGACGGCAAGCTGGTGGAGGCGCAGCGCCTGGAGCAGCGCACGCGCTTCGACCTGGAGATGCTCAGCGAAGTAGGGCACTGCAAGGGCATCGAGAACTACACGCGCCACCTGTCGGGCGCCGCGCCGGGCGACCCGCCGAGCACGCTGACCGACTACATGCCCAAGGACGCGCTGATGTTCCTGGACGAGAGCCACCAGATGATCGGCCAGCTCAATGCCATGTACAGCGGCGACCGCTCGCGCAAGACCACGCTGGTGGAGTACGGCTTTCGCCTGCCGTCGGCGCTGGACAACCGCCCGCTCAAGTTCGAGGAGTTCGAGCAGCGCATGCGGCAGGTGATCTTTGTCACCGCCACGCCGGCAGACTACGAGCGCACCCATTCCGGCCAGATCGTCGACCAGGTGGTGCGGCCCACCGGCCTGGTGGATCCCGAAGTGGAGGTGCGGCCCGCCACCCATCAGGTGGATGATGTGCTTCAGGAAATACGCATTCGCGTGGAAAAGCGCGAACGTGTACTCATTACCACGTTGACCAAGCGCATGGCGGAGCAGCTCACCGACTACCTGACGGACAACGGTGTGAAGGTCCGCTACCTGCACAGCGACGTGGACACGGTCGAGCGCGTGGAGATCATCCGCGACCTGCGCCTGGGCGCGTTTGACGTGCTGGTGGGGATCAACCTGCTGCGCGAGGGGCTCGACATTCCCGAAGTGTCCCTCGTGGCCATCCTGGATGCCGACAAGGAGGGCTTCCTGCGGGCCGAGCGCAGCCTCATCCAGACCATTGGCCGCGCGGCGCGGAATCTGAACGGGCGGGCCATCCTCTATGCCGACCGCATCACCGATTCCATGAAAAAAGCCATGGGCGAGACGGAACGCCGCCGCATCAAACAGATCGCACACAACGAGGCCCACGGAATCACTCCGCGCAGCATTGTCAAGCGGGTAAGAGACCTGATTGACGGCGTCTACAGCGAGAAAGCCGGCAAGGACGCCGAGCGGCTGGAGCAGGAAGCCATGCAGCGCGCCAAGGTGGAGGACATGTCCGAAAAGGATGTGGCGCGCGAAATCAAGCGGCTCGAAAAGCTCATGCTCGAGCATGCGCGCAACCTGGAATTCGAGCAGGCTGCCCGGGTGCGCGACCAGCTCACGCGTCTCAAGGACCAGGCATTTGGCGCGCATGGCAGCGATTCGGTGGCCTTGTGAGGGCATGTCGAAGACCGGGCAAATACACCACAGGTCAAATGACGACCGGTTGGTTTTTTAACCCGACAAATTCGATAGGGATTTGTGTTATACTTGCACAAAATACTCAAGAAAAAAGCCCAGCGATGAAGGGCTCCGTGCCAGGCAACTGTGCGGAGTAAGGGGCGGAGACGGTGCCTTGCTGGCCATCAGCCAGCGAAGGCGGTTTCTACAACGAACAAGCCTTAGCACAAGGAGCTTGCGATGCGTCTCACAACCAAAGGCCGGTTTGCGGTCACCGCCATGATTGACCTGGCCCTGCGCCAGAACAATGGTCCCGTCACGCTGGCCGCGATCAGCCAGCGCCAGCAGATTTCGCTGTCGTACCTGGAGCAGCTTTTTGGCAAGCTGCGCCGCCACGAACTGGTCGAGTCTACCCGTGGTCCTGGCGGCGGCTACACGTTGGCCCGCAAGGCAGGCGATATCACGGTGGCGGACATCATCGTTTCGGTGGACGAACCCATTGATGCCACGCAATGCGGCGGCAAGGAAAATTGCCTGGGCGAAGCGGGCCGCTGCATGACGCACGAGCTGTGGGCATCGCTCAACCAGCGCATGGTGGAGTTCCTCGATTCCGTCACGCTGCAAAAGCTGGTGGATGAACAGCTGGCCAAGGGCGTGCAGATCGAAGACAAGCCGGTGGTGCGCCGGGCGATTTCGACGACCCCGGTGGTCAAGCCCATCCGTGTCAACGCGCCCAATTCGGTGTTCGCACTGGGCAACGTCTTCGCGAAATCCTGATACCCGGGGCTCCCCTGCCGGCCCTGGGGTCGGCAGCGCCCTGAACGAGTTTTCAAGCATCGTTTCGTTTCTTATTTTTAGCTTGCCAGCCAGCAACTATCACTGAGCCAGCCATGGACATGACCCCGCACTTCCCCATCTATCTCGACTACGGCGCCACGACCCCGGTGGACCCCCGCGTGGTGGACGCCATGATTCCCTGGTTGCGCGAGCACTTCGGCAACCCGGCATCGCGCAGCCACGCCTGGGGCTGGGAGGCGGAGGAAGCTGTCGAGAAGGCGCGCGTGCAGGTGGCGGATCTGATTGGCGCGGATCCGCGTGAAATCGTCTGGACCAGCGGCGCCACGGAGTCCATCAACCTGGCCTTGAAGGGCGCCGCGCAGTTCTACAAGGGCAAGGGCAAGCACCTCATCACGCTCAAGACCGAGCACAAGGCCGTGCTGGACACCATGCGCGAGCTGGAGCGCCAGGGCTTCGAGGCCACCTACCTGGACGTCCAGGAAGACGGCCTGGTCAATATGGACGCCCTGAAGGCCGCCATCCGCCCCGACACCGTGCTGATCAGCATCCTGTTCGTGAACAACGAGATCGGGGTGATCCAGGACATTCCCGCCATTGGCGCGCTGTGCCGGGAAAAGGGCATCCTGCTGCACGTGGATGCCGCGCAGGCCACGGGCCGCGTCGAGATCGACATGAACACCCTGCCCGTCGACTTGATGAGCATGACCGCGCACAAGACCTACGGCCCCAAGGGCGTGGGCGCGCTGTATGTGCGCCGCAAGCCCCGCGTTCGGCTGGAAGCGCAGATGCACGGCGGCGGCCACGAGCGCGGCATGCGCTCGGGCACCTTGCCCACGCACCAGATCGTGGGCATGGGCGAGGCCTTCCGCATCGCCAAGGAAGAAATGGCCGAGTCCAACGCCAAGGCGCACGCGCTGCAGCAGCGTCTGCTCGATGGCCTGAAGGACATCGAGCAGGTGTTCATCAACGGCAGCATGGAGCGCCGCGTGCCGCAGAACCTGAACATGAGCTTCAACTTCGTGGAAGGTGAATCGCTCATCATGGGCATCAAGGGCCTGGCCGTGTCGTCGGGTTCGGCCTGCACGTCCGCCAGCCTGGAGCCCAGCTATGTGCTGCGCGCCCTGGGCCGCAGCGACGAACTGGCGCACAGCAGCCTGCGCATGACCATTGGCCGCTTCACGACCGAGGAAGAGATCGACTACGCGATCTCCACCATCCGCGAGAACGTGGCCCGCCTGCGTGAGCTGAGCCCGCTGTGGGAGATGTACAAGGACGGCATCGACATCAGCACCATCCAGTGGGCTGCGCACTGAATCCCGGAATTTCGAAGAATTGAAGAGGTACACATCATGGCTTACTCAGACAAAGTGGTTGACCATTACGAAAACCCCCGCAACGTGGGTTCGTTCGACAAGGGCGACGATTCGGTGGGCACCGGCATGGTGGGTGCGCCTGCCTGCGGCGACGTGATGAAGCTGCAGATCAAGGTGAACCCCGAAACCGGCGTGATCGAAGATGCGCGTTTCAAGACCTACGGTTGCGGCTCCGCCATTGCCTCCTCGTCGCTGGTGACCGAATGGGTCAAGGGCAAGACGCTGGATGAAGCAGCGGCGCTGAAAAACAGCGAGATCGCCGAGGAGCTGGCCCTGCCGCCCGTCAAGATCCACTGCTCCATCCTGGCGGAAGACGCCATCAAGGCCGCCGTGCTCGACTACAAGACCAAGCACGCGGCAGCCGCCACCGCTGCTTGAGTGAGAGATATGGCCATTACGCTGACAGAAGCCGCTGCCCGGCACGTCAACCGCTATCTTGCCCGGCGCGGCAAGGGGCTGGGGGTGCGCCTGGGTGTCAAGACGACCGGCTGTTCGGGGCTTGCCTACAAGCTGGAGTATGTGGACGATTCCGAGCCCGAAGACATCGTGTTTGAAAACCACGGCGTCAAGGTGCTGATCGATCCCAAGAGCCTGGCCTATATCGACGGTACCGAACTCGACTTCGTGCGCGAAGGCCTCAATGAAGGCTTCAAGTTCAACAACCCCAACGAGCGGGACCGCTGCGGTTGCGGAGAGAGCTTCCGCGTTTGAGCGCCTGCCGACGCTTTTTTCGTGAAACCGCCAACGCGCTCTCCGTGCTGGCGGTTTTTTGTTGACCCGCACCTCGCGACCTGTGCATGAACCTGCAATCCGACGACTTTGAACTGTTTGGCCTCGAGCGCCGTTTCGCGCAGGACCGTGGCGCCATCGATGCGCGCTGGAAAGAGCTGCAGCGCGAAGCACATCCCGACAAGTTCGCGGCGCAGGGCGCGGCCGCGCAGCGCGTGGCCATGCAATGGTCGGTGCGCATCAACGAGGCCTACCAGCGCCTGAAGGATCCCCAGCGCCGCGCCGCCTACCTGTGCGAGCTGCACGGGGCCCCGATCCGCGCCGAGGACAACACGGCCATGCCGGCGGCGTTCCTCATGCAGCAGATGGAGTGGCGCGAGGCGCTGGAAGATGCCCGCGCCGAGAGCGAACTCGATGCGCTCGAGGATGGCGTCGCCCAGGCCCGCCGTGCCGCGCTGGCGCAGTGCGAGCAACTCATCGACCAGCAGCAGGACTACGCGGGTGCCGCCCGGCAGGTCAGAGCCCTCATGTTCATTGCGCGATTTGCGGACGACATTGAACGCCGCCGAGAGCAACTGGGACAATAGAGCGGTTTTGCTTTCCCCCTGGGGCCCCGTTCGTATGGCGGCGGACTCCACCACGTTGAGACCCGAAATTTCATGGCGCTTCTGCAGATTTCCGAACCCGGCCAATCCCCCGATCCGCACCAGCGGCGCATTGCCGTCGGCATTGACCTGGGCACCACCCACTCCCTGGTCGCCGCCGTGCGCAATGGCGTGTCCGAATGCCTGCCCGATGCGCAGGGCAGGGTGCTGTTGCCCTCGGTCGTGCGGTACCTGGAAAAGGGTGGACGCCAGATCGGATACGACGCCGTGGCCGCGCAGGCCCAGGATGCGCGCAACACCATCGCCTCGGCCAAGCGCTTCATGGGGCGGGGCCTGAAAGACGTGGCGGAGGCGGGCAAGCTGCCCTACGACTTTGTTCCCGCCAGCGAGGCGGGGGAGCAGGGCATGGTCAGCCTCGCGACGGTGGACGGCAACAAGTCGCCCGTCGAGGTCAGTGCCGAAATCCTGGCGACGCTGCGCTACCGGGCCGAGGACACCTTCAATGACGACCTCTACGGTGCCGTCATCACCGTGCCCGCCTACTTCGACGACGCCCAGCGGCAGGCCACCAAGGACGCGGCCAAGCTGGCGGGCATCCACCTGCTGCGCCTCATCAACGAGCCGACGGCCGCAGCCATTGCCTACGGCCTGGACAATGCGAGCGAGGGGGTCTACGCGGTGTACGACCTGGGCGGCGGCACCTTCGACATCTCCATCCTGCGCCTGACGCAGGGCGTGTTCGAGGTCATCGCCACGGGCGGCGATTCCGCGCTGGGCGGCGACGACTACGATGCGGCCCTGGCGGACTGGGTGCTGCAGCAACTGGGCCTTCAGGCCGTCACCCCGGCGGACAAGTCGGCGGTGCGCATGGCGGCACGCGCCTGCAAGGAAGCCTTGACTGCTATAGATTCAGTAGCATTCAGCGCACATCTGTCAAGCGGTGGCGTGCATTTCGATGTCAAGAAATCGGACTTCGAGGCCATCACGGCCGAACTGACCGCGCGCTCCATGGCGGCGGTGCGCCGCGCGCTGCGGGACGCCCATCTGGGGCGTGACGAGGTGAAGGGCGTGGTGATGGTGGGCGGCTCCACCCGCATGCCGCAGGTGCGGCAGGCGGTGGCCGCCTTCTTTGGCAAGGAGCCACTGACCAACCTCAACCCCGACGAAGTCGTTGCGCTGGGTGCCGCCATCCAGGCCAACCAGCTGGCGGGCAACAACACGGCGGGCGACCTGCTGCTGCTGGACGTGATTCCGCTGTCGCTGGGCATCGAAACCATGGGAGGCCTCGTGGAGCGCATCGTCGCGCGCAACGAGACCATTCCCACCGCCAAGGCGCAGGACTTCACCACCTACAAGGACGGCCAGACAGCGCTGGCGGTGCATGTGGTGCAGGGCGAGCGCGACCTGGTGCAGGACTGCCGCAGCCTCGCGCGCTTCGAGCTGCGCGGTATTCCGCCCATGGCCGCGGGCGCGGCGCGCATCCGCGTGACCTTCACCGTCGATGCCGACGGCCTGCTGAGCGTGAGCGCCAGGGAGCAGGGCAGTGGCGTGGAGGCTCGCATCGACGTGAAGCCCTCCTATGGCCTGTCGGACGACCAGATTGCGCGCATGCTGCAGGACGGCTTTGCCACGGCTGCCCAGGACATGAAGGCCCGCGCGGTGGTCGAGGCCCGCGTGGACGCGGACCGCATGCTGATCGCCACCCAGAGTGCCCTCGATGCCGACGGCGATGTCCTCTCCACCCGGGAGCGCGCCGAGATCGATGCGCTGATGGTGGCATTGCGCCACCAGCGGGATGCGCAGGATGCCGCCGTCATCGAAGCCGCCACCGATGCACTGGCCAAGGGCACGGAAGCCTTCGCCGCGCAGCGCATGAACCGTGGCATCCAGCAGGCGCTGGCTGGCAAGAACGTGCAGACCTTGTAAGCCCCGGACAAGAAGCAATAAGAGCCCACACCCCATGCCCGTCATCAAGATCCTTCCCCATCCCGAATACTGTCCCCAGGGGGCCGAAATCACCGCGCCCGCCGGCACGTCGATCTGCGAAGCCCTGCTCGACAACCACATCAACATCGAGCACGCCTGCGACATGAGCTGTGCCTGCACCACCTGCCACGTCATCGTGCGCCAGGGGCTGAACTCGCTCAACGAGGCCGAGGAAGAGGAAGAAGACCTGCTCGACCGCGCCTGGGGCCTGGAGCCACAATCGCGCCTGTCGTGCCAGGCCATCCTGGCGCAAACCGATCTGACCGTGGAAATTCCCAAGTACACGATCAACCATGCCAAGGAGAACCACTAGATGAGCGCAGCGCCGGGCCGCCCCAGGCAAGCTGGCGCCCCCTTGGGGGGCAGCGAGGACACGAAGTGCCGAGCGTGGGGGCGCGTATGACCCGCCAGATCGTTCTCGACACCGAAACCACCGGCCTTTCGGCCGACAGCGGGGACCGCATCATTGAACTGGGCTGCGTGGAGCTGCTCAACCGCAAGCTCACCGGCAACAACCTGCACCTGTACTTCAATCCGGGCCGCGACAGCCATGAAGATGCGCTGAAGGTGCACGGCATCAGCAACGAGTTCCTGAAGGACAAGCCCAGGTTCGCCGAGGTGGCGGACGAGATCCTGCAGTACCTGCAGGGGGCCGAGATCATCATCCACAACGCGGCGTTCGACGTGGGCTTCCTGAACAAGGAGCTGGAACTGACGGGACGCCCGGGCTTTCGCACGTACGTGGAGAGCGTGACCGACACGCTCGCCATGGCCAAGGAGATGTACCCGGGCAAGCGCAATTCGCTCGATGCCCTGTGCGACCGGCTGGGCGTGGACAACTCCGGCCGCACCCTGCACGGGGCGCTGCTGGATGCCGAGCTGCTGGCCGATGTCTACATCAACCTGACCCGTGGCCAGGATGCCCTGCTCATCGCCGATGATGCGCAGGAAGGCAGCGACGGCCTGAAGGTGGCCGCCATCGACCTGCGGCTGCTGAGCCTGCCCGTGCTGCGCGCCAGCGAGCAGGAGCAGACGGCCCATGCCGAAGTGCTGGCGCAGATCGACAAGGCCAGCGGAGGCAAAACAATTTGGAGAACTGTCCAGGCAGCTTGAAAAGCTGTGCCATAATAGAAGGCTGTCACAGCGACACGGGTGATTAGCTCAGCGGTAGAGCACTGCCTTCACACGGCAGGGGTCACATGTTCGATCCATGTATCACCCACCACGTTTGTTGACGGCCTCGCGACACACCCTGTTCAGGGTGCCAGCGACGGGTGATTAGCTCAGCGGTAGAGCACTGCCTTCACACGGCAGGGGTCACATGTTCGATCCATGTATCACCCACCAATTCAACCCCTGCAGATCTCTGGTCTGCAGGGGTTTTTTCATGGGCCGGGGCCTCCAGGGCCCATTTGGCGGCCGGGCGCCGCAAAGCGGCTACAGTGTCAGCCTCGAGTCCATGGCGGGACTGCCCCGCGGGAAGGCCACCCTGGCCTGCCACGGGCTTCCTTTGCCGACACGCCTGACCCATGATCACCTTTCACAACCCGCTGCACCAGGGACACGCTCCCACCCACGAATTCTTTCGCGGCGAACGCGTTCCCTGCTTCGAGAAGCCTGCGCGCGTGGACTATGTCGAAGAGGCACTGCGCGCGCGGGGCCACGGCCTCACGGCGCCGGATGTGGACAGCGGGCCCGTGCTGTCCCAGGTGCATGCGCAGCGCTATCTGGCCTTCCTGCAGACGGCCTGGCAGCAATGGATGGCGCTGGACCCCGCGAACGCCGATGTGCAGCCTTTTCCATCCGTGTGGCCCGTGCGCACCCTGCGCAGCGATCTGGAGCCGGAGAACTTCGTGGCGCGGCTTGGCCTGTACTCCATGGACAACGGCACGCCCATGGCCCCCGGCACCTGGGCGGCGGCCAAGGCAGGCGCGGATGCGGCCGCCAGTGCCGCCACCCGGGTGGCGCGGGGTGTGGGCGCGGCGTTTTGCTGCACACGCCCGCCAGGCCACCATGCCGGCCCGGACTTCATGGGGGGCTACTGCTTCCTGAACAACGCCGCCGTGGCGGTGCAGGTATTGCGCAACGAGGGCGCCCGGCGCGTGGCCCTGCTGGATGTCGACTATCACCATGGCAATGGCACGCAAAGCATCTTCTACGACCGCTCCGACGTGCTGTTCATCAGCATGCATGGCGACCCGCGCACGGAATACCCCTTTTACCTGGGCCATGCGGACGAAACCGGGACAGGAGAGGGCACGGGCTTCAATCTGAACCTGCCGCTGCCGGCAGGCACCAGCGCCGCCGCCTGGTTCGATGCGCTGGAAAGTGCCTGTGCGCGGATCGCCAGCCACGGGGCCGATGCCCTTGTGGTCTCGCTGGGGCTCGACGCGTTCGAGGGCGACCCCATTTCCCGCTTCGCACTCGCCTCGTCCGATTTCACCCGGCTGGGCGCGCGCCTCGCACGCCTGGGACTGCCCGCTGTCTTCGTTCTCGAAGGTGGCTACGCGGCGGCCGAGCTGGGAACCAATGCCGTCAATGTGCTCGACGGCTTCGAGCAAGGCTGAGCACCGAAGGGCAAGGACGAGGGCGAGCGAATGGCGGATGTAGTCGACTGTGTGGTGGTGGGGGCGGGCGTGGTCGGCCTGGCCGTGGCCCGGGCCCTGGCGCTGCGGGGCCGCGAGGTCATGGTGCTGGAATCCGCGGATGCGATAGGCACCGGCATCAGTTCGCGCAACAGCGAGGTCATCCATGCCGGGCTGTACTACCCCACCGGGTCGCTGAAAGCGCGGCTGTGCGTCCAAGGCCGGGACATGCTGTATGCCTACTGCGCCGAGCGTGGCGTGCCCCACCGCCGCTGCGGCAAGCTCCTGGTGGCAACCTCGTCGGGGCAGCTGCCTGGTCTTGAGTCCATCCAGGCACGGGCGCAAGCCAACGGCGTGCCGGATCTGCGCTGGCTCGGCCGCCAGGAAGCGCAGGCGCTGGAGCCCGCGCTGGAATGTGTCGCTGCATTGTTTTCGCCCAGTACTGGTATCGTGGACAGCCACGCCTTGATGCTCGCGCTGCAGGGCGACCTGGAGCATGCGGGGGGACTCGTGGCCCTCAATTCGCCCCTGGCGCAAGCGGAATGCGCGCAGAATGCTATTGATTTGGTAGCGTCTGATGGCACGCGTTTGCGAGCCCGTACCGTGGTCAATGCCGCAGGGCTGCACGCCCCCGGGCTGGCCCGCCGCTTTGCGGGGCTGGGAGCGGATCATGTGCCCCATGCCCACTACGCCAAGGGCAGCTATTTCACGCTGTCTGGCAAGGCACCCTTCAGCCGCTTGATCTACCCCGTGCCCGAGGCTGCCGGCCTGGGCGTGCACCTGACGCTGGATCTGGGCGGGCAGGCCAAGTTCGGCCCCGACGTGCAGTGGGTTGATTCGCCGGACGACCTGCTGGTCGACCCCGCACGCGGGGACGCGTTCTACGCCGAGGTCCGCAAGTACTGGCCCGCGCTGCGCGACGGAGCGCTGGCGCCCGGCTATGCGGGCATGCGCCCCAAGATCCATGGCCCCGGGGAACCCGCGGCGGACTTCATGATCCAGGGGCCCGCGGTGCACGGCGTCTCGGGCCTGGTGAACCTGTTTGGCATCGAATCCCCCGGCTTGACAAGCGCCCTGGCCATTGCGGACCATGTAGCCACGCTGGTCTGATCTGCGGCAAACCATTTGCAATCCGTAACCTCTTGCGTCGCCGTCCTACGAAGCGGGGCGGGGGCAGGTGGCTAAGATGAACCCGAGTCCTGTTCCGGCAGGGATGATTGATTTTTTTGTGTTGCTTCAAGAAAGGCTTGTATGACTGCTTCCGACACCACCACCACCCAGGGCGAACTGGAAAAGCTGGTTTCTGATCTGCGGGGGCTTCTCGCCAACAAGGATCTCGACGCGGTCCCTGAAATCAAGCTGCTGCGCCAGCGTCTGGACGACGGCATGCACAACGTGCGCGAATCCGCGGTGCGCGCGGCGCAGGATGCGGCCCGCCAGGCCAAGGATGCCGCCCTTGCGGCCGACCGCTATGCGCACGATGAACCATGGCGCGTGGCCGGGGCCGCGCTGGCCGTCGGCGCCCTGGTGGGCTTCCTGCTTGCGCGGCGCTGATTCCGGCCTGCCGCGCACGGCCGCACAACGCAGAGGCTGCACATGAACTGGCTTTCCCTCCTGGGGCTGGAGGCCCTGGTGGCCCGCTGGCGCGCCAACGTGATCGAAGGCGCCATCGCGGCGGAAGACCGCATGGACCTCGCACGCCTGGAGTGGCAGGATCAGAAGCAGCGCCTGCAGCAGATGCTGGTGCTGACCATTGTGGTGGCGGGGCTCACCGTGGTGGCCTTGATCATGCTCTCGCTGGCGGTGCTGGTGCATTTCTGGGACACCCCCCAGCGCACCCTGGTGGCCTGGCTCGTGGCAGCCGTCTGGACTGTCGGCTGGGCCGCCACGCTCATGTCGCTGGTTTCCGTCGTGCAGAAGGCGGGCCAGGGCTTTGCCCTTACGCGGCGCGAGCTGGCGCAGGACTGGCGTGACATCAAGGAGCGTTTGTAATGGCTGCGACGAACCCATCGACCACTGCCCCGCAAGCCGTGGTTCTCGAGCCCACCATGGCCCAGCAGCGCGTGCTGGACCGGATCGCCATGCAGCGCGAACGCTTGCGCGCCCGCAGGGCGGCCCGGGCACAGTCGCTGGCATTGGCGCAGCGGGAACAGGGTGACGGCGGCCTGGACGAGTCCCTGGTGCTGCGCGCCGCGGGATTCGCCCGGGAACACCCCCTGGCGGTGGCGGCCATGGCCGGCGTCGCCGTCGTGGCCGGGCCGCGCCGACTGATTCGGTGGGCCGGCGTGCTGCTGCCCATGCTGATGCGACTGCGGCGCTGACCGGCCTGGCCGGGCGGCCGGCAGGAGCCTGCGTTCTGTCCCACGGCAAAAGAGCCGCCCAGATGGGCGGCTCTTTTTTTGGGGGCCTGGCGCGCGGGCGGCGTGCCGTGGCTCAGCCCATGGCCTTGATGGCCTTCGCGGCCTTCGCCACCAGCGCGGGGCCTTCGTAGATCAGCCCGGTGTAGATCTGCACCACATCGGCGCCGGCGCGGACCTTGCCCACCGCATCCTCGGCGCTCATGATGCCACCCACGCCAATGATGGGAAAACGGCTGCCCAGGGCCGCGCGCAGCTGGCGTATCACCTGGTTGCTGGCTTCCAGCACCGGGGCGCCGCTGAGCCCGCCGGTTTCCTGCGCGTGGCGCAAACCCTGCACGGCCGCGCGGCTGATGGTGGTGTTGGTGGCGATCACGCCGTCCATGCCATGGCGCTGCAGCGTGGAGGCGATCACGGACACCTGGGCTTCATCGAGATCCGGGGCAATCTTCACGAACACCGGTACGCGCCGCGCGTGCCGCGCCGCCAGGGCTTCTCGGCGCTCGGCGATCGCGCCCAGCAGCGCGTCCAGCGCCGCATCGCTCTGCAGCGCGCGCAGGTTCTGGGTGTTGGGCGAGCTGATGTTGACCGTGACGTAGTCCGCGTGCGGGTACACGCCGTCCAGGCAGGCCAGGTAGTCACTGGTGGCGTTCTCGATCGGGGTCGTGGCGTTCTTGCCGATATTCAGGCCCAGCAGCAGGGGGTGTTTGCGGCTCTGCGAGCGAAAGCGGGCCTGCTGCACGTTGTGCAGGAACGCATCCAGCCCTTCGTTGTTGAAACCCAGGCGATTGATGAGCGCGCGTGCTTCGGGCAGGCGGAACATGCGGGGCTTGGGGTTGCCGGGCTGCGCCTTGGGTGTCACGGTGCCCACTTCCACGAAGCCGAAGCCCATGGCGCCCAGTGCGTCGATGCAGCGGGCGTTCTTGTCCAGCCCCGCCGCCATGCCGACGCGGTTGGGAAACGTCAGGCCCGCCAATTCGACAGGGTCGTCCACGGTTTCATTGCACCAGGCCCATTGCAATGGCGTGCGCTGTCCGCGCGCCAGCATGTCCATGGTGAGCTCGTGGGCGGTCTCGGCATCCAGGCCGAAGAGAAAGGGGCGGGTGAGGGCGTAGGGGATCAGGGACATGAGGGGATAATTCAAGGTTTCCCCCTGATTTTCTCCCATGACGACCTCCACCTCCCTGACCCAAGATGAACTCAAGACCCTGGTAGGCCAGGCCGCGCTGCAATATGTGGTGCCCGGCGAGATTGTGGGGGTGGGTACCGGCTCCACCGTCAACAAGTTCATCGACGCGCTGGCCACCATCAAGGACCAGATCAAGGGGGCGGTATCGAGCTCCGTGGCCAGCACCGAGCGCCTGAAGGCGCTGGGCATTGCGGTGTTCGATGCCAACGAAGTCCAGGCCCTTTCGGTCTATATCGATGGTGCCGACGAAATCGACGGCAAGGGCCACATGGTCAAGGGAGGCGGCGCGGCGCTGACGCGCGAGAAGATCGTCGCAGCGCTGGCCAGCCGTTTCGTGTGCATCGCCGACGAATCCAAGCTGGTTCAGGCGCTGGGGCAGTTTCCTTTGCCCGTCGAGGTGATTCCGATGGCCGCCAACCACATAGCGCGGCGTTTTGCGGCGATGGGCGGCCAGGCGCAGCTGCGGCTGCGGGATGGCCAGCCCCTGGTGACCGACAACGGCCAACACATCCTGGACGTCCGGGGGCTCTCGATCACGGACCCGCTGGCGTTCGAGTCCGACATCAACCAGTGGCCGGGCGTGGTGACGGTGGGTGTCTTTGCCCACCAGAAAGCATCGGTCTGCCTGCTGGGCACGGCGCAAGGGGTGAAGACGCTCACTTATTGAGCCCGGGGCCTGGCGGCGGGCACGGACGCATGTCCGCGGAATGGACAAAGGGGCCTGAAAAGGCCCCTTTGTCCTGGCGGCCGCCGGCCGCCCGTTCCCTGGGAGAGGGACGCTCAGAATCTGATGCCCGCCGGATTGCTGGGCGACGGCCCCTCATTGGCCGGAGCCGGGGGGCGCACCCTGGGTACTGCGGACGCCGGGGCCGACGCTGCAGCCGCTGCTGTTGCAGGTTCCACGGCCTTGATGGCCACCAGAGGGGTGGGGGCAGGCTGGCGGTAGTTGCCGGGCAGCTGCGATTGCTTGGGATAGCCTGCAGCATCCAGGTACTGCGTCCATTCCCCTTCAGAAAAACCCGCGAGCTGCTGGCCGCCGATGGTGCCAAAGGGCAGGCTGGAGTTGCCGCTCAGGCGCTGCAGTGCTGCGATGTCCTCGTTGCTGGACACGGTGCGCTCGGTGAACGGTATGCCGCGCGACGTGAGCAGATTGCGCGCGGAGGTGCACGGCGGGCAATCGTTGCCCGTATAGAGCGTGACGGGAAAGCGGCTGGCGGTCTGGCGCAGATCGTACGGCAGCGCGGCGTTGGCCGCTGCAGGCGGCGCAGCGGCTGCCCGCGCGGGCTGGGCGCTGGCGTCGGCCGGCGGGCGGTCCGAAAACGTCACCTTGCCATCCGGGCCAACGATCCGGTAGACGCCTTGCGCCTGGACGCTGGCGCTGGCCAGCACCATCAGCAAGGATGCCAGCAGGGGGGTGGTCAGCGGATTGTGCATCTTCATTTTTCTCACTCCATACAGGATCGATCGTTGGCCCCGGGCGCAGTGCAAACTGCCCTCGGCGCCATGGATTCGGTCAGGTCGTCGACTCTTCGGCCATGCCCTGGTGGCGCAGCAGGGCATCCAGGCTGGGCTCGCGGCCCCGGAAGGCCTTGAAGGACTCCATCGCGGGGCGGCTGCCGCCGGCCTCCAGGATGGCCTCGCGGTAGCGGCGGCCCGTTTCGGTGCTGGGCAGCCCATCGCTGCCGGCCGTTTCTTCGAAGGCCGCATAGGCATCGGCGCTCAGCACCTCGGCCCACTTGTAGCTGTAGTAGCCGGCGGCGTAGCCGCCCGCGAAGATGTGGCTGAAGGTGTGGGCCGTGCGGCTGAAGGCCGGCGGCTGCAGCACGGCCACCTCGCGGCGCACCTGGTCGAGCAGCGGCATGATGTCCTGTGCCGGGTCGTGCTCGGTGTGCAGCAGCATGTCGAACAGCGAGAACTCGATCTGGCGCAGCGTCTGCATGCCGCTCTGGAAGTTCTTGGCGGCGATCATCTTGTCGAACAGCGCGCGGGGCAGGGGTTCGCCCGTGTCCACGTGGGCCGTCATGTGCTTGAGCACGTCCCACTCCCAGCAGAAGTTCTCCATGAACTGGCTGGGCAGTTCGACCGCATCCCATTCCACGCCGCCGATGCCCGAGACGTCGCGCTCGTTCACCTGGGTCAGCATGTGGTGCAGGCCGTGGCCGAACTCATGGAAAAGGGTGATCACGTCGTCGTGCGTGAGCAGCGGCGGCTTGCCGTCCACGCCGCTGGCGAAGTTGCACACCAGGTGCGCCACGGGGGTCTGCAGCACGCCGGTGTCGGGGCGCAGCCAGCGGGTGCGCACGTCGTCCATCCAGGCGCCGCCGCGTTTGCCCGTGCGGGCGGGCTGGTCCAGATAGAACTGGCCCACCAGCGTATTGCCGCGCTCGATGCGGTAGAACTCCACGGCGGGATTCCACACCGGCGCGCTGTCGCGGCGGATGGACACCTCGAACAGGGTTTCGATGATCTTGAACAGGCCCGCCAGCACCTTGGGCGCCGTGAAGTACTTCTTGACTTCCTGCTCGCTGAAGGCATAGCGCGCCTCCTTGAGCTTCTCGGAGACGTAGGGCCAGTCCCAGGCCTGCGGGTCGGTCAACGACAGCTTCTCGGCCGCGAACGCACGCAGGTCGGCGACGTCCTTCTCGGCATAGGGGCGGGCGCGGCGCGCCAGGTCGCGCAGGAACCCGATCACCTGGTCCGGCGACTGGGCCATCTTGGGCACGACGGAGACTTCGCCGAAATTGGCATAGCCCAGCAATTGGGCTTCTTCGCGGCGCAGTGCCAGGATCTCGCTGATCAGCGCCGTGTTGTCGAATTTGCGCGCATCGCCCTCGGCCTGGTCGGAAGCGCGGGTGACGTAGGCGCGGTAGAGCTTCTCGCGCAGATCGCTGCGGGTGGCGAATTGCATCACCGGCAGGTAGCAGGGCATCTTGAGCGTGAGCTTGTAGCCGTCCTTGCCGTCGGCCTGCGCCGCCGCCCGCGCGGCCTGCTGCACATCGGCGGGAATGCCGTCGAGTTCCTCGGCGCTCGCGTAGTAGGCGTATGCATCCGTGGCATCAAGGGCGTTCTCGCTGAACTTCTGGCTCAGCTCGGCCTGGCGTTCCTGGATCTGCGCGAAGCGCTCCTTGACGGAACCCGTCAGCTCCGCGCCGCTGAGCACGAAATTGCGCACGGCATTGCGGTGGGCTTGCCGCTGCTCGCCCGTCAGGGTGGCAGGGTCGATGGCCTTGTACTTGGCATACAGGCGTTCATCGGCACCCAGGCGGGTCCAGAACTCCGTCACCCGTGGCAGGGCGGCATTGTAGGCCGCGCGCAGTTCCGGCGTGTCGGCCACGCTGTTGAGGTGGCTGACGCTGCCCCACGCGGTTCCCAGCTGCTCGGTCGCCACGTCCAGTACCTTGGCGATCGCGTCCCAGCGCGCCGGAAAGTCCGGTGCGGTGACTGTTTCCAGCGCCGCGTTGGCGCGCTCCAGCAGGACGTCGACGGCAGGGGCCACGTCCTGCGGAGCGATGCGGTCGAAATGGGGAAGGTCCGAGAAGTCGAGGAGGGCGTTGCTCATGCGAAATTAGATGGCGCCAGATGGCGCAGGTTCAAGTTGCAAAGCGGCCGGCGCCGACGGCAGGAAACCCCCTGGGTCAGTGCCCTGCGGTGCGTTCGGCGGCTTCGATGGTGTTCACCAGCAGCATGGTAATGGTCATGGGGCCGACCCCGCCAGGCACGGGGGTGATCCAGCCGGCCACTTCCTTGACGCCGTCGAAGTCCACGTCGCCGCAGAGCTTGCCTTCGTCGTTGCGGTTCATGCCCACGTCGATCACCACGGCGCCGGGCTTGACCATGTCGGCGGTCAGCACATTGCGTTTGCCGACCGCCGCCACGATCACGTCGGCCTGGAGGGTTTGCGCCTTGAGGCCCTGCGTGGCGCTGTGGCAGATGGTGACGGTGGCGTTCTGGCCCAGCAGCATCAGCGCCATCGGCTTGCCCACGATGTTGCTGCGACCGATGACCACGGCGTGTTTGCCCTTGAGGTCGTAGCCGATGCTCTCCAGCATCTTCATGCAGCCATAGGGCGTGCAGGGCCAGAAGCCGGGCATGCCGGTCATCAGGGCCCCGGCGCTGGCGATGTGGAAGCCGTCCACGTCCTTGGCGGGCGAGATGGCCTCGATCACCTTCTGCGCGTCAATGTGCCGGGGCAGGGGCAGTTGCACCAGGATGCCGTGGATGGCGGGGTCGTTGTTGAGGGCTTCCACGCGGGCCAGCAAGGCGGCCTCGGTCATGTCGGCCTCGTATTTTTCAAGGACGGAATGCAGGCCGCCGTCTTCGCAGGCCTTGACCTTGTTGCGCACGTACACCTGGCTGGCGGGGTTGTCGCCCACCAGGACCACCGCCAGCCCGGGCGTGGTGCCCCGGGCCTTCAGGGCGGCGGCGCGTTGCGCCACGTCGGCGCGCAGTTGGCGGGAAAGGGCGTTGCCGTCGATGAGTTGGGCGGTCATGTCAAAAAATATCCGTCAAATCGGGCTCTGGCGCTTTATTGGAAAGCGCGAGCAGCTATCAAAAAAATAGTATTACGCCTTGGGCGCGTTCTGGCCCAGCGCGATCTTGAGCAGGTCGGCCACGGTGTTGGCGTTGAGCTTTTCCATGATGTTGGCGCGGTGCGCCTCCACCGTCTTGATGCTGATGCCCAGATCGTCCGCGATCTGCTTGTTCAGGCGGCCGGCGACGATGCGCTCCAGAACCTGCGCTTCGCGGCTGGTGAGCTTGGACAGCAGGGCATCGCGGCTGGCGGCCTGCTGGTAGCCCGCGAAGGCCTCGCGGGCGTGGTCCAGCATGCGCTCAACCAATCCGACCAGTTCTTCCTCGTCAAAGGGCTTCTGGATGAAGTCGAGCGCGCCCTTCTTCATGGTGTTCACCGCCATCGGCACGTCGCCGTGGCCGGTGATGAACACGATGGGCAGGGGCGACTTGCGCTCGATGAGGCGGTCCTGCAGCTCCAGGCCCGTCATGCCGCCCATGCGGATGTCCACGATCAGGCAGGCCACCTCGCGCGGGTCGTAGCGCGACAGAAACGTTTCGGCCGAATCAAAGCAACGCACCCGGTAGTCCTTGCCTTCCAGCAGCCACTGCAGGGAATCGCGAACTGCTTCGTCGTCGTCTACAACGTAAACAGTGCCTTTTTTCGGAATCAAGCTCATGCAATTGTCCTTGGGTTTCGTACGTGTGCTACAGAATTTGTAGTGGCATCAGCAGGCTTGGCAAGCGGCAGCCAGAAGGAGAACCTGCAGCCTGTGACCTCCGATCCATTGTAGAGGTTCTCCGCCTGCATCCGGCCCTGGTGCGACTCGACGATGCTGCGGCACAGATTGAGGCCCATGCCCATGCCTTCTTCCTTGGTGGAGAAGAAGGCTTCGAACAGCCGTTCGAGCACCTCGGGCGCCAGGCCCTTGCCGGTGTCCTGCACGGAGAACTCCACCACCTCGCGGTCCTCGATGTGCTTGGGCACGACGCGCAGCTCCACGCTGCGCCCGGACGGGGGGCGGCTGGCGTGCTGGATGGCCTCGGCGCCGTTCTTCATGAGGTTGACCAGCACCTGTTCGATCAGGATGGTGTCGGCCATCACGGGCGGCAGGCGGGCGGCTACGTAATGCGTGAGGCGCACGTTGTGGCGGCGCAGCTCGATGTCGGCCAGCTCCACGGCTTCGTTGACCATCGAGTGCACGTCGGCCAGGGTGCGGTTGGGCTCGCTCTTCTTCACGAAGGCGCGGATGCGCTGGATGATCTGGCCCGCGCGCTGCGCCTGGTGGGCCGTCTTCTGCAGCGCCGTGAGGAGCGCCTCCTCGGTGAGCTGGCCGCTCTGGATGCGCGAGACCATGCCGCTGCAGTAGTTGTTGATGGCCGTGAGCGGCTGGTTGAGCTCGTGCGCCACGCTGGAGGCCATTTCGCCCATGGTGATGAGGCGGCTCACCGACTGCGCGCGCTCGGCCTGGCGCGCCGCCTGCTCCTCGGCCTGGCGGCGGGGGGTGATGTCGGTGGCGATCACCATCTGGGCCAGGCGCCCGTCCACCCAGTTGAGGTAGCGCGAGCGCACTTCCAGCCATTTGCCCAGGTCGGGCAGGTAAATCTCGGCATTCTCGGTGCGGGCGCTGGTCAGCGGGTCGGTCGGCAGGCCCATGAGGCCGTCCTCGTCGTCCATGCCCCGGTGGTCGGTGCCCGCCACGGGCACCACGCCGGCCTGGGCGACCAGCTGCAGATGCCCGCCGGTCTGCGAGCCGAACCATTGGCGGTAGAGCTTGTTGGCGAACAGCAGCTCTTCGCTGCCCAGCGGGGCCACCGACACCGACGCGTCCAGCGATTCGAGCACGATGGTGAAGCGTTCGTGCGATGCCGAGAGCTGCTCGCGGATGCGGTTGGGCTCGGTGATGTCGGTCATCGACGTCATCCAGCCCGTTTGCTGGCCGTGCGCATCGATCAGAGGCGAGACATACAGGCGGGCATCGAACAAGGTGCCGCTCTTGCGCCGCACCCGCACCTGAAAGCCGCCCACGATGGTCTTGCCGGACAGCTCGTCGCGCAGCTTGGCGTGCAGGGCTTCGTGGTCGGAGTCGGGCCAGTAAGGGAAGGGCGCCTTCAGGCCCACGAGTTCTGCCTCGCTCCAGCCGGTCATCTGGCAGAAGGCGGCGTTCACATAGGTGATGCGGCCTTCCATGTCCAGCGCACGCATGCCGGTGAGGATGGAGTTCTCCATCGCGCGGCGGAAATTCGTCTCGGCCACCAGGGCCTGCTGTGCCTGCATGCGGCGGCGGGTGTGGCGCCAGGTGGCGATCAGCATCCATGCCGTCATGGCGGAGAGCGTGCCCACCAGCCAGAAAAGCCCGCTGCCGACCACGCCCAGCGAGGTGCGGTAGGCCTGGGCCTTGAGCACCAGCCCGTTGCCCACGGGCGACACGGGCACCTCGTATTCATTGGCGCGGGGCGTCCAGGGCAGGAGCTGGGTGGCGGTGTTGCGCGGGCCCAGGGGGGTGCCCGCCAGAACCTGGTTCTTGCCGTCCAGCAGCGTGACGGCATAGCGCGCCAGCACTTCGGTGGGCGTGCCATAGCGCAGCAGGCTGTCGATGGAGTATTCGCCCAGCACCACGCCGCTGAACTTGCCCTGGTTGTTCAAGGGCACCTGCAGCTGCAGCAGCGGCGTCGAGTCGCCCGAGGTGGCGGCTGGCTGGGCGTACACCGGCTGCTGCAGGTCGCGCGCCAGCCCGAAGGTGTCGGCGGTGTCGCCCGGCTTGAGCACTTCGCCCGCGATGCGCAGTTCGCTGCTGGCCAGCGTGGGGGCCGCGTGGCTGGCGCGGATGCGGCGGCGCTCGTCGATCCAGGTGATGGCCTGCAGCTCGGGATACTGGCTGATCAGGGTTTCGGCGCGGCTCACGAATTCCGTGCGCTCCAGCTCCTGGTTGGACAGGTCGCGCGCGATGCGCATGAGCTGTTCCTGCCGCTCCAGCAGCCGCAGCCGCACGCGCTGTTGCGCATATTCCACATCGCGCCGCAGGGCTTCCTGCTCGCGCTCGGCCTCCTCGGCGCGCAAATACCAGAACGCGGCCACGATGGCCGCGAGAAACATCAGCACGGCGGCCAGCGGCGCCAGGGCCGCGAACCGGTCCTGCCGGGTGGGCGACAACCCGCGCCACCACTTGCGCCACCAGCGGGCGGGCGCGGCCACGACCATGGCGGTGGGGGAAGACGTGGGGGGCAGGGAGTCCATGTTCCAAGTGTAGGGGAGGCGATGCCCGGTGTCGGGACGGCGGGTCAATGTGCGTTTGCAGCATTTTCTTGTAATGTGAAATGCATAAGCACCATTTGAAATTATCAAAAAATATGCGAAACTAGAGCCAACGTACTAAATTGCTGCCACACCTACAGGAGACAAAGCATGTCAGCTCAGCCCGACCCCCAGGCCGGAAACGGCGCCGCGCCCGCCACCGACACCGACCAGCAGGAAACCCGTGAGTGGATGGATGCGCTGTCCGCCGTCATCGACAAGGAGGGGGCCGAGCGCGCCCACTACCTGCTGGAGCAATTGCTGGAACATGCCCGCCAGAACAGCGTGGACCTGCCGTTCTCGGCCAACACCGGCTACGTGAACACCATCGAGCCCGGCCAGGAGGCACGCAGCCCCGGCAACCTCGAAATCGAACAGCGCCTGCGCGCCTACATGCGCTGGAACGCCATGGCCATGGTCGTCAAGGCCAACCGCCACCATCCGCCCGAAGGCGGCGACCTGGGCGGCCACATCGGCTCCTTTGCCTCGCTGGCCAGCATGTTCGGCGCCGGCTTCAACCATTTCTGGCACGCCGAGAGCGAGAACCACGGCGGTGACCTGCTCTACATCCAGGGCCACGTATCCCCCGGCATCTATGCCCGCGCCTACCTCGAAGGCCGCCTCTCCGAAGACCAGCTGCTCAATTTCCGCCAGGAAGTGGACGGCAAGGGCCTGTCGAGCTACCCGCACCCCAAGCTCATGCCCGAGTTCTGGCAGTTCCCCACCGTGTCCATGGGCCTGGGCCCGCTGATGGCCATCTACCAGGCGCGTTTCCTCAAGTACCTGCACGCCCGTGGCATCGCCAACACCGAGAACCGCAAGGTCTGGGTGTTCTGCGGCGACGGCGAAATGGACGAGGTTGAATCCCTGGGCGCCATCGGCCTGGCCGCGCGCGAGAAGCTCGACAACCTGGTGTTCGTCATCAACTGCAACCTGCAGCGCCTGGACGGCCCCGTGCGTGGCAACGGCAAGATCATCCAGGAGCTCGAAGGCGAGTTCCGTGGTGCTGGCTGGAACGTCATCAAGCTGATCTGGGGCAAGGGCTGGGATGCGCTGCTGGCCGCCGACAAGGACGGCGCGCTGCGCAAGCTCATGATGGAAACCAACGATGGCGACTACCAGGCCATGAAGGCCAACGACGGTGCCTACGTGCGCAAGAACTTCTTCGGCCGCGACCCGCGCACCCTGAAGATGGTCGAGCACATGACCGACGACGAGATATGGAACCTGCAGCGCGGCGGCCATGATTCGCAAAAGGTCTATGCCGCATTCCATGCCGCGCAGAACCACGGCGGCCAGCCCTCCGTCCTGCTGGTCAAGACCGTGAAGGGTTTTGGCATGGGTAAGATCGGCGAGGGCAAGAACACCGTCCACCAGACGAAGAAGCTCAGCGACGAAGACATCAAGGCCTTCCGCGACCGCTTCAACATCCCCGTCCCGGACAGCCAGCTCGCCGAGCTGCCTTTCTACAAGCCGGCCGACGACACCCCGGAAATGAAGTACCTGCACGAGCGCCGCAAGGCCCTGGGCGGGTACCTGCCGCACCGCCGCGTGAAAGCCGACGAGAGCTTCACCGTGCCCGCGCTGGACACCTTCAAGGCCATCCTGGAAGCCACGCCCGAAGGCCGCGAAATCTCCACCACGCAGGCTTACGTGCGCTTCCTCACCCAGCTGCTGCGCGACCAGGCCCTGGGCCCGCGCGTGGTGCCCATCCTGGTGGACGAGGCCCGCACCTTCGGCATGGAAGGCCTGTTCCGCCAGATCGGCATCTACAACCCCGCAGGCCAGCAGTACACCCCGGTCGACAAGGACCAGGTCATGTACTACAAGGAAGACAAGGCCGGCCAGATCCTGCAGGAAGGCATCAACGAAGCCGGCGGCATGAGCAGCTGGATCGCGGCGGCCACCAGCTACAGCACGAACAACCGGATCATGATCCCGTTCTACGTGTACTACTCCATGTTCGGCTTCCAGCGCATCGGCGACCTGGCCTGGGCGGCGGGCGACATGCAGGCGCGTGGCTTCCTCTTGGGCGGCACCTCGGGCCGCACCACGCTCAACGGCGAAGGCCTGCAGCATGAAGACGGCCACAGCCACATCCTGGCCAACACCATCCCCAACTGCGTGAGCTACGACCCGACCTTCGCGCACGAAGTCGCGGTGATCATGCACGACGGCATGAAGCGCATGGTCGAGCGCCAGGAGAACGTCTTCTACTACCTGACGCTGCTGAACGAAAACTACCCCATGCCCGGCCTGCAGCCCGGCACCGAGGAGCAGATCATCAAGGGCATGTACCTGTGCAAGCAGGCGCCCGCACTGCCCAAGGATGCGCCCACGGTGCAACTGCTGGGCAGCGGCACCATCCTGCGCGAATCGTTCTTTGCACAGGAGCTGCTCGAAAAGGACTGGGGCGTGGCCGCCTCGGTGTGGAGCTGCCCGAGCTTCAACGAACTGACCCGCGACGGCCAGAACGCCGAGCGCTGGAGCCTGCTGCACCCGACCGAAGCGCCCAAGGTGCCGTTCGTCACGCAGCAACTGTCCGCATCGCAAGGCCCCGTGGTCGCATCCACCGACTACATGAAGGCCTATGCCGAGCAGATCCGCCCCTTCATCCCCAAGGGCCGCACCTACAAGGTGCTGGGCACCGACGGCTTTGGCCGCAGTGACTTCCGCAGCAAGCTGCGCGAGCACTTCGAGATCAACCGCCACTACATCGTGGTCGCTGCACTCAAGGCGCTGAGCGAAGACGGCCTGCTGCCCGCCACCAAGGTGGCCGAGGCGATTGCCAAGTACAACATCCAGGCCGACAAGGTCAACCCGCTCTACGCATAAACCGAACGGAGACAACAATGGCATTGGTAGACATTCAAGTCCCGGACATCGGGGATTTCGACGAAGTGGGCGTGATCGAACTGCTGGTCAAGGTGGGCGACACGGTCAAGGCCGAGCAGTCGCTCATCACCGTGGAGTCCGACAAGGCCTCCATGGAGATTCCATCCAGCCACGCAGGCGTGGTCAAGGAACTCAAGATCGCCCTGGGCGACAAGGTCAAGCAGGGCTCCGTGATCGCCGTGGTGGAAGCCGCCGACGCGGGCGCTGCGGCCGCAGCCCCGGCGGCGGCACCTGCACCCGCGGCCGCCCCGGCTGCAGCCCCCGCGGCCGCCCCGGCTGCAGCCCCCGTGGCCGCAGCCGCGCCTGCGCCGGCTGCGCCCGCCGCAGCCCCTGCGGCTGCGGGCCCGGTGGAAGTGCGCGTGCCCGACATCGGCGACTTCAAGGACGTGGCCGTCATTGAACTGCTGGTCAAGGTGGGTGACACCATCAAGGTCGAGCAGTCGCTGTTCACCGTCGAATCCGACAAGGCCTCCATGGAGATCCCTTCGCCCGCCGCCGGCGTGCTCAAGGAGCTCAAGGTCAAGATCGGCGACACCGTCAACATCGGCGACCTCGTGGCCCTGCTGGAAGGCGTGGCGGGCAGTGCGCCTGCTGCAGCTGCAGCACCCGCAGCGTCGGCGGCGGCTCCCGCTGCTGCGCCTGTTGCCGCCCCCGCACCGGTTGCTGCAGCCGCTGCACCGGTCGCCGCCACGGCCTCCGTGCCCGCCCACCAGCCCGGCACGCCCACCGTGGGCCTGCCCCACGCCAGCCCGTCCGTGCGCAAGTTCGCCCGCGAGCTGGGTGTGCCCATCGACGAGGTGAAGGGCACTGGCCCCAAGGGCCGAATCACGCAGGACGATGTGCAGTCCTTCACCAAGCAGGTAATGGCGGGTGCCGCCCAGACCAAGGCGCAGGCTGCCAAGGCGCCGGCAGCGGCGGGCGGTTCCGGCGTGGGCCTGGACCTGCTGCCCTGGCCCAAGGTGGACTTCACCAAGTTCGGCCCCGTGGAGCGCAAGGACCTCTCGCGCATCAAGAAGATCAGCGGTGCCAACCTGCACCGCAACTGGGTCGTCATCCCGCACGTCACCAACCACGACGACGCGGACATCACCGACCTCGAAGCCTTCCGCGTGCAGTTCAACAAGGAAAACGAGAAGAGTGGCGTCAAGGTCACCATGCTCGCCTTCATGATCAAGGCCGCCGTGGCCGCGCTCAAGAGGTTCCCCGAGTTCAACAGCTCGCTTGACGGCGACCAGCTGGTGCTCAAGAACTACTTCCACATCGGCTTCGCGGCCGACACGCCCAACGGCCTCGTCGTGCCCGTCATCCGCGACGCCGACAAGAAGGGCATCGTGCAGATCTCGCAAGAGATGGGCGACCTGGCCAAGAAGGCCCGCGACGGCAAGCTCGGCCCGGCCGACATGACCGGCGGCTGCTTCTCCATCAGCTCGCTGGGCGGCATTGGCGGGCGCTACTTCACGCCCATCATCAACGCTCCTGAAGTCGCCATCATGGGCGTGTGCAAGAGCAGCCTGGAGCCTAAATGGGACGGCAAGCAGTTCGCGCCGCGCCTCATGCTGCCTTTGAGCCTGAGTTGGGACCACCGCGTGATCGACGGCGCCAGCGCTGCGCGCTTCAACGTGTACTTTGCCTCGCTGCTGGCGGACTTCCGCCGCATCGTGATGTAACGAAAGGGCAAGACACACCATGGCAATCATCGACATCAAGGTGCCCGACATCGGCGACTTCGCCGAAGTGGCCATCATCGAAGTGCTCGTCAAACCCGGCGACACCATCAAGGCCGAGCAGAGCCTGATCACCGTGGAGTCCGACAAGGCCTCCATGGAGATCCCGTCCAGCCACGCCGGCGTGGTGAAGGAGCTGAAAGTGAAGCTCGGCGACAAGATCGCCGAAGGCTCGGTGGTGCTCACGCTCGAAACGTCGGATGCGGCGTCTGCCGCGCAGGCGCCTGCGCCTGCTGCAGCACCTGCTGTATCTGAACAAAAATCGGCTCCAGCGCCCGCCACGCAAGCGCCAGCAGCTCCTAAAATCGAAGCGCCCAGCTTCGGCGGAACTGCCGATCTGGACTGCGACGTGCTCGTGCTCGGCGGCGGCCCTGGCGGTTATTCGGCTGCCTTCCGCGCGGCCGACCTGGGCCTCAAGGTCATCATCGTCGAGCGCTACGCCACCCTGGGTGGCGTGTGCCTGAACGTGGGCTGCATCCCTTCCAAGGCGCTGCTGCACGTGGCGGCCGTCATGGACGAAGTCAGCCACATGGCCGACCTGGGCGTGAGCTTCGGCGAGCCCTCGCTCGACATCGACAAGCTGCGCGGCCACAAGGAAAAAGTCATCGGCAAGCTGACCGGCGGCCTGGCCGCCATGGCCAAGATGCGCAAGGTCACCACCGTGCGCGGCTATGGCAGCTTCGTCGGCGCCAACCACCTCGAAGTGGAAGAAACCACCGGCACGGCGCAGGAAAAGACCGGCACCAAGAAGGTCATCGCCTTCAAGAACGCCATCATCGCCGCCGGCAGCCAGGCCGTGCGCCTGCCCTTCATGCCCGACGATCCCCGCGTTGTCGACTCCACCGGAGCCCTGGCGCTCAAGGAAGTCCCCAAGCGCATGCTCATCCTGGGCGGCGGCATCATCGGCCTCGAAATGGGCACGGTGTACAGCACGCTGGGCGCGCGCCTGGATGTGGTCGAAATGATGGACGGCCTGATGCAGGGCGCCGACCGCGACCTCGTCAAGATCTGGCAGAAGATGAATGCCAAGCGTTTTGACAACATCATGCTCAAGACCAAGACGGTGGGCGCCAAGGCCACGCCCGAAGGCATCGAGGTGACGTTTGCCGCAGCGGAAGAGGGCGGCACCGCGCCCGCGCCGCAGGTGTACGACCTGGTCCTGCAGGCCGTGGGCCGCACGCCCAACGGCAAGAAGATCGCTGCTGAAAAAGCTGGCGTGGCCGTGACGGACCGTGGCTTCATCAACGTCGACATCCAGATGCGCACCAATGTGCCGCACATCTTCGCCATCGGTGACATCGTGGGCCAGCCCATGCTGGCGCACAAGGCGGTGCATGAGGCGCATGTGGCGGCCGAGGTCATCGCCGGTGAACTGCAGGGCAACAAGGAGCTGGCATCCGCCGCCTTCAACGCCCGCGTGATCCCCAGCGTGGCCTACACCGACCCCGAGGTGGCATGGGTGGGCCTGACCGAAGACCAGGCCAAGGCGCAAGGCATCAAGGTCAAGAAGGGCCTGTTCCCCTGGACGGCCTCCGGCCGCGCCATTGCCAACGGCCGCGACGAAGGCGTCACCAAACTGCTGTTCGACGACTCGCCCGAAGCCCATGGCCACGGCAAGATCCTCGGCGGCGGCATGGTCGGCACGCATGCGGGCGACATGATCGGCGAGATTGCGCTGGCCATCGAGATGGGCGCCGACGCGGTGGACATCGGCAAGACCATCCACCCGCACCCCACGTTGGGCGAGAGCATCGGCATGGCGGCGGAGATTGCACACGGCTCGTGCACCGACGTGCCGCCGCAGAAGAAGTGATCTGACGATCCGACGGCAGCAGTCGCCAGCCCACCTGAGCGCCCCATGGCCGCTGCCAAAAGGTTCCCCAAGGCACCCGCTCACCCCGAGCGGGTGTGCTGGGGCTGCGATCTGTACTGTCCGGCCAAAGCCATGCGCTGTGGCAACGGTTCGGACCGCACCCAGCACCCGGCGGAGCTGTTTGGCGAGGACTGGGACCAGTGGGGTCTGGCAGCCGAAGATGCATTGGCAGCACCGCCCCTCGTGGCGGGAAACATGACCCGATCTTGATACGGGCTTGACCACAGGGTCCTGCGCGGGCCATGCCAGGCGGCCCCCCATACACAGAAGCCGCGCCAACGCGACGCTGCATGTGCCCCAGCCACAATGCCTGCGCCAGGGTACCCCGACAAAAGTGGTGGAAAATAGAGAGTTTTCTGCCGCTACCCATGGGGCAGGACATCCGCCCGGCCTCCCAATCCTTTTTGCTCCTCTGAGCTTGTCCATGTCAGACGTCAACTCCTCCAAGATCTCTGTCGAGAAAATCGGCGGCACTTCCATGACCGCCTTTGGCGATGTGCTGCGCCACATCATGCTGCACGATCCCAAGCGCATCTATGGCCGGATCTATGTGGTGTCCGCCTACTCGGGCGTGACGAACCAGTTGCTGGAGCACAAGAAGACGGGCGAGCGCGGCATCTATGCCCTGTTTGCAGAGGGCAAGGGCTACCAGGACGCCCTGACCCAGCTGGCCGCCAGCCTGAAAAAGCTGAACGCGGGCTACGCCGAC
The DNA here is from genome assembly GCF_041154505.1 of Acidovorax sp. A79. Taxonomy (GTDB): domain Bacteria; phylum Pseudomonadota; class Gammaproteobacteria; order Burkholderiales; family Burkholderiaceae_C; genus Acidovorax. Next base: position 91,130 of record NZ_AP028672.1, read on the forward strand.
CTGGGCCTGCCGCTGGATGTGGCCGACGCCTTCATCGACCAGCGTATTGGCCAGGCGCGTGAGTACCTGAACGCCATGCAGCACGTGCTGGCCAGCGGCTACTTGAGCCGCAAGGATGTGCTTCTGGCCGCGCGCGAGGTGCTGGCCTCCATTGGCGAGTCGCACAGCGCGTTCAACTCGGTCGAGATCCTCAAGGCCAGTGGCGTCAACGCCATCCTGATGGACCTGGCCGGTTTTGACGACAACGAAGCCTGGACCATTGACGAGCGCATCGCGCAAAGCTTCAAGGGTCTGGACCTGAGCGACAAGGTGGTGGTGGCCACCGGCTACACCAAGGGCACCGAAGGCATCATGCGCGAGTTTGACCGCGGCTATTCCGAGGTCACGTTCAGCAAGATCGCCGTGGAAGTGCGCCCCGCCGAGGCCGTGATCCACAAGGAATTCCACCTGTCGTCCGCCGACCCCAACCTCGTGGGCCTGGAAAACGCCATCGTGGTGGGCGCCACCAACTACGACGTGGCCGATCAGCTGGCCGACGTGGGCATGGAAGCCATCCACCCCAAGGCCGCCAAGCCCATGGAACTGGCCGGCATCCCGATCCGCCTGAAGAACACGTTTGAGCCCGACCACCCCGGCACGCTGATCACCAAGGACTTCGTGGGTGAGCGCGCGCGTGTGGAGATCGTGACCGGCACCGACAAGGTCACGCTGATCGAGATCCACGACCCCAGCATGGTGGGCACGGTGGGCTTTGATGCGGGCCTGATGAACGTGTTCTGCAAGCACGATGTGAGCTACATCCTGAAGGCGACCAACGCCAACTCCATCGCCCACCTGGTGTGGGACAACCAGGTCACCCCCGAACTGGTGGCGGAGCTGCAGGAGGACTACCAGATCGTGACAATCAAGCCCAGCGCCATCGTGTGCACCATCGGCTCCAACATCGGCATCCCTGGCGTGCTGGCCAAGGCAGCACAGGCGCTGGCCGATGCGCGGGTCAACGTGAACTGCGTGTCCCAGACTCTGCGGCAGGTGAACATGCAGTTCGTGATCGAGCGCGAGGACTACAAGACGGCCATCAAGGCGCTGAACCTGGCGCTGTGCGTGAACTCAGGAACTCCCGTTCCACGCGTTTAAAGGAATAGCGGCAGGCTTGCTTGCCGCTAAGCCTTTCCATAAGGAGCCCGCCATGCGCGGGCTTTTTATCGCCTGGATGTCTCCGTCAGGCAGTGCCGAGCAGCCTTTCGAACAGATCCGTTCCACCCATCTGCCCGCCCTTGAGCATCAACTCGAGCCCTTGGCGCGACGGTTCTGAACTGTGTGCGCTGCTCAGCGTGACCCCGGGGCAGACCGTGGTCTTGTACGACAGCCCCCACAACTGCAGCGCCTGGACTGCGTGGCTGGACGTGTCACCGCCGGCGATGCCGATGCGGCGCAGGGGCGCGCCGCGTTCTGCGCGGGCTTGCACCACGCGGGCGATCAGATCGGCGCTGGCCTGGGCGACATCGGTGGAAGAGGCCGCAGCGGCCAGCGGCGCGCCGTCCGTGGGACCGGTGAAGGCCAGCACGTTCTCTCCGTTCTGCAGCCCGGCGCAGATGGCGTCTCGCAGACCCTGGGCGTAGCCCGTATCACTGCACAGCCGTTGAGCGTCCACTGCGATGCGGTGGTATGCGGTGGCGGCCTGCACCTGCGCGGCGGTCAGGGGGGACAAGCTGCCCGCCCAGGCCAACACCGGCCCGTCGGCGGGCGCCAGCGGCGCAGCGGCCGTGGACGCCGGCTTGCCCCAGTGGGCGACCAGCGCCTGGGCCACGGCGCTGGAGCCCACGGCCAGCAACCGGGCGTGTTGGGACTGCTGCCACAGCAGGCGGCCCACGGTGGCCAGCTGGCCGGGCGTGGTCAGGTCCAGCAAGGTCGGCGCCATGGCATGGGACGCTGCGCCATGCGCCAGCAAGGCCTGCAGTGCAGCGTCCAGGGCGTCGGGGGAGTCGTACAGCGGGTAGTGCAGGGCGGTGATGCCATCCAGCCCCTGGTGCGCCAGATGGAGCCGGAGATCGGCCTCACCCATGGGTGTGACCGGGTGCCGGCGCATGGTGGGATGCCGGTCGATGCGGTGCACGGCGCCGCCCGTGCCCGCCGCAGCGAACAGGTTGCTGAACGCGCAGTAGCGCCCCAGGCTCGGCTGCCCGCCCACGATGGGCACCCAGCGGTTGTTCACGAACGGGTGCAGGGTCTGAATGCCGCAAGCGATGTTGCCGACATGCGGGGCGCTGTCGAAGGTGGAGCACACCTTGTAGTGCAGCACCGGCGGCGCCAGCTTTTCGAAGAAGCGGCCTACAGCCGACATCTCGGCCCGCATGGCCTCTGGAGGCATGGCGCGCGCGGCACCAGCAATGCCCACCGCATCCAGCGGCCCGGCGGCGGCCAGGGCCTCGGCGCTGGGCACGCCCATGAACAGCATCGACCGCAGCCCGGCCTGGGCCAGCACGGCCAGCGTGTCGGTGGCGCCTGTGAAGTCGTCGCCGTACCAGCCGTACAGAGGGGCCGTCGTCGTCATCGTTTATTTCTTGCCGAAGAATTCGATGGCCCGGCGCAGCTCGGATGCGTGGGTGGCGCGCTGGGCCAGGGTCTCGCCCTTTTGCACCGCGTCCCAGGCCTGCTGCAGGCTGGCCACGCCCGCAGCGGGGCCGTCCGGGTGCGCCAGAATGCCGCCGCCAGACATGAACAGCAGGTCGTTGGACTGGATGCTGTCCCACGTGGCGGGCACGGTGCCGGCCCACTGGCCGTTGGAGAAGGCGGGCAACACGCGGTCGTCCAGCCCATCACACAGCGGGGCCAGCGTGTCGTGGGCCGACTCGATCACTTCCTCGTCGGTCTGCGAGAACTTGCCCTGCAGACCGTGCACATGCATATGGTCCACGCCCGCCAGGCGCCACAGCGTCTGCCAGGCGTTGAACGAAAAGCCCAGCAGCGGGTGGCGCGACAGCGCGCCGTAACCGTTGCGGTGGCCGTGCAGCGCCAGCGGCGTGTGGCGGCGCAGGGTTTGCACGGCGGAGTAGCCGCACCAGTTCAGGCTGACCATCACGCAGCTTCCGCCTTCGGCGGCGATCAGGTCGGCATGGCGGCGCATGGCGTCGGTCTCGTCGGTGATGTTGAAGGCCACCATCACCAGCTTGCCGGTCTTGTCCTGGTGGGCGCGCACTCGGCGCATCACGGCCTTGACGCGGTCGGCCAGCGGCGCGTGAACCGGGTTGGCGCAGACCTCGTCGTCCTTGATGAAGTCCACCCCCGCAGCGCACAGGCGGCCGGCCAGGTCGCCGGTTTCTTCGGCCGACAAACCCACGTTGGGTTTGATGATGGTGCCGATCAGCGGGCGACCCTGCACACCGGTCAGCGCGCGGGTGCCGGCGATGCCGTGGCGAGGCATGTCGAACTGTTCGCGGTAGGCGCGCGGCAGTTTCATCGACTCCAGCCGCAGGCCGGTGACTTCGCCCAGGTCGTACAGATTGCCCGACACCGTGGCGGCCAGCGTGGGCAGGTTGGGGCCGATGTTGTCGCACGGAAAGCTCACGCGCAGCCGGGCGCGCTGCCAGTTCTGCGGTGTGTCAAACATGCCGCGCCGCTGCATCCAGCCGTTGGGCAGCGAAGGGACGGGCGCCACGTCCAGCAGCTCGACGGACTCGACCGTGGCGCGCGCACGTTCGCGCAACGCGTCGGTCTCGCCCTCCACCCGGGTGAAGGTGCCACACGATTGTTCGCCCGCCAGCACTTCGGCCACATGGGCGGGGTCCAGCGGGGTCTCGATCAGGTAGGTGGCTTCAAAGCGGTCTGGGGACATGGTCAAGGTGATACTACTGTTTTGATAGCTGCTAGCGCTTATGGGACAAGCGCTAGGGGCTAATTTGGCTTGAAACTCAGACCTTCTTCAGGCCTTCATCAGATCTTGGAGAGATCCGGGAACGGCCGCACCGGGTCCGTCGTCCCGTCCCACGTTTCCGACTCCGCACGGATCAGGTCGAACATGCGGCCCTTGGGGCCCGCCACTTCCGACAGCTCGATCACCGTGCCCGGGTGGTACTCGGTGTCGAAGTAGACAAAGCGGCCCTTTTCGCCCACCTCGCCGCTCATCACCGTCTTGAAGCCCTGGGCAGTCAAACGCGCCAGGTCGGCGTCGTAGTCGCTCGTCCAGTAGGCCACGTGCTGCAGCCCGGTGCGCCCGGCCTGCAGAAAGTCGCGGTACATCGACGGCACGTCGTTGCGCGTCTGGATCAGCTCCACCTGCACATAGCCCGAGTTGGCCAGCGCCACCGAGTTGTGCGGCTCGTAGCGCTCGCCCTTGTAGACGTAGTTCTTGATCGGAACCTTCGGGTTGTAGAACCAGGGGCCCACGCCCAGGGTCTTGCTCCAGTAGTCCATGGCGGCTTCGATGTCGTGGACCACATAGCCAAGTTGGCGGATGGCGCCGAAATGACGGCTCATAAGAATTTCCTTTGGTGGTGATGCGTCAGGGCAGGGCGCAGCCGGGCGGGGCCCATCAGGCGCCGCCCAGGGTTGCAGGCTTGCTTTATTTACTTACTTGGCGCCGTCGATGATTTCTTTGGGGATCGGCACGCCCGCGTACTTCACATGGACGTCGTTCAGCTTGCCGTTGGCCAGATTGGTCTTGATCCAGCCGTTGACGGCGGCCATCAGCTCGGGCTGGTTCTTGCGCATGGCCACGCCCAGCTGGTACGACTGCAGGATGAACTTGGTCTCGAAGTCGCGCGACGGGTTCTTCTTGGCGATGGCCGCGATGATCGGCGGCGTGATGGCCACGATGTCGGCCTGGCCGGTGGCGGCTGCGGTGATGGAGGCGGACTCGTCGTCGAACCGCACCACCTTGGCCTGCGGTGCGCGCTCGGTCACGATCTTGTCTTGCGGGCCACCACGCGTCACGGCCACGGTCTTGCCGGCCAGGTCTTCGATGCTGGTCAGCTTCATGCTCTTGGGCGCGCCCACAGCCGCCTGGATGGCGCCGTAAGGGATGGAAAAGTCCACCGCCTTCTGGCGCTCGGGCGTGATCGACAGCGACGAGATGATCAGGTCCACCTTGTTCGACAACAGGTTGGGGATGCGCGACGAGTTGGTCGTGTTCACGATCTCCAGCGCCAGGCCCAGGTCCTTGGCCAGCAGCTCGGCCGCTTCCACGTCCGAGCCCACGGGCTTCATCTTTTCGTCCACGTAGCCGTAGAACGGCGCGCCAAAGTCGATGCCCACGCGCAGCTTGCCGGCGGACTTGATGTCGGCCAGCTCGGCCATGGCGGGCACGCACAGGGCGGCGGCGCTGATGGCCAGCAGGGAGCGGCGGAGGATGAGGGAAGCGGTCATGGTGTTGTCTCCTGGTGGTTTTTGAATAGGGAATCGAAAAGGGCAGGCCTGGAAACTCAGAGCCCGTGAGAAAGGAAATCGCGCAGCTCGGCGGTCTGCGGGTTCTTGAGCATCGCGCCCGGGCCCGTCTCCCAGACCTTGCCCTCGTGCATGTAGATGATGGTGTCGGCCACGCGGGCGGCAAACTCCATCTCGTGCGTGACCAGCACCATGGTCATGCCGCCCTGGGCCAGGGCTTCGATCACGCGCAGCACCTCGCCGGTGAGCTGCGGGTCCAGCGCAGAGGTCACCTCGTCGAACAGCATCACCTGCGGCTCCATCGCCAGCGACCGGGCAATCGCCACGCGCTGCTGCTGCCCGCCCGAGAGCTGCTCGGGGTACGCCTGCGCCTTGTCCGCCAGGCCCACCTGCTGCAGCGTGCGGGCGGCAATCTCGCGCGCCTTGGCCGTGGGCAGGTTCTTCACGGCCTTGGGGGCCAGGGTGATGTTCTGTTCCACCGTCAAGTGCGGGAACAGGTTGTAGCTCTGGAACACGATGCCCACGTCCTGGCGCAACTGGCGCAGATCGATGGCCGGGTCATGCACCGCGTGGCCGCAGACATTGATGGTGCCGCTGTCGATGATCTCCAGCCGGTCGATGCAGCGCAGCGCCGTGCTCTTGCCCGAGCCGCTCTTACCGATGATGGCCACCACCTGGCCCTTGGGAATGGCAAACGACACGCCCTTGAGCACCTGGTTGCTGCCAAAGCTTTTGTGCACGTCCTTTAGTTCAACGACGGGCTGCGCAGGCGAGGCCGCTGGCTGGGTGGGTTGCGCGGCAGCGTCTCGGGCGAGGTTCATGGTGTCTTCTCGTTTCATGCGGTGGTCACAGAAGGGGTGGCTGTGCCACGGTTTCCAAACTGCTGGCGCTGCTCCAGCTTGCGGCTCCAGACGGACAACGGGTAGCACATCGCAAAGTAGACGACGGCGATTAGCAGGTACACGGTAAAAGGCTGAAAGATGGAGTTGTTGATGAGCTGCCCCGCACGCACCAGCTCGATGAACCCCACGATGGACGCCAGCGAGGTGTTCTTGACGATCTGCACCATGAAGCCCACCGTGGGCGGCGTGGCAATGCGCACCGCCTGCGGCAGCACCACCAGCCGCATGCGCTGGGTGCGCGACAGGGCCAGGCACTCGGCCGCCTCCCACTGCGTGCGCGGCACCGACTCGATGCACCCGCGCCAGATCTCGCCCAGGTACGCGCTAACGTAAACAATCATCGCAACGCTGGCCGCCACGATGGCGGGCAGCTCCAAGCCCGCAATGGACAGGCCGAAGTAGCACAGGAACAGCACCACCAGCAGCGGCGTGCCCTGGATGATCTGGATCCACGCAATCGTCGCCCAGCGCACGGCCTTGATCGGGCTGACGCGGCACAGCGCAATCACGCCCCCGGCCAGGCCACCCCCCACAAACGCAATCAGCGACAGGCCAATGGTCCACAGCGCGCCGAACAGCAGGTACTGCAGGTGGTACGAATTCAATCCACCGTCAATCATTTAGCGCTCCCCAATTTGCGTTGGCGCGTGAACACGATCTGCCCGAACACCCACAGCCCCAGCCGCATTAACAGCGACAGCGCCAGATACGCCACCGCCACCAGGATGTAAGCCTCAAACGGGCGGAAGGTCTCCGACTGCACCCGCGCCGCCACGGCCGTGAGTTCCTCCACCGAGATCTGCGAGGTGATGGACGAGGCCAGCATCAGCAGCACGAACTGGCTGGTGAGCGCGGGGTACACCTTCTCCATCGCCGGGCGCAGCACCACATGCCAGTACACCTGCCGGCGCGTGAGGCCCAGGCACTCGGCCGCCTCGATCTGGCCCTTGTGGATCGAATCCATGCCCGCCCGCATGATTTCGCAGGTGTAGGCCGCCACGTTGATCACCAGCGTCAGCAGCGCCGCAGCAAACGCCGATACCTTGAAGCCCAGGCTGGCCAGGCCAAAGAACACCAGAAACACCTGCACCAGCAGCGGCGTGTTGCGCAGCACCTCCACATACGCACCGCAGGCCCGCACCAGCCAGCGCTGGTCGCTGCGCCGGCCAATGGCCAGCAGCGTGCCGCCCACAAAACCGATCACGGTGGCAGGGAAGGACAGCAGGATGGTCATCCACGCCCCTTCCAGAAACTGGGGCCAGTTGGCCAGCACGCTGGCAAAGTCGAACTCGTAGGTCATGAGCGGGGCAGCGGTGCGCGTCAGTCAGCGAGTATGCTGGCGCGGCGGCCAAAAGCTGGCGGCTTGCCCTGTGGGCGCAGGCGAACGTGAGCGGAAATACCAGGCATGTCTTTGTCTCCTGCGTGATCGGCCTGGCAAGCGTGCCAGTTGTCACAACCTAGGGTTTGTACTGATGGTTTCTGATGCCTTTGAGCATCGAACGCCGAGTGATAGTATCCGCAGAATCCATCAAATACCAGCAAGCTGGATGATGGTTTTTGATTGAATTGCACATGGCCCAAACCCCGCCCAATCCCAGCAACCCCAGTAGTCCCCGCAGCCCGCGCATCCCCGACATCGCCCAGCTGTCCGGCGTCTCCACCGCCACGGTCGACCGGGTGCTGAACCAGCGGTCGGGCGTGCGTAACGCCACCGCGCAGCGGGTGCTGCAGGCCGCAGCCACCCTGGGCTACCTGCCGCAGGCCGAGCTGCACGCAGCGCTGCAACCCCAGCCCCTGCGCCTGATGGTGCTGATCCCCGAGGGCAGCAACCGCTTTCTGCAAATGTTGGGCGACGTGATCGGCTACGCCCAAGACCACTGGGCACCGTTCAATGTGCGCTGCCAAGCGGCGTACATCGAAAGCTTCAACCCCGACGCGCTGGCCAAAGCGCTGCTGCACTACGGCAAGCGCTGCGACGGCATCGCCTTCATGGCGCTGGAGCACCCCGTGGTGCGCGAGGCAGTGGCCCAGCTGGCAGAGCAGGGCGTGCCCACCGTCACGCTGATCTCGGATTTATCCAACTCGCGCCGCGTGGCCTACGTGGGCCTGGACAACCGCGCCGCAGGCCGCACCGCCGCCTACCTCATCGCCCGCTTCATGGGCCCCCTGGCCCACAGCCGCAAGGCGCATGTGGCGATGATTGTTGGATCACTGCGCTACCGCGCCCACGAGGAGCGCGAGGCGGGCTTTTTGCACCTGTTTGAAGAACAGTTCCCCCTGGTGCAGGTGGTGGGCGTGCGCGAAGGCCAGGACGACGCCGAACGCAACTACCGCCAAGCCCGCGCGCTGCTGGAGCAGCACGACGACCTGGCAGGCATCTACAACATCGGCGGCGGGGCCGAAGGCATTGGGCGGGCGCTGAAAGAGGCGGGTGCGGATCGCAAGATCGTGTTCATCGGCCACGGCCTCACACCGGATACGCGGGCGCTGCTGATCGACGGGACGATGGATGCGGTGATCACCCAGAACCCGCAGGGCGCGGTGATGAACTGTGTGCGGATTTTTGCCAACCTACGGGACGGGCGGGAGCCGACGAGCGGGGTGGAGACGACGCGGAGTCAGGTGATTTTTCGGGAGAATTTGCCGTAGGGTGGTGGAGGTGTGGAGCTTGCCTAGCACGAGCCAATCCCGGTGGGGCGAAGGTGTTCGCTTACCAATTTTGGTCATGAACAGTCGCCATCGTGAGTCAAGGGACCATCTCGGGCTGGTCGCTGACGCAACGCTTCTCTTGCGCGCTGGGTGTTATCTGTCATAAGTGGACCCTCGCCAATCATCCCAGTTAAGTCAGTTTTTTATAGATTGATTGCAATAGGGGTGAGTTAATTGTAAATTTTTTGCTGTTGCGGCCCCACCATCCTCTGCACGCTTTATGTGATCGTAGGAAACCGATTTAATCGTATCGAGGTAACCATCGCAGATCGGGCATTTCACAGCGGAAGCAAGAGCCGTCCGAATGAACACTTCGCTCTTGGAGTCATCAGAGAATTTTTTAGGCGAAGAATCAGTAGCGCCTGTGATAATCTTTCCCTCCAAGCCTGCGAAATTGACTAGATCGCCTTCGCCAACAGATTTACCCTCAATTAGAGTGCGAATGGTCTGATCTAGAACCGAAGCATAACGGTCGATACGTGATTTGCTACTATGCTTCTGTAGGATGGTGGCAACCAAATCTTTTTGTTCGATCAGTAGATGTTCTAACTGAGGGCGGACAGAGGTGAATTTCTTGAAAAACTCCCCGTCGCCGTTGGCAATTTTTTTTGCAAGCAAAGTCACCGTTCCCATGAACATGGCGCCGGAATGCCGACCAGTTGGTCCGTAAAAATAAACGGCGGGATGCAATCCAAGACTCCCTCCATCATTTCCCGTTAGGCGGCGTATCAAGCGCAGCGTTTTATCCAGAACTTGCACAGTTGCAGATCCGTCCAGATCGTCCTCTTGATTGCTCACCTCTTTTGGTAGACCCTGCTGATTGCGAATAGCGATCAAAATCACATCGATAAGAACTTGTAGTGCGGTGCGAACGCCTTTGGGGCCTCCAAGAGGGAGGTCAAGAGTTTTAATTGGTGTTTGCAGTTCAGGGTCGAATAAGGAGATATGGAGGTTTCTGGCGGATTCTTCAATTCTCTTTGCAACATCCTGCTCAAATGCTGACCAATATCGGTGTCCTTTTCCGGCTCGAATAATCGCTCGCGCTGCGATTGGTACTGGTTTGCGTCGATTGCTGAGTAAGAGTTCCTCAAGGTCGTCGAGCGGCGTGCCTTTTGTATTGATCTTAAAAAAAGAGTTTTCCGCTTTATCAGCGTCCCCGCGCACCCATTGGATTGGAATGCCGCGAGAAATCGCTGTGCTCAACTTTCGCCTCTCTTCCGGCTCAAGATTGGTGTCGTTGCTGCGCGCCAAATAATGCTGCCACTTTCCCACACGTTCTGCCACTAACTCGCGTGTGCGGTCCGCGGCCTTTTTTTGATCTGCCGATATCTGATAGCCAAAGAATGATTGAGATATGGCCCCGTCGCCATAGTCGTCTTCAACCCACGCCTTGATAACGCTAAGGCGGTGTCCGCCATCAATGACAAAAAGATATGTAGGGGATTGCCACAAAATGACTGAAGGGATGAGGTCCCCATTTACAAAGCACTCCAATAAGGAAACAACTTGGTCGGGCACCCAGTGATTTGTTTCACGTTGAAAGTCTGGTTTACGCAAGCTCGGTCCAATAAGCCCACCCGGTGTGAAGTCACGCAACGATATTGTGTTCACCGTTTCAAATGTGGTTGCTTCATTAGAAGCTGCGAAATCCTCACGCTTAATCAGCGCATCGAGGTTTACCAGGTTAGAGCGTGTGGCCATTATTTTTCTCATAATAGATGTTTTTCGGAATGGGAGGCGGTGATAGCTAAACTGGGTTAGGCCGCATCCCTACTGGCTATTCAAGTAAGCAGCTTTCACACTTGGTAAGCGAACCAAATAGCGTTGCATCTTGCAACTCCACGATTGGCAGCGCGAACTTGCAGGGCAGAGCCACTATACGGCGTACTTCACGGCCATCACTGAATTCCTACTTTGCCTCGACAGCGGGCTCTGCTGCTGCTGCGTCGAGCGGCATCTCTGCAAGAAAATCAACACCCAGCAGCAAAGCACTGCGCAGCGCCTGGTTACCAGCATCAGTCAGTCTTGTCCAATTCCTTAGCCTGCTTAGCCCGGCGGCATCGACGGGGCTGGCTCACACATCCTTAAACCCGCAGCTAATTGCTATTGCATTGATAGCATTCTGCGCTTGTTCAATAAGCGCCGCAGCTCATTTTGACTACTATTCTGCGTGAACCAACCCCTCGTCGGTCCTTTCAGTTCCCGCAAGTTCTGCCAGCGCACCACCCAGCCGCAGATGCACAAACCGGTAGCCACGCGCCAGCGCGGCGCGCGGCACGGCGTTCTGCCCGTCGAGCAGCAGGCTAGACATTTCCCTCAGCGCGGCCCGCAACGGCATCCCCGGCATGCGCAGCCAGGCACGTCGCCCAAACGATGCAGCCAGCGCCTGCGCAAACCTGGCCTGCATCACAACCTCAGGCGCCACGGCATTTGGCCTTGCAGAGTTTGGTGTGCCATCGCAAACCGCACCAGCCCCGCCGCGCCGGCCAGATAAATCCACGGCGCTGGCTGGCGCCCATGGCCTAGCACTGCGCCCAGGCCCAGGTGAGCGGCCAGCCCTTGCATCGGATATGCCACCACCGTGCCCCAGCACCACCCCAAACCGCATCCGCACCACCCGCACGCCCAGGGCTTCGGCGCATCGCGCCTCGTATTCGATCGCAGCACACAGGTCAGACTGGAACTCGCCCGGGCGGGGTGGGGCGGTTTCGTCCAAGGGCTCCATCGACGCGTTGGGCGATGCGTGCAGCGAGCGGTGCGGCGTCTGGGGATTTCGCGGGTGGGGTTAGCCAAGAAGCTGACACGGCCGGGCTTGCGCTGATTCCGTAGCCCGAACCTGCCCACCGCTGCATGGACTCAGACCGACTTGGCGCTCGGCTGTGCAGTCGGGTGTGAAGGAATGCCCTGAGGTGGCAGCGGCACCATCCGGGCGCCCCGCTGGCCGATCAACAACACCCCCGCCAGCACCAGCCCCGCGCCGGCCATCTGTGGCCACGACAAGGGCTCGTCCAGCAGCCAGCAACCGAAGAAGATCGTGAGGATGGGGCCCAGCGTGCCCACCAGCGCGGTTTGGGCTGCGCCGATGCGGCGGATGGCCGCCGAGGTCATGAATACCGGCAGCACGGTCGAGAAAATGGCCATGCCCAGCGCGTGCAGGTAGACCGGGGCAGGCTGCACCAGGGAGCCCGCGGGCTGGGACACGATGAAATGCGCCAGCGTGGCGACCGTGGAGACCAGCATCGCCAGCGCAGTGAAGCGTGCCGCGCCCAGGCGCCGGATGGCGGGCTCGCTGCCCGCCTGGTAGAACGCGTACGACACGGCCGAGCCGAACACGAAGCCCGCGCCGATGAGCACGGCGTGCGTGTCGCCCACAATGTGCAAGTCGTGCGCGAAGGCCAGGCCGATGCCCGCGTAGGACAGCAGCAGCGCCCCCATCTCGCGCCGGGATGCCCGCTTGCCCATGAACAGCACGCCGATCAGGATGGTGAGCGTGGGGTAGGTGAACAGGATCAGCCGCTCCAGGCTGGCGGTGATGTACTGCAGGCCGATGAAGTCGAGGATGCTCGCGCCGTAGTAGCCCAGCAGGCCCAGCGCGATCACCAGCAGCCAGTCGCGCCGGGTGAGCGGGGCCAGGTTGCGGCTGGCGCGCCAGCCCACCCAGGCGAACACGGGCACGGAAAACGCCATGCGCAGGCACAGCAGGGTGACGGAATCCACAGGGACGGCCTGGGGCACGGCATAGGCCAGCTTCACGAAGATGGCTTTGAAGGAGAAGCCCAGCGCGGCCAGGATGGCGAGGATGAGGCCGAGGCGTTCGGCGGACCAGTGTTTCCAGGGCATGGGATGCGGGCAGAGGGTGGGGGCGCGGGGGTGGAAAGGGCGCGCTGCAAGCGGTCAGGGCATGTAAAAAATGCGAACGCCATGCAGGCTCAAAGGCGGGCCCAGAAAGATCGATGCGCCCGATGGTGCCTGCCGGGCGCGGCGGGCACAATTGTTATTGCCGCAACCGTTCGTTCGTTGTGGACGAATGCCAAGGGGCCTCCATTGACCTATGACCTGATCGATCTGCGCCTTTTTGTCGCCATTGCCGAAGAGCGCAACCTCACGCGCGGCGCCGCGCGCGCCTGCCTGGCGCCGTCGTCGGCCAGCCACCGGCTGCGGCGCCTGGAGGAGGCGCTGAACACCGCGCTCTTCGAGCGCCAGACCCGGGGCCTCGTGCTCACCCGTGCGGGCGAGGCGCTGCTGCGCAATGCCCGCCAGGTGCTGGCCAGCATCGAGCAGATGCATGCCAACCTCTCGCCGTTTGCCACCGGCATCCGCGGCCACGTGAGCCTGTGGGCCAACACGCATGCCACGCACACCTTCCTGCCCGACGACCTGGCGGGTTTCCTGAAGCGGCATCCGCAGCTGAGCGTGAGCCTGGAGGAGCGCACCAGCGCGGACATCGTGGTGGCGGTGGCCAGCGGCGAGATCGAGGTGGGCGTGCTGGCCGACAGCGGCTCGGGCGCGGGGGTGGAGCTGGCCCCGTACCGGCAGGACCGCCTGGTGCTCATCGTGCCGGCGGGCCATGTGCTGGCCGGGCGGGCAAAGGTGGGGTTCGCCGAGGTGCTCGACCACGCGTTTGTCATGCTGCACGCAGGCTCGGCCATCCACACCTTCACGATGAATGCCGCCGCCGAACTGGGCCGGCACCTGGACGTGCGCATCCAGGTGCGCAGCTTCGAGGCGGTGTGCCGCATGGTCGGGGCGGGCGTGGGCATCGGGCTGGTGCCGCGCGGCGCGGCCTTGCAGGTGGCGGGGCTGAGCGAGCCGCCGGTGGTGGTCGAGATGGACGAGCCCTGGGCTCAGCGCGACCTGCAGATCTGTGTGCGCAAGGGGGCGGTGCTGTCGGGTTTTGCCCAGGCGCTGGTGGCGCACCTGCGCCTGGGCGCGGGGCCCTTGGGCTGATCAGATCAGGCGGCGGCTGCAGTGGTCACCGTGACGCCGCCCGCCTGCAGCTTCTTGCGCAGTGCGGCGGGCGTGGACGCGGGCACCACCAGGGCCGCCAGTTCGCCGAGGGGCGCAATCGTGAAGGGCGATGCCGCGCCCAGCTTGTCGGCGGATGCCAGCACCACGGTTTCGGCCGCGCGCTGGTGCAGGGCGCGTTTCACGGCGGCCTCCTCGAAATCGCCCGTGGTCAGGCCCGCTTCGGCATGCACGCCGGTCACGCCCATCAGGTACAGGTCCGCGCGCAGCTGCGCGGCGGCCTCGACCACGCTGGCGCCCACGTTCACCATCGAGTGGCGGAAGAGGCGGCCGCCCAGCACCAGTACCTCGATCTGCAGGTGGCCGGCCAATGCCACGGCCACGGCGGGGCTGTGCGTGACCACGGTGGCGCGCAGGTGCAGCGGCAGGTGCAACACCACCTGCAGCGAGGTGGTGCCACCGTCGAGGATCACCACCTGGCCCGGCCGCACCAGGGCCGCCCCGGCACGGCCCAGGGCGCGTTTGTCTTCAGGGGCCAGCTGCTCACGGGCCCGCAGGCTGCCCACGGCGGCCGAGGCGGGCAGGGCGCCGCCATGCACGCGCTGCAGCAGGCCCTCGGCGGCCAGTTCGCGCAGGTCGCGCCGCACGGTGTCTTCCGAAATGCCCAGCTCTTCGCTGAAGGCCTTGGCCACGATCTGTCCATCCCGCCGAAGGCGGTCGAGCAGGAGTTGCTTGCGTTGTGTGGTCAGCATGGGTGGGTTGCGTGAATTTGCATGTTTGTGCATGATATTGCACGTATTGAATCTTGCAACACCATGCCCGCCCCTTCCGACACTGACTTTCCGCTGCTGGTGCTGATCGCCGGTCCGTACCTCTCTGGCACCGACGGCGACGCGGACCGCATCGCCGCCAACCGGGCCCGCCTGGAGGCGGCCGCGCTGCCGATCTACGAGCGCGGCCATCTGCCCCTGCTGGGCGAGTGGCTGGCATTGCCCATCATCCATGCGGCGGGCGGGCGCGAGCCGGGCGATGCCGTCTTCCATGCCTACCAGTACCCCGTGGCAGAGCGGCTGCTGGCGCGCTGCGATGCCGTGCTGCGCCTGCCCGGCGCGTCGCGCGGCGCGGACATGGACGTGGCGCGGGCCCGGGCGCGCGGGCTGCCCGTGTTCCACCACGTCGATGAGCTGCCCCGGCGCCAGGCTGGCGCGCGGGGGCATGCCGCATGAGCCGCCCGGTGCCCGCCGTGCCCATCGCCGAGCTCAGTGCCGGCGCGGAGCACGTGAAGCTGCTGGACGTGCAACTGCTGTCCGACAACTGGTACGTGCTGCGCAAGGTCAGTTTTTCGCTGCGCCGGCGCGACGGCCAGTGGCAGACGCTGAGCCGCGAGGCCTATGACCGGGGCAACGGCGCGGCGCTGCTGCTGTTCGACCCGCGCAGGGGCACGGTGGTGCTCACGCGCCAGTTCCGGCTGCCGGCCTTCCTCAATGGGTGCGCGGACGGATTGCTGGTCGAGGCCTGCGCCGGGCTGCTTGACGGGGACGACCCCGAGACCTGCATCCGCCGCGAGGCGCAGGAGGAAACCGGCTACCGCGTGCGCCAGCCGCGCAAGGTGTTCGAGGCGTACATGAGCCCGGGTTCGGTCACCGAGAAGCTGCACTTCTTCATTGCCGAGTACGAGCCGCAGGACCGCGTGCGGGCCGGAGGCGGCCTGGTGAACGAGGGCGAGGACATCGAGGTCATCGAGATGCCGCTGGCCGAGGCCCTGGCGGGCATCGCCGGGGGCGCCATCCAGGACGGAAAGACGATCATGCTGCTGCAGCATGTGGCGCTGCAGCAGCAATTTGCTACTGTTTAGATAGCTGCTTGCGCTTTATCCATGGGCGCTGGAGGCCGATTTTCTTCAAGCCGGTGCACCAGCGGGCGCGGTGGCTAGGCCTTCTTCTTGACCAGCCCGTAGATCACCAGCAGCACGATGGCACCGGCCACCGACGCGATCCATCCGGCGGGCGCGCCGGGTGCGTACCAGCCCATGGCGCTGCCCACATAGCTTGCCGCCAGCGACCCGGCAACGCCCAGCACGGTGGTCATGATCAAGCCCAGCTTGTCGTCGCCGGGCTTCACGGCGCGCGCGATCAGCCCGACGATGAAGCCGACGATGATGGTTCCGAGGATGGACAGCATGCAATTCCTTTCAATCAAGAGTGCGCAGGCCCGGCAGTGGGCTCCGGCAATGACTGTAATGGCATTTACGGAGCCGGCGGCTCTCGGAACCCGTTCCAGGTCTTTTCGGGGATCGCATTGGCGTGCAATCGCCCGAGGTCATTCCAGCCTCCGGGCAAGCGCCTTTTGCCGGGTGGCCTGCGGCGTTCCGTCGCTTGCCAGTAGCCGGGCTGCCGGCGGGGTCGGTGCGGGCTATCGGGGCGGCGCGCCGCGCCTGGCCTCCCATTGCGGCCAGGCGCTTGCGCGACCTCTAGAAAACCTCGAACAGGCTCAGTGCCTCACCAGCCGCAGCGGCTCGCCGATGCGCGCCTTCACCACGTCCTCGCGGTGGAAGGGCAGGGTGTGCCACTGCTTGGCAGAGAACAGGCGCATCTGGTCGTTGGCGTGTGGCGATGCCGGGTTGGTGGACTGGCCGTAGGTCAGGATGGCCTGGGCCACCGGGCCTTTGGCGTCGAAGGTCACCGTCTGCACGTAGCTGGTGCCGTAGTCGATGCGCAGGCCACGCGCATTGAGCGGCGCGGGTTCCTGGCGGCCCAGGTTGTTGAGCACGCCTTCGAACTCCTCGCCGCCATGCAGCGCGATGGGCTCTTCGGTGATGTCCGGGCGCTGCACGCTGCCCAGGGTGGCGTCCAGCGCAAAGCCGCTCGCGCGGACGGTCTTCACGGCGCCGTCCAGGGCTTCCCACACCTTGGCGGCGGTGGCGGCGTCGTCCATCTTCAGGCCGGCGGGCGTGGCCACGGGTTGTGCCGGATCGAACGGCACGCGGTGCACGCCGGGGATGTTGCGCGCGGTGCGCCAGAACTCGCGGAACACATGGGCGCCGCGCGCGTCCAGGTTGTTGCGGCGGTCCCAGCCCTTCAGGGCGGCGCAGCCGCCGCGCGACTCTGCCGAGGGCGCCTTGTCGCAGGCGGCCAGCAGGTCGGGCACCACCACCTGGGCCATGAAGTTGCGGTTCTGGAACAGCTGGTCCTGGATGGCCTGCGGCGTGACCTTGCCGCGGCCGAGCATCTCGGGGATTTCCGCGAGGCCGGCGCGCGTGCGGGGCCGCGTGAGGCTGGCGTCGCCCACCATGGGCGAGATGCCGTCAAACTTCTGCCCCGGGTGGGTGTAGACAAAGCTGTCGTTGCTGTTGTGCACCCAGTCCGTGCGGAAGGCCACGGGCATGCGGCCGATGGGGATCAGGCCCGGGACGGGCGATGCGCTGTCGCGGTGCCAGTCGCAGTCGGCGCGCGATCCGTTCAGCACCACCAGGCCTGCGGCGGCCCGCAGCGCGGCGGCGGGCTGGCTGGGGGCGCAGCGCGCGAGCTGCGCGGCGTCCATGTCCGGCACCACGCTCACGTCGGCGTACATGGCCTGTCCGCTGCGGTCGGCCGCCAGGGTGTTCACCCAGGGCAGGCCCAGGTTGGCGTGCGCCTTGTGCAGATCCTGCACCGAGCGGGCGCGCGCAAAGGCCAGGGCCGCATCCATCATGCGGGTGTTGCCGGTGTTGGCGTCGCGCAGGGCGTAGGCGGTCCTGGCGTTCCAGGTCAGGCCGGCGCGGGGCACCACCACCAGCGGGCCCCAGCGGGTGGACCACACGGTGTGCTCGCGCGCCTGGAGCTTGCCGTCCGGGCCGGGAACCTGGGCGCTGACCTTGCGGGCCGTCATCTTCTCCGGCTTGCCGTCCACCAGGTAGGTCGTGGGATCGCCCTCGGCCAGCGTCACTTCGTAGAAGGTGAAACGCTTGCCGGTGGACACCGTGTGCGACCAGGCGACATCTTTGTTGAAGCCGATGGAGACCATGGGGTAGGTGCCGATGCCCACGCCCATCACATCCATTTGGCCGGGGATGGTGAGGTGCATTTCATAGAAGCGGTTGGGGCCGCTCCACGGAAAGTGCGGATTGCCCAGCAGCATGCCGCTGCCGTTGGCCGTCACGTCCTTGCCAAAAGCCCAGGCGTTGGAGCCCAGGGGCGAGTCGAGCAGGCCCACGTCGCGCAGGGCCTGGGCGGCGTCGGCCAGGTCCACGCCAGGGGCGGGGGCCTGCGCGGCCTTGGCGGCGGGCGGCTGGGCGCCCAGCATGCCGTCGGCCAGCGCGGCGATGCCGGCCTGCACGGCCACCACTTCGGCCATGCGGCGGTACTGCGCCAGCGTCATGGGCTGCACCCAGGGCTTGCCGCGGCAGGCATCGGGCAGCGCGGCGGCGTTGTCGGCCAGGTAGCGGTTGTAGCCCGCCACGTAGCCGCGCGCCATGGCCTGCACCTGCGGGCTCGTGGCCGCCCAGTGGCGCTCCAGCGCTTCGTCGTCCATGTGGGCGGCCATGAACAGGTCGATCTGTTCGTTGGGAATGTAGCGACGCCCCAGCAGGCCGATGGCCTGGCCGCCGAAGGTGCTGCTGCGCTGGCCGCGCGCGGTCACGAGCTGGTCGGCCGTCATGCAGACGTTGTCCTGCGCATAGGCATAGGCCACGCCGTAGGCCAGCGATTCGGGGTCCTGCGCGGTGATGTGCGGAATGCCGTAGGTGGTGCGCTCGATGGTCACGCCGCGGTCGCTGCCCGCCGCGCCGGGCTGGATGGCGCAACCCGCCAGAAAAAGGGCGGCGCAGGCAGCGGCGAGGGTGGTCAATGCCGTCGTCTGGCCGGCGGTGGCTGGGGTCTGTCGCATGGGTTCAGGTCTCCTGGGTGTTGGACCCGCGGGCGGTTCGCATCGCCGGCGGGGTGCTGTGGTCGCGCAACCATGCTACTGCCCGGTAACACCTCAACGGGGTGGTGGTCTGGCCACGAATGGTGGCAATATCGCCACCATGTCCACCCGCACCACCGTCCTTTCGTCCTGCGTGAATGTGGGCATCCTCTGGGGGCGCGACAGCATTGCCAGCACGGCCACCGCGGTGGTGGACGCCCTGCGTGCCATGAACATGCTGGCCGCCATGCGGCCCGGTGGCGCGCAGCCCGCGCTGCGCTGGTTCTGGCTGCCGATGCCGCATGAGGGCGATGCCACCCCGCCCCCCGTGCCAGCAGGGGGCGATGGCTCGCAAGGCCCTCTGCACGTGGTCGTCATCCCCGGCTGGCTGGTGCCCACGGGGCCCCAGTTGCGCGAGGTCAGCAGCCGCTACAGCCAGCACTTCGGCGCCATGCTGCACAGCCACCTGCGCGGGGGCGGCAGGGCCCTGGCGCTGTTCAACGGCTCCAGCCTGCTGGCCCACTGCGGGTTGCTGGCGGGGCGCAAGGCGGCGCTGCCGTGGGTGTTCGCGCCGTCCATCGTGCTGCAGTCCAGCGAGAGCGGGCCGGCTGCCGCCGATGGAGCGCCTCCTGCCGACGTGGTGTGGCAGCGGGAGCAGGCCTGGCAACGCGATGGCGCCCTGTGGACCACGGCATCCCTGCAGGACACCCTCCCAGCCGTGCTGGACCTGCTCGGCCACACGCCCGCCGCCGAACTGGCGCAGGCGGCAATGCACGCGCTGCTGTTCGACCGGGAGCGGCAGCTGACGGCCACCGCCGCCATGGAAACCCCCACCGGCCATCCGCTGGCCGCGGGCGCCCTGGAGCTGGCGCGGCGCTGGCTGCAGGCCCACCGCAACGAACCCTACAGCCTGCAGGCCACGGCCCGCGCCGCTGCCACCAGTCCGCGCACCTTGCTGCGCTGGTTTGCCCAGGTGCATGGCGAAAGCCCCCAGGACTACCTGCACCGCCTGCGCATCGCCCAGGCGCAGGCGTTGCTGCAGACCACCTACCTGACCGTGGAAGATGTGGCGCAGCAATGCGGCTACAGCGACACGGGCAGCTTTCGCAAGGTGTTCGCCCGCGTGTGCGGGGTGACGCCGGGGGCCTACCGCCAGCGCTTCAAGCTGCGCACTTCGCGCAAGCAGTGGCTGGCGCGGCAGGCCCCGCCCGGGGCCGACAGCGCAGGAGAAGCCTGACAGGCCGGCACGGCGGGTGCACAAGCCACCCGGCCGCAGCCCGCCCGCGCCGGGCCACAGGCGATAATCCATGGTTGCTATTGAAATAATAGCTGTGCGGTATGAATGCACCAGCGCATGCGGCCGTTTTCTCCTGATTTCCGTTCATTGAAGCCTTTTTTCTCCATGCAAGCCCTGCTCGACGCCATCGCCGCGATGCCCCTGCCCACCGATGCCCAGCGCATCTTCCACGGCCGGGGCGGGCTGCACCCGGGCTGCGAGCAATGGGTGCTCGATGTGTACCCGCCCGTTTTTGTACTCACCAGCTTTGCCCCGGCCACCGAGGAAGCGCTCGACGCCATTGGCGCCGCGCTGCAGGCGCGGTGGTCGCTGATCGCGCCGGATGGCCAGCCGCTGAACTGGGTGTTCCAGCACCGGGGCGAGGCGCTGCGCGCCGAGGGCCGCAGCGATACCCGCCTCATGGCGGGCGCCGTGCCCGACCCGCATGCGGTCACCGAGGCCGGCGCACGTTTTCGCGTGCACGTGCTTCGCGGGCAGAACCACGGCCTGTTCCTGGACATGGCCGGTGGTCGCCGCTGGGTGCGCGACTTTGCCGCCGCGCGCGGCGCGGACCGCTACGGCCTGAAGGTGCTCAACCTCTTTGCCTACACCTGTGCGTTCTCGGTCGTGGCGCTGCAGGCGGGCGCGCGGCAGGTGGTCAACGTGGACATGAGCCATGGCGCCATCGCCGTGGGCCAGCAGAACCACCAGCTCAACGGCATCGCCACGGGCGCGAGCTTTCTGGCGCACGACATCTTCAGCAGCTGGGGCAAGATCACCCGCAGCGGGCCGTATGGCCTGGTCATCGTGGACCCGCCGAGCTACCAGAAGGGCAGCTTCGTGGCCACGAAGGACTATGCCCGCCTCATGCGCCGCCTGCCGGACCTGCTGGCGCCCGGCGGACACGCGCTGCTGTGCCTGAACGCGCCGGAGCTGGGCGAGGGATTCCTGCGGGAGCAGATGCAGGCGCAGGCGCCCGGGCTGTCGTTCGTGGAGAGGGTGGACAACCCGGCGGCATTTGCGGACGTGGACCCGGAACGCGCCCTCAAGGTGCTGGTGTACGCGGCGCCGGACCTTTAAGCGCCGTCTCCGGGACATGCGCCGGGGACCAACGCCATGTCCATGCCATTCGGGCTTTGTGGATTTGGGATGGCTTCTGATATTCTTTGCGGCGCCCGTGCGAACGGGCCCGCATTTTCATGGCCTCGCCGCCTGCCGCAATCCTGGCGCGCTGGTGCGCCTCACCAGGTTCTTCTCATCGACGTATGGTCCGATTCTTTCTCATTTTCATCGTGGTGCTGGCGGTTCTCTTTCGCATCGACATGCTCGACGAGGTGCAACGGGTCGCCATCGAGCCCTGGACCAGCCTGCTAGCCACCGCCAGCGCGGCGCTCATGACCCCGCTCGATGCCGACGTGGCGCACCACGGCCGCATCCTGATGAGCAAGGCCACGGGCTTCGCGGTGTCCATCGAGGCGGGCTGCAACGGGGTGGAGGCGGCGATCATCCTCATCGCCGGCATGATCGCGTTTCCTTCGAGCTGGAAGCACAAGCTCGCCGGCATCGCCATCGGCATCGCGGCGGTGCAGGCCGTCAACCTGCTGCGCATCATCAGCCTGTACTACCTGGGCAAGTGGAACATGACCGTGTTCGAGTTTGCCCACCTGTACCTCTGGCAGGCGCTCATCATGCTGGATGTGCTGGTGGTCTGGATGCTCTGGATCCGCTGGATCGCCCGGCAACAACCTCCCTCACCCCCTCAACCCCCCCTCGCCAATGCAGCTTAGTTCGGTCGGACGTTTCCTGCTGGTCGCCATTGGCAGCCTGCTGTGCCTGATGCCGTTGTGGTACTACCTGTCGCCGCAACTCTCCAAGCCCGTGTTCTTCATGGCGGGCGAGGCGTCTTCCGCCGTGTTCCACTGGGCGCTGAGCTACACCCAGAAGGAGACCACTGGGGTGCTGAACACCACGCTCAAGGTGGTCTCGGTGCAAAACGGCCAGTTCCGCTCGGGCAAGCTCGCCCCCGTGGTGGACTACCGCCTGCTGGGCTACGGCATCGTGATCCTGTGGGCATTGCTGCTTGCCTCGTTTCCTCGCGGCTGGGTGCGAAAACTGCTCATCGGCTCGGTGGCCATGCTGCCGATCCAGGCGGTCAACGTCGCCCTGCAGTGGTGCAACGACGCCTTCAACCGCGCCGGGCGCGAGGTGTTCGTGCAGACGGGGCTGCCCGGGTGGGTGGCCGACGTGGTGGCGTTCCTCTACCACTTCAACCTGTTCATCTTCACCGCGCTGGCCCCGGTGATGCTGTGGCTGCTGCTGGACCGGGAGTTCCTGGCCAAGCTGCATGCCCAGGCACGGGCGGCGGCCGCTGTCCAGCAGCCGCCGCAATCCCAGCAACCCCAGCAACCCCAGCAACCTGAGTAGGCCTCACGGCCGTGGCCGGTTGCGCGGCGGGCCCGGGCGGGGAGGTCAGTGCTGCGGGCGGGCGTCCACGGGTGTTTCCGTGTGCATCACGCAGCGCCACTCGCCGTCCTTGCGCATCCAGACGGACGAATCCGTCATTTCCTGATTGATTTCTTCCGACTTTCCACGGGGCGTGAGGGCCTGCCGCGCGTGGTAGGTCAGGACGGCCGTGTTGTCGTCGGGGAACAGCACGTTCATGTTGCTCAGCTCGAAGGACTTGATCACCATCGGGCCCTGTTCCGCCATCCGCCGGTAGGTGGCGTGGTCAAACTGCATGGCGCCGTGGCTGCTGACCATCAGTGCCGGTTCATCGAGCATGGCGAGGGCGGTGTCCGTGTCCTCGTCGACCATCGATTGCCAGAATTTCCTTTCCAGCTGCATGAGCTCATTGCTTGCCGTGCGCATGTCGTGCTCCTAAGTGGTGGTGAAAGGGACCACACTGCGCGCCGGCCGGCCCGCCGGATGTCGGACGGGAAAGCAGGCGGCCGTCAGCACGTTCCTACCGGCGCCCGGCATGCCGTGGGGCGGGGCCCTGCGGGTATCACCCCCCTGGGCCTCTGGTTGCAGGTGGTAACCTAGTCTGGCAGCCGGGCGGCATGCCGCTGCGCGCAATGGGTGCAATTTCGGGGCTCCAGGAGGTTCAAGCTGTTCTTTCCACTGTTTTCCACAGAGAAAAAAGAAGAAGGAGAGGGCGCGGCGGGCGCCATGGATGCGGCGGACACCGCGCAGGACGCCAGCCCCGCGGTGTCGCCGGAGCGCAGCTTCAACACGAGGCTGTCGATCCATGTCGCGATCGCGATCCTCGCCACGGCGCTGCTCGCGCTGACGATCGTGGTGCCGACGTTCCACGAATTCGAGATGGCGCGGCAGGGGCTGCACGACATCCAGCATTTCCGGCGCGTTCTCGATATCGCCACCCTGGTCGCGGCGGAGCGGGGGCCCGCGAATGTCGTGATGTCCGAAGCGCCCGCGCCCGACAGCGCGGGAACCCGGCGCCTGGCACAGTTGCGGTCCCGGGTGGACGCCGCGCTGGCGGCGCTGGCGCAGCCGCAGCCGCCGCGCTGGGGCCTGCACCACCACCCCGTGCCGCCGGAGTTGCTGGAGGGTGTCACGCAGCAGCTGGCCCGGGCGCGGCGCCAGGTCGACGAGGCGGCGGCGGTGCCCCTGGCCTCGCTGCGTCCGGACGAGCTGGATGCGGCCATCCAGGGCATGTTCGAGGCGTCCGACAAAGTCCAGGCGATCATCGCTTGGCAGGCCAACGAGATCCTGCACCACGACGCGAGCCTGGCCTCTCCCGTCCTGATCGGCCAGATGCTCAACGACTTCCGGGACTATGGGGGACGGGCCGCCTCGCAGATCATGGCGCCCATCGCCCTGAGGCAGCGCCTGCCGCTCAAGAACATCATCGAGAGCCGGCAAACGCAGGGGCGGCTGAGGGCGCTGTGGCAGGTGATCGGCGCCCACGGGGGGCTGCATGACAATGAAACGCTGGCAAGAACCCGCGAAGAGATCGAACGCGGCTACTTCGGCGATGGTTTTGCGCTGATCGACCGGCTGATCGCCGAAGGACGCCCGGGCGCCCGCTACACGATGTCGGCGATCGAGTTCACCGAGCGCTACGTGCCGACCATGCGGCCGATTGAAACCTACCGCAGCGTTTTCCTGGACGCGGCGGTCAAGCGGTCCGAGCACAACAGGGATGCGGCGCTGGCCACTCTGGCGGCGGTGGCGGTCGTGACGGGCGCCATCTTCGCGATCCTGGTGTGGCTGATTCTTTCGGTGCGGGCCCGCGTCTTCCGCCCGCTGCTCCATGCCCACGCGGCGGTCCTGCGGCTGGCCGAAGACCGGCCCGCCGTGCCCTACGGGCACCCCACGGCCGCGGGCGAGGTCACCGGCCTCTTTCGCGCCATCGAGGTGCTCCAGGGCAAGCTCAGGGAGCGGGCGTCCATGGCCAACGAGCTCAAGAGCCTGGCAGAGACGGACGGCCTGACCTCGCTGCTCAACCGCCGGGCGCTCGACGGGCACGCGCAGGCCCCGCGGGCCGGAAGGGGCGCGGGGGGCCCGATGTGCCTCATCCTCCTGGACATCGACCACTTCAAGGCCGTCAACGACACCCACGGCCATCCCACCGGCGACCGCGTGCTCATCCAGGTCGCCAGGCTGCTGCGCACGGTTCTGCGCTCCAACGACATCGTGGCCCGTTTTGGCGGGGAGGAGTTCGCGGTGCTGGTTGCGGGGGACGACATGGCCGGGACCCTCGTGATCGCCGAGAAGCTGCGCCAGGCGCTCGAGCGGGAAACCTTCACCTCGGCGGAGGACACCGCGCTGCGCGTCACGGCCAGCTTTGGCGTGGCGTGCGGCTACCGGGGCGAGGCCGGATGGCCGCAGCTGGTGGAACGGGCGGATGCCGCGCTGTACCGCGCGAAGGCGGACGGCCGCAACTGCGTGCGCTCGGCGCCCATGGCGCCGGTGCCGCAAGACGGGCCGGTACCCGTGCCACTCCCGCCAGGGTAGCCCCGGGGCCGTTTCCCGCTACCCCTGGCGGGCCGCCGCGCGCGGCTCCAGCATCTCCAGGATCAGGCTCCACTCGGCAGGCTCCACCGGCGTGATCGACAGGCGGTTGCCCCGCTGCAGCACCCGCATCTCCCCCAGTTCGGGGCGCGCCCGCAGCTGCGCCAGGTTGACGAGCCGTGTCTTGCGCACCGCCTGCACGTCCAGCAGCAGCCAGCGCGGCTTGTCCGGCGGGGATTTGGGGTCGTGGTAGGGCGATTGCGGATCGAACTGGGTGGGGTCGGGCCGCACGGAAGACGCCACGCGGGCAATGCCCGCGATGCCCGGTTCCGGGCAGCTGGAGTGGTAGAACAGCACGCCATCGCCGATGTGCATCTCGTCGCGCATGAAATTGCGCGCCTGGTAGTTGCGCACCCCGGTCCAGGGCACGGTGGCGTCCGGGGCAGCCAGGGCGTCGTCGATGGAGCACTCGTCCGGCTCGGACTTCATGAGCCAGTAGCGGGGCGCGCGGTGGGATGCGGTGGGCGTGGTCATGGCGCCATTCTGGCAAAAGCCGATTCGCCCTGGTGCCCCGATGGGCTGCCGGGGTAGGGGTGCTTTTGCTATCGAATATGTAGCTATCGGCGCATATCCATGAAGCGCCAGGGCCCTGAAAGATTCAAAAAACGACAACCACCCCACATGCATTGCGCGTGCGCGCGGCGGGTCGCAGAATCAGGCCTGCCCCCGTCCAGGCCGTGCCAGCGCACGGGAGGCGCAAATTTTTCCAGCACACAAGAACACAGGGAGGAGGACGTGACGCCGTGGCCGGCCGCGCCTTGCCCGCCACGCTGCCGGTGGCGGGCAGGGCCCCGGCCGCCATGCGCCACGTCATCAGCACACCGATGGCCACCAGCAACACCCGGAGAAAGAAGCACCGCGAGGCCCAGGCGCGCAAGGGCGGGGGCAAGTCCGGCACCTGGGCGATGGCGCTGTTCGCGCTGCCCTTTGCCGCCGTGGGCGTGGGCATGCTGCTTTTCGGCGTGTTGCCCACGCTGTACGACTGGGGTCGCATGCAGGGCTGGCAGCCGGTGTCGGCCACGCTGGTGTCGGCGCGTCTGGAGACCTCGCGTGGCAGCAAGTCCACCACCTACAGCGTGTCGGCCAGCTACCGCTACCAGGTGGGGGGCCGGGACTATCAAGGCCAGCGCGTGGCGATTGGGTCCGGCGCGGACAACATCGGCGACTTCCAGGAGCAGCTGGGGGAACGCCTGGAGGCTGCCCAGCGCGAGGGCCAGCCGGTGCAGGCCTGGGTGAACCCGTCGAACCCCCACGAGGCCGTGCTGGACCGCAGCCTGCGCCCGGGCATGCAGCTGTTCAAGATGCTGTTCGTGGTGCTGTTCGGCGGCGTGGGCCTGGGCATGCTCCATGGCGCATGGCGCGGCCCCCGCGCCGGGCGCGGCACGCAGGCGCTGGAGGCATCGGCCCAGCCCTGGATGGGGCGGCCGGCCTGGGCGGGCAACAGCATCCGGTCGAACAAGCGCTATGAGGTGTGGGTCGCATGGACATTTGCCCTGGTCTGCAATGCGATCGCATGGCCGTCCGCGATCGCCCACCGGGACGAGGCGCTGGACGGCCCCCAGTACCTGCTGGTGGCCGTGTTCGGGGCCCTGCTGCTGGCGGCTGTCGCGACGCTGGTGTGGGCCGTGCGGGCCACGCTGGATGCCTGGCGCTTTGGCGATGTACGGCTGGTGCTGGACCCGTTTCCAGGCGCCATCGGCGGCGATTTTGGCGCCACGCTCGCGCTACCCGTGGCGCACCGGCCCGGGCAGCAGCACTTCGCGGTCACGCTCAGCTGCGTGCGGCACTACCGCAGCCGCACTGGCGGCAAGAGCGAGTCGCGCGAAACCACGGTATGGCAGAGCCAGGGCGTGGCCCAGGTCGAGCCCCGGGGCGATGGCATCCAGCTGGGTTTGCGCCTGCGGGTGCCGGCGGGCCTGCCCGCCACGGAGCCGGTGGACAGCGAACACCACGCATGGCGGCTGCAGGTGGAATCGGCCGATCCCGGGCTCAGGTTCCTGCGTGTGTTCGACGTGCCGGTGTACGCCACCGGCGCGGCTTCCCACGGGGCGCGCGCGGACGCGGCGCAGCATCCGCAGCTGCGGGAAATGCGCCACGCCGAGGTGGCCGCGGTGAGCGAGCTGGAGCGCATTCCCGGTGGGGTGCGGCTGTACCTGCCGTATGGGCGCGCCTGGAAGCAGACCATCGTCTGGATGCTCGCCGGGGCGGTGTTCGTGGGCATTGCCGCGCTGGCGGGCGGCCAGGATGTGCCGGTGCTCTTCCTCATCGCCTTCGGCGGCCTGGGCGGGGCGGCGGTGGTGGGCGGCTTCTACGCGGTGGCCAACAGCCTCAGCGTGGAGCTGGACGGCCGGGGCATCCGCACCGAGCGGCGGCTCCTGGGGCTCATGCTGGTCCACCACCAGGCGCCCGCCACGGACATCGCCCGGCTGCGGGTGGCCGAAAGCTATTCCACCCAGACGGGGGCGCGGCAGGAGACCTTCTACCGCATCGAGGTGGAGCTGCGCAACGGCAAGCGGCTCACCGTGGCCGACAGCCTGCGCGGGCGCGCGGCGGCCGACCACCTGCTGGCCTCCATCGCGTCGCAGACGGGGTACCCGCGCTAGGCAGCGCCGCCTGCTGAAGAGACCGGCCCAGGTTCCTGGCGCGCCCGGCGAAAGGTGAGGTTGATGCGCTGCGCGCCCGTCAGCGCATGCGCGGCCTCGGCCAGCGGCAGCACGCCATGGAACCGCAGGCGCGCCGGGCCGCCCCACACGACCACGTCGCCATGCAGCAGCCCCACGCGGCGGGCCTTGTCCGTGCGCTGCGCGCCACCCCACAGGAAGACCGCCGGGATGCCCAGGCTGACGGACACGATGGGGTGGTCGTAGTTGCCCTCGTCGCGGTCCTGGTGGAGTGACAGCCGCGTGCCCGGGCTGTAGCGGTTGATGAGGCAGGCGTCGGGCGCGAAGCCGGGGTAGCCCGCCGCCCCGGCGGCCTCGCGGGCCAGCGCATGGAAAACCTCCGGCATGGGCGGCCACCGTTCGCCCGTCAGCGGGTCCGTGGGACCGTAGCGGTAGCCGCTGCGGTCGCTGATCCACCCCAGCGGCCCGCAGTTCGTCATGGCCACCGACATGCGCTTGCCGCCGGGCGTGACCAGGTGCCTGAACGGTGCGCGGGCCGCCACCGCCTCGACGGCCTGCAGCAGCTGCGCCGCCTGCGCCAGGGCAAAGCCGCGCAGCACCACGGCGCCTGACTCCAGCCATTCGGGCGCCTGGGGCGTGGCGGGCAGTTCATCAAAAAGACCGAGGTTCATGGATTCATGGTTCTAGCGTGATGGCCCGACCCGGTGCAACGGGCGCGATCCGGGCGAGCGCGCCCGTGGAACTGGCTCCGCCAGGCCACCGGGCGCGGCCCCTCCCGCGCAGCGAGAGAGGGGTGAAGGCCCCGAAGGCGCCTCAGCGGGAGCATCGCTATGCAGCATCGTGAAAGATGATGCCCGCCGTGTGCCGCTGCCCCGAGCGCACGCGGCTCACGCCGTGGCGCATGTGGACGCGGTAGGCGCCGCGCGTGCCCTGCACCGGGCGGTGGTGCACGGCGAAGGCCACGGCATCGCCCTGGCGCAGGGGGACGACCTCGGCGCGCGACTGCATGCGCGGGCGCTGCTCGGTCAGCACGAACTCGCCACCGGTGAAGTCGCGGCCGGGCTCCGACAGCAGGATGGCCAGCTGCAGCGGGAACACGTGCTCGCCGTACAGGTCCTGGTGCAGGCAGTTGTAGTCGCCGCTCGCGTACTGCAGCAGCAGCGGCGTGGGGCGCAACTGGCCCGCAGCATGGCAGCGCGCGATGAAGTCGGCATGGCGCGGCGGGTAGCGCGCATCGATGCCCATGGCGGCGTTCCAGTGGTTGGCGATGGGGCACAGATGGGGGTATAGCGCATCGCGCAGCCCGGCCACCACGTCCGGCAGCGGGTAGCTGAAGTACTGGTACTCGCCCAGGCCAAAACCGTGGCGCTGCATCACCACGCGGCTGCGGAACAGGGGCGGGCCGGCGTGGCGGTACAGCCCCGCGAGCGCTGTGCATTCGTGCTCGCCCAGCAGCCGAGGCAGCACCGCATGCCCCTGCGTGTGCAGGTCGTCGGTGGCCTGGGCCCAGTCGAGGGCCGCCACGCGGGCAGGCCAGGGGTGCGTGTCCTGGGGCAGGGCACTCATGCGGCCTTCTCCCGCGTGTGTGCTGGTTCAGCGGCGCCGGCTTCGCGGTCCAGCAGCGCCCGCTTGCGCTCCACGCCCCAGCGGTAGCCCGAGAGCGCGCCGTCGCTGCGCACCACCCGGTGGCACGGTATGGCCACCGCCAGCGTGTTGGCGCCACAGGCCTGCGCCACGGCGCGGGTGGCGGTGGGCGCGCCGATGCGCCGGGCGATGTCGGCATAGCTGGCGGTCTGCCCCGGGGGAATGGCACGCAGCGCCTGCCACACGCGCTGCTGGAAGGCCGTGCCCCGCACGTCCAGCGGCAAGTCCAGGCCCAGGCCGGGCGCTTCGACAAAGGCCACGACCTGGGCCACGAGCGATTCGAATTGCGCATCGCCGCCCACCAGCTGGGCCTGGGCAAAACGGTCCTGCAGGTCGTGCACCAGGGCTTCGGGGTCGTCGCCCAGCAGGATGGCGCACAGGCCCTGGCCGCTGTGCGCCACCAGGATCGCGCCCAGCGAGCACTGCCCCACCGCAAAGCGGATGCGCTGCGCCGCGCCGCCCGCGCGGTAGCGCGTGGGGGTCATGCCCAGCACCTGGGCGGATTTCTCATAGAACCGGCTGCTCGACTGGTAGCCCGCGCCGTAGATGGCGTCTGTCACGGAGGCCGTGGGTTGTTGCTCGAGGGCACTGCGCACACGCTGCTCCCGCCGGGCGGCGGCGTAGGCCTTGGGCGTGAGGCCGGTGGCCTGCTTGAAGACGCGGTGCAGGTGCGAACTGCTCAGCCCCACGCGGGCCGCCAGCGCATCGAGCGTGGTGGCTTCTTCGGCTTCGATGATGCGGCAGGCCTGCGTGACCAGCTCGGCATGGTGTGCCAGCGCCGAGGGCTGCCGGGGCTTGCAGCGCTGGCAGGGGCGAAATCCGGCTGCTTCAGCCTCGTCGCAGCTGGCATGGAAACGCACGTTCTCGGGCCGGGGCGTGCGCGCCGCGCAACTGGGGCGGCAGTACACGCCCGTGGTCTGCACCGAGTACCAGAAGCTGCCATCCGCCGCCGCGCTGCGCGCCACCACCGCCGCCCAGCGCGGGTCGGCCTGGGTGGCGGCAGCGGCCTGTGCGGCCTTGGCGGAGGGTGTTGCGCGGTGGGGCATGGTGGCAACGCGGGTGGAATGCAGGGGCGGGGCTTTCGCGTGGAGGTGGGCGGAGTTCGGATTCATGGTGGATGGCTCACAAGGTGGGTTGCGATGCCATGCACTCTAGGGACGGGGTGGGCGGGGCGCACTCCGTTGCTTGCTTTTGAATTCTGCACTTTTCGGGGCAGGCAGGCACAGGGCCCGGACTGCTTTCAATTTGATAGCTGCTAGCGCTTGCTGGACAAGCGCTGACAGCCAAAAAACCTTCAAGCCTCGGGCGGCTGCAGCGGCCGGGGGCGCCGTTTGCCCGTGCCGCCCCAGCGCAGCGCGTCCTCGCCCGGAATGCCCAGCGGGTTGTTGGCTGGTTCGGAAAGGGGCGCCAGCAGGGCGTGCAGGTCGGCCTCGCTGAACTTGACGGCGCCCTCGGCGTCGTGGCCCAGCACGCCCTGGGCCAGCGCGGCCTTGCGGGCCTGCAGTTCCAGCATGCGTTCTTCGATGCTGCCTTCCACCACCAGCTTGTAGACAAACACCGGCTGGTCCTGCCCGATGCGGTGGGCGCGGGCGGTGGCCTGCTCTTCCACGGCGGGGTTCCACCAGGGGTCGAGGTGGATCACGGTGTCGGCGGCGGTGAGGTTCAGGCCGAGGCCCCCGGCCTTGAGGCTGACGAGCAGGATGGGGGCGCTGGTTGCGTCCCGTGCCTGGAACCGCCGCACCACCGCGCCGCGCTGGCGGGGCGGTGTCTGGCCCGTGAGGGTGAGGTAGGGCAGGGCCAGGGTGTCGAGCAGCTCGGCCGCCAGCGCGAGCATTTCGGTGAATTGGGAGAACACCAGCACGCGGCGCCCTTCGTCGACCAGGGCGGGCAGCATGTCGGCCAGTAGTTCGAGCTTGGCGCGCTCCATCGTCTGCGCCGTTTTTGTGGTGCCTTTGACCAATCTGGGGTCGCAGCAGACCTGGCGCAGCTTGAGCAGGGCGTCGAGGATGGTGATCTGCGCGCCGTCGAAGCTCTGGCGCTCGAGCGCGCGGCGCACCTGCTTGTCGGCCGTGGTGCGCACGGCCTCGTACAGCTCGCGCTGCCTGCCTTGCAACTGCACGCGCTGGATGACCTCGGTGCGTGGCGGCAGCTCAGTGGCCACGTCCTGCTTGCGGCGGCGCAGGATGAACGGGCGCACGCGCTGCGACAGGAGCTGGGCGCGCAGGGTTTCGCCGTTCTCCTCGATGGGCTTGCGCCAGCGGGCGTTGAAGCTGCGCACATCGCCCAGAAAGCCGGGCATCAGGAAGTCGAATTGGGCCCACAGCTCGCCCAGGTGGTTTTCGAGCGGCGTGCCCGTCAGGCACAGCAGGTGCGGGGCCTGCAGCTTGCGCAAGGCGCGGGCGCTGCGGCTGCCGGCGTTCTTCACCATCTGCGCTTCGTCCAGGATCAGCAGGTGGAATGGCTGTGCCGCCAGCGCCTCCACGTCGCGCCAGAGCAGCGGGTAGGTGGTCAGCACCAGGTCGTGGTCGGCCATCTGCAGATAGCGCTGGCCTCGGCTGGCGCCATGCAGCGCCAGCACGCGCAGGCCGGGGGCCATGCGCGCGGCCTCGGCCTGCCAGTTGAAGAGCAGCGAGGTGGGCAGCACCACCAGGGCGGGGCGGGTGAGGCGCCCGGCCTCCTTTTCGAGCAGCACGTGGGCCAGCGCCTGCGCGGTCTTGCCCAGGCCCATGTCGTCGGCCAGGATGCCGCCCAGCCCCTGGGCGCGCAGGTACTGCAGCCAGGCCAGGCCTTCCAGTTGATAGGGGCGCAGTTGCACCTGCAGGCCTTGCGGTGCAGCCACCGCTTGCGGGGTGCCGATGGTGCGCAACCGCTTGGCGAGCCGGGCCAGGCCCACGTCGCCCTGCAGTTGCCAGTCGTTGTTCCAGCCATTGACCGTGCCCACGCGGTGGGCCAGCACCAGCCCGGCGCGCAGGGCCTCGATGCGGCGGGCCTCCCACGCACCCAGGTGCAGCGGGTCGCCGTCCTTGCGCTGGTTGCGGGTCGGGTCGGTCAGCAGGTCGACCATGGCCCCCACGATGGCCTTGAGCGGGCCGGCGGGCGCGTCGATGCGTTTGCCGCCCGGGGCGCGCAGCGAAATGATGGCAATGTCGTCAATGGAGGCCATCTGCCGGGCATTGAGCCAGCGCGCGTCGCGGCGCAGCAGGTCGGCCAGCATGGGGGCCAGGTCCAGCGTTTCGCCGTCGATCTCGATACCCAGGCTGAGCAGCCAGGCGCCTTCGCGCTCGGGCAATTGCAGCTTCTGCACGGGGCGTTCGCGCGGGGCCAGCGGGCCGTCCACTTCCTTGCCCAGCAGTTCGCCGGTGTCAGGGGCGATGTGCAGCTTCCAGCGCAACACGGGCACGCTCTCGTGCGCGAAGCCCGGTTGCACCACCACGCTCCAGCCTCTGGCGCGGAGTTGGGGGATCTGCTCGGCCCAGAAGTCGCCAAAGAAGGCCTCCTGCGCCAGCGTCCACAGCGGGCCCAGGCTGGCGGCGGCATCGCGGTTGCGCCATTGCAGCGAGCGTGCGTCCACGGGCAACAGGCCCAGATCCCACACGAGGTCCATGGCGTCCGACTCGGCCGCCACGTCGCGCTGCATGCGCACCACGGGGCCGCCGGTGTCGTACAGATCCTGCAGCGGGGCGGGGCGCGAGTTGAGGATGGACGTGGGCGCAGGCGTCTGCCAGGCGATGGCGCCTGGGAGTGTGTCGTCGGTGCGGTAGGTCCAGTCGATCTGGGCCAGCGTCACGCTGTCGCCGCGCGGCCCCATCTTGCCCTGGGGCTTGAGGCCCAGCAGACCGTCGCCCCGGCCCAGGGTCATCAGCGTGATGCGCGGGCGGAAGTGCCCGGTGGCGATGCCGGGCGGTGGCGCGGTGCGCCCGGCGGGCGGCGTGGCCGTCTCCGTGCCGGTCTCGTCGCCCCGCATCAGCGCCATCACGCGCGCGGCCTCGGCGTCCGTCAGCGGGGGCAGGGCCTTCAGTGCCGCTGCATCGGCCTGGCGGCGCAGGGCGGCCACCCAGGCGGCGATCACCGCCTGGCGGTCGGATCGCGGCGGTGCGGGCGGCTCGGCGGGGGAAGGGAGGTCACCGGGGTGTGTCACTGGCCGGTGATTGTGCCGTGCCCATGGGCCGGGCCTGGCGGGATGCGGTGCTATTTGGCGCCTTGTGCCGCCGGTTGCGCGGCGGTCGTCGCCCGGGGGCGGCTGCCCTGCAGGTGCATGGCGGCCGCGGCGAGCAGGATGGCGGCGGCTCCCAGCCACTGGGCCGGCTGCAGGCGGTGGCCAAACGCGGCGAAGTCCACGCCAATCGCCACCACCGGATAGATGAAGGACAGCGCGCCCTGCAGGTAGGTGGGCAGCTTCTGCACGGCGCCGTACAGCAGGATGTACATGAGGCCCGTGTGCACCACGCCCACCGTGACCAGCAGCAGCCAGGTGCGGGCATCCTGCGGTGGCGTGCCCAGGTTGGCAAACGGCGCCAGCAGGAGCACGCCCACGCAGACCTGGACCAGGGCGATGAGATGGGGCGGCGTGCCGGTGAGGCGTTTGGCGACCACCGAGGCCACCGCCCAGAAGAAGGCGGCCCCCAGCGCCATGGCGATGCCCAGCGCATAGTGCGTGCCACCCTGGCTCGCGCCGGGCCGGGCCTGCACGATGAGCAGCATGCCGCCGAATGCCAGGGCCAGCCAGCCGAGCTTGGCCGGGGTGATGCGCTCGCCAAAGAGCAGGGCGCCAAACACCACCAGCATGAAGGGCTGGGTGTTGTAGACCGCCGTGGCGATCGAAATGGAAGCATGCGAATACGCGCCAAACAGCAGGAGCCAGTTGGTGACGATGGCCACGCCGCCCAGGGCCGCCCACGCTGCCGTGCGCCAGGTCAGCACACCGCGCAGCAGGCCCATGGCGGCGCACACGGCCGCCAGCGTGGCCGCGCCGAACACGCAGCGCCAGAACACCACGTTCAGTGCCGGCAGGCCGGATTCCACGACAAACCAGCCGATCGTGCCCGAGATCGCCATGGCGGTGCCCATCTCCAGCGTGCCTTGGGTTTTCTTGTCCATGGGTGTCATTCCATCCGTGAGTTGATGGAATGACTATAGGAAAACGGGCCCGTGCGTGGAATGGATGAAAAAAGGCATCTGCTCAATAAATCCTCATAATCTGAGGCAACCATTGATTCTGAGGAGCTGCTTGCCATGGATTCCATCGACCAGGCCATCCTGACCGTGCTGCACCAGGACTCCCGGACTTCGCTCAAAGTGCTGGGCGAACGCGTGGGGCTGTCGTCACCCAGCGTGTCCGAGCGGCTGCGGCGGCTGGAAGAGCGCGGGGTGGTCCGCGCGTTCACGGTGGACATCGAACCGCGCGCGCTGGGCTATCAGCTGCAGGCCATCGTGCGCATCAAGCCGCTGCCGGGCCAGCTGGCGGCGGTGGAGAAGTTGATCCAGGAGACGCCGGAGTTCTGCGAGTGCGACAAGGTCACCGGCGACGACTGCTTTGTCGCCCGGGTGTATGTGCGTTCCATCGAGCAGCTCGACGGCGTGCTGGACCGCATTGCCGACAAGGCGCAGACGAGCACGGCCATCGTGAAGGCGCAGACCATCCGGCGGCGGCCACCGCCATGGTCGCCGGGCGTCTGAGATTGTGAGAGCGGGGGAGGCCCTTTCTATCCGCCCAGCACCCGCGCAAACAGCTCGTTGCGAAAGTGGATGCCCAGGCGCGCGAAGGCGCGGTTGCGGTAGGTCTTGACGGTGGGCACGCTCAGGCCCAGGTCGCTGGCGATGCCCTCGTGCGTCATGCCCTGCAGCAGCCGGGCACACACGTCCAATTCGCGGTCGGTCAGCTCGGCCTGCAGGCGCACCAGGCGCATGCGCAGCACCGGCAGCCCATCGGCGGCCAGCGGGGCGAGTGCGGCGTCGGCTGGCAGGAGTGCGGGGGCGCCCGATGTATTCACGGTCAACGTTGCCGGGCCTGGGCGGCTGTCCTCTGTTCGCCAGGCAGCCGTGGCTGTGGGTGGAAACGGGTGCGACAGAACAATGTGTTTGCGCGTGAGGGCCAGCAGCACGGGCGCCACGGACTCGAAGGCGCCGATCTGCCGGTCGCTGAACGCCCGCTGGTGCTGGTGGCGGTAGAAGTTGACGGCGAACACCGAGCCATCGCTTTCGTATTCGACCACCGACACGCGCTCGGCCACGCCGTGGGCCTCATACACCCGGGCACGGTGCTCGCCCTCCACCTCGGTG
This sequence comes from Acidovorax sp. A79, assembly GCF_041154505.1. Classification (GTDB taxonomy): domain Bacteria; phylum Pseudomonadota; class Gammaproteobacteria; order Burkholderiales; family Burkholderiaceae_C; genus Acidovorax. Next base: position 126,823 of record NZ_AP028672.1, read on the forward strand.
GCCGTGACGTGGCACAGCCGCGTCTCGGGCTGGGCAAACGGTGCTTCATCAAAAGCCCGGCCCCAGGTGCTATCGCTGCGGTAGGGGCCCGAGAGGTACGCCCACCAGCAATCCTGCGTGGTGTCGGGCACGCCCCGGCTGGCCGACATGAACAGCGTGGGCTTGCAGCGGTGGCCCGTCCGGTACACCGACCACGAGGCTGCAGGCAGCACGGGCTCCAGGTCCTGCAGAAGCCCTTTGGCAAAGCCGTTGCCGCCCAGGCGGTGGACCATGCTCGCCAGGGTCTCGCTGGCGGGGTTTTGCAGCACCTGCCGGCCGGGTGCTTTCTGCAGGGAAGGGGGGAGCCACTGCCGCATGGGAAAAGTCGGAAATTGGAGTGTTCGTTGCCGAAAGCGTGGAGTGTGCGCTGAAAACGCCCCCGATTCCGTTGCCGAAAGCCCGGGTTATCCCGTCATCCTCTGGGATGACAGGCTTGGGTGGCAACGGGACTTACGCTAGGTCCCATGCCTGACCTCATCCCCTTGCCCGACCCGCAATTCCGATTTTTTGCCGACCTGCGCGTGGAGGTCGGCACCCCCCAGGAGGTGGGCCACACCGTGCACGGGCTGCGCCGGCTGATTCCCATCCTGGGCGGCAGCGCCTCTGGCGACGGCTGGCGCGCACGGGTGCTGCCCGGCGGTGCGGACTTCCAGCTCATCGTGAACGACCGGCTGTCGGAGCTGGACGCCCGCTACGTGCTCGAAACCGATGGTGGCGATCTCATCTACGTACAAAACCGGGCCGTGCGCTCCGGCCCGGCCGAGCTGATCGCCCGCCTGGTGCGCGGCGAGGCGGTGGACCCGGCGCAAGTCTATTTCCGCTGCAGCCCGAGCTTCGAGACCGCGTCCCCGGCGCTGGCCTGGATCGCCGAGCGCATGTTCGTCGGCACCGGCGCGCGCTACCCGGATGCGGTGGCCATGCGCTTTTTTGAGCTGCGCTAGCGCCCGGCACACCGGGCAATTTCTGAATTTTTGAATCTTCCCAACGTACAAGAACCCTGGAGACATCCATGAAGACCACCGCCAAGCCCACCTCTTTCATCGCCACGCCACGCCGCGCCCTTCTGGCCGCCGCCATGCTCGCAGGGCTGATGCCCTGGGCCGGCGCCCAGGCGCAGGGGGCAGCCACGTACCCCAGCAAGCCCGTGCGCATCATCGTGGGCTTTCCGGCGGGCACGGGGCCGGACATCGTGGCGCGCCTGCTGGCGCAAAAGTTGTCCGAAGGCTGGGGCAACGCGGGCGTGATCGTGGACAACAAGCCCGGCGCGGGCGGGCTGATCGCGGCGGGCGAAGCGGCGCGTGCCGCGCCCGACGGCTACACGCTGATGCTGGGTGAAACGGGCCAGCTCAGCATTGCGCCCAGCAGCTACAACAAGCTGCCCTACGACCCGGCCAAGGACTTCACGGCCGTGAGCCAGGTGGTCACCTCCGACTTCGTGCTGCTGGTCAATCCACAGAAGGTGCCGGCGCGCAACGTGAAGGAATTCGTGGACTGGACCAAGCAGCAAAAGGGCCTGTTCCTGGCCACCTTCGGCGCGGGCACGCCCGGGCACTTCGGCGCCTTCATGTTTGGCGATGCGGTCAAGCTCAGGCCCGAGCCCGTGCACTACAAGAACACGGCCGATGCGCTGGGCGGGCTGTTCAGCGGCGACGTGCAGGGCGTGTTCGCCAGCGTGGGCCTGGCCGCCCCCAACGTCAAGGCCGGCAAGCTGGCCGCGCTGGGCACCACGGGCGCCACCCGCACCAACACGCTGCCGGACGTGCCCACCATCAAGGAGCAGGGCTACGCCAACCTGGAGTTCTCCTCGTGGTTCGGCATCGTGGCACCCGCCAAGACGCCGCCGGAGATCATCGCCAGGCTCAATGCCGACATCGTCAAGGCCGTGCAGTCGCCCGAGGGCCGGGCCAAGATGGAGGAGGCGGGTTTCCGCGTGACGGGCACGAGCCAGCAGGACTTTGCCCGCACCATCGCCGCCGACACGGTCACCTGGGGCAAGGCCGTGGCCGCCACAGGCTTCAAGGCGGATTGATGGGCTGACAGCGCGGCAGAGCGGTTGACGCCGCTCAGGCCCCACCCAGGCCACCTCCAGCACTCCTGCACCTGCGCACGCGGGCGGCCGGCGCCACGGCGCACCCGCGCCCTGTCAGCGCTGCGCCCTGCATCCCCGGCGCCACACAGCACAAACACCCCACCCACCACCTCAGGAGACATACACCATGCCTTTTGCCCATGCCTCGCGGGCCCTGCCACCCGCCTCCACGGCCGCGCGCCCATCCCGGCTGCGCCGCCAGGTCGTCCCCGCCGCGCTTGCCATGCCCTTGTTGATGGCGGCCTGCGGCGGCGGCAATGGCGATGCCTCGGCCCAGCCCGCCACCCCGGCGGCGGCCTGCGCTGCGCTGCCCAGCCAGGCGAGCCTCGCGGCCACCACGCTCACGGCGAGCTACGTGGCGGCGGACACCAGGCGGCCGGGCGGCGCGAGCACCGGCGCCTTCCTGCCCGGCCACTGCGTGGTCACGGGCAGCATCAACCCCCGCGTGGGCGTCGATGGCAAGAACTACGCCATCGGCTTCCAGCTGAGCCTGCCGGACCAATGGAACGGGCGTTTCCTGTTCATCGGTGGCGGCGGCAATGACGGCATCCTGCGCGACACCTCCCTCAGCTCCAGCATCTCGGGCGGCACGCCGTCGCCGCTGGGGCAGGGCTTCGCGGTGGTCTCCACCGACGCGGGGCACAGCGGCACCTCGGCCAGCTTCGGGGCGGACCCGCAGGCGCGCATCGACCATGCCTACAACTCCTACGACAAGACGGCCGTGGCCGCCAAGTCGCTGATCTCGACCCTGTATGGCCGCAGGCCCGACCATTCGTACTTCTCGGGCTGCTCGGGCGGCGGGCGCCAGGGCATGATGTTCTCGCAGCGGTTCCCGGACTACTTCGACGCCATCACCGCCGGCGCGCCCGCCATGCGCGTGTCGAGCGGCGCTACGGTGGCGGCGATGTGGAACACCATTCAGTTCAACGCCATCACCCCGCAGGACGCGGCGGGCAAGCGCATCCTGTCGCAGGCCTTCAGCAATGCCGACCTCCAGCTGGTGGCCAACGGCGTGAAGGCGTCGTGCGATGCCGCCGATGGCGTGGCCGACGGCATGGTGAACAACGTCAAGGCCTGCCAGTTCGACCCCGCCGTGCTCCAGTGCCGCGGCGGCAAGCAGGCCGACTGCCTGAGCAGCGCCCAGGTCGGGGCGCTCAAGAGCGTGTTCGCGGGCCCGCGCAACTCGGCCGGCCAGGCGCTGTATGCGGGCCAGCCGTGGGACCCGGGCCTGGCCGCCCCGGGCTGGCGCAGCTGGACGCTGGGCAGCTCCACCACCGCCACGCCGGATGCGCGCTACATCACGCTGATGGTGGACGCTCTGGTCAACGAATTCCTCACCCCGCCGGACCTCACGTTCAACCCGCTGACGTTCAACTTCGACACCGACCCCGCGCGCATGGAGGCCTACTCGGCCATCTACGACACGTACCGCGACGACAAGCTCGCCGCGTTCAAGCAGCGCGGCGGCAAGATGCTGTTCATCCATGGCATGTCCGACCCGATCTTCTCGGCGCTGGACACCCTGGACTACTACGAGCGCCTGGCGTCCCACCACGGAGGTATCGCGGCCACGCAGGGTTTCGCGCGCACCTTCCTGGTGCCCGGCATGAACCACTGCTCGGGCGGCCCGGCCACGGACAATTTCGATTCGATCCAGGCCATGGTGGACTGGGTGGAGAAGGGCGTGGCACCCGAGACCCTTGCCGCCAAGGCACTGCCTGCCAGCACCGACATGCCCAATCGCACACGGCCCTTGTGTGCCTACCCGAAGTTCGCCAAATACAAGGGCTCGGGCAGCGTGGAGGATGCCAGCAGCTTCGTCTGCGCGGCGGAGTAAGCGAGGTCAGGCCACGCTAGGTGCGGGCGGGGGCGGGCAGCTGCAGGCCGACCTCCCGCACCACGCGCACGCAGTCGCGCAGGTGCTGCTCGCCCAGGTAGCGCAGCGTGGCATAGCCGATGCCCGCGGCCACCGCCTGGCCCGCCAGCGGCACGTACTTCGCCGCCTGCTTGGCGGTCAGGCGCACGCCCACGGTCTGAGTGGCCCGGATGACCAGCTCGCGCGTCACCAGCTTGCCGATCAGCACGGAGCCCACGAGGGCCACGGCCTTCTGCACCTGCTCGCGCTTGTGCGGATCGAGCTGGTCGATCTGCTGCGCGGACAGGCCGAACTCGGCGTTGATCTGCGGAAGCAGGCGGGACAGCAGCGCCGCGTCCACGGCCCAGTCGAGCCCTGGCACGGGCAGGGAACTGGCGGCCGCCGCGACCAATGCGCGCCGATGCAGCAATTTGCGGCTGCGCTGCACGGCAGCGGTGAGGGCCGCGTTGCCGGCCGCCATTTGCAAGGAAGTGGGCATGGGCGGGTTGTACCTGATGCGGTGGTGGTTGGCAAAGGGCAACGCCCGAGGCCGCGCAAGGAGATTCTTCAGCGGCCGTTTCAGGTTTTTCCCTTGACGAGGGTGAACGCGGCCAGAAGCAGCATGGCCCCCACGACAGACGCGATCCAGCCAGCGGCTTCCCCTTGTGCATACCAGCCCATCGCCAAACCCAGATAGGTGGCGAGAAACGAGCCCGCCACCCCAAGCAGCGCGGTCAGTATCCATCCGAGTTTGTCCTCCCCGGGTTTCAGGGCACGGGCCAGAAGCCCGACCATCAAACCCACCAGCAATGTTCCTAACAATGTTCCCATGATGTTTCCCCTGCATGCTGCGACGCGATCTGCCCACTCTAAGGAGCGCGCGCGCGGCCAGCTTGTCGGACAACGCGCACTGTGCGCGTCCCATTGCGGGGCGCGGGTTCCCGACACGGGTGGGTGTGGAAAGCGAGGTCCGGCGTCATGAAGGGGTCGGCTGTGGGTCCCGTCCGACACCACGGCGCGGCGGGTACTTGCCGCCTGCGGGACCGGCGGCGCCGTACAGTGAAGCGTCTCCACTGAAAGGAAGACCGATGACAACAAATTTCAAGACCCGTTCCTTCCCCCTGGTGTTTGTGGCGGTGCTCGCGCTGGGGGCGGCATTGGCGGGGCCCACGACCGCCGCGGCCCAAAGTGGCGACGAGGCCTCACTGTCCCGCGGCGCGGTACCGGACACCACGCCCCAGCAGCGCTACCAGACCGCCATCCGCGAAGCCGGCGGTGGGTTGAAGGTGAGCCTGGAGGAATGCCGGGCCATGCCCTCGGCGGACCGCCGCAGCTGCGAATCCCAGGCACGCGCCACGTACCAGGCCGATATGGCCAAGGCCAAGGCCATGCTGCGCGACCCGTCGATAGGCCCGGTGAATGTGGTGGGGGAACCGATCCGCAGCACCGAGACGGTGTACGAGATCAAACGCTAGCCGCAGGCAGGGCGCCTGCGAGGGGACATCCTGGCCGGGCGAGCGGCGTGGTTGCTATTTGGCTTGCGCGAGGTCGTCGCTGCCCGAGCCCGCGACGCGGCGGGCGCCGTTGAAGCGGCGTGCCCAGTAAGCCACGCCCATGTCTTCCACGCGGATTTCGGCGCCGCTGCGGGGAGCGTGGATGAACTTGTTGTCCCCCACGTAGATGCCCACATGGCTGAAGTTGCGGCGCATGGTGTTGAAGAACACCAGATCCCCGGGCTGAAGCTCCTTCTTGTCAATGACCTGGGTGGCGGCAGCCTGCTGGTCGGCCCGGCGGGGTAGCAGCAGGCCCACGGTCTGCTCGTACATGGCCCGCACGAAGCCGCTGCAGTCGAAGCCGGTTTCCGCGCTGTTTCCGCCCCGCTTGTACGGTACGCCCAGGAATCCCATGGCGTTCACGACGAGCCCGGACGCGCGGTCCGCCACCGTATGGGCCTTGTCGGCTACCCGGTGGCTCACATCCTCCAGCCGCGTGAGCAGGCCTTTGTCGGTGATGAACCGGTCCATATCGTCGGGGTTTGCCGCTTGCGGCGCAGCCTGGGCAGAGGTTGCGCAGACCAGGAGGAGGGTGCAAAGCCATCGGGACATGGGGGCGAAGGGTACCACGGTATGCTTACTTATCAAAAATAATCACCTGTGCAAGCTGTTGATTTCGTTCAAGTAAATCCCGAACAGGGATTTGCCGGAGGGAATCCGCGGCTGCGCCGCGGTGGAGGGCCGCCATGTCAGGCCTGGCCGGGCGGCGGCTCTGGGGGTATGGTGTTCAACTTTTTCAGGAGCGCCACGAGATGGAATGGACACGGAAAATGCCCCTTTCGCGGGCCGCGCGGGCCTGCCTGGCGGCGCTTTGGGCCGTGGCGGGCGCCCACCATGGCGGTGTTTCCGCCCAGGGCACGCCGCCGGGCGTGTCCGTGGCAACCGTGGCACGGGGGCTGGAACACCCCTGGGCCGTGGCCTTCCTGCCCGAAGGGCAGTTTCTCGTCACCGAGCGGCGGGGCCGGATGCGGGTGGTCAGCGCGGGCGGGCAGGTGGGACCCGCGCTGGCGGGCGTGCCGGCCGTCGCCGCGGGCGGGCAGGGCGGCTTGCTGGACGTGGTGACCGATGCCGACTTCGCCCGCAACCGCCGCATCTTCTTCTGCTTTTCGGAGCCCGCCCCGGGTGGCGCGTCCGGCAACAGCACGGCGCTGGCACGGGCCATGCTGTCCGCGGATGCGCGCAGCCTGCAGGAGGTCAAGGTCCTCTTCAGCCAGCAACCCAAGGTGGACAGCGCCCAGCATTTCGGCTGCCGCATCGTGCAGGCGGCGGACGGCAACCTGTTCCTGGCGCTGGGCGAGCGCTACCAGCGCAAGGACGATGCGCAAAGGCTCGACAACCACCACGGCAAGATCGTGCGCATCACCCCGGACGGCGCGGTGCCGGCCGACAACCCGTTTCGCCAGCGCGCGGGCGCCTTGCCGGAGATCTGGAGCTACGGCCACCGCAATCCCCAGGGCGCCGCCCTGGGCCCTGACGGCCAGCTGTGGATGCACGAGCACGGCCCCCAGGGGGGCGATGAGATCAACCTGCCCCGACCCGGCCGCAACTACGGCTGGCCCGTGATCACCTACGGCGAGAACTACGGGGGCGGCAAGATGGGTGAAGGCACGGCCAAGGCGGGCATGGAGCAGCAGCTGCACTACTGGGTGCCGTCGATTGCACCCTCGGGCATGGCGTTCCTCACCAGCGCGCGCTACGGCGCGGCGTGGCAGGGCAGCCTGTTCGTGGGGTCTCTCAAGTTCGGCACCCTGCACCGGCTGGAAGTCGCCCCGGGCAAGGTCTTGCGCGAGGAAAAGCTGCTGCAGGGCCAGGGCGAACGCATCCGCGACGTGCGCCAGGGGCCTGACGGCCTGATCTACCTGCTGACCGACAGCCCGCAGGGCCAGCTGCTGCGCCTGCAGCCCTCCTGATCGGCGGGCACGCCGGCGGGGCTGCGACAATGCCCCATTTCCAGAGAATCCGGCCGCCCGGAGCGGTCCACACCATGCTGCTTGACGCCACTGAATCCCAACTCGTCCTGGTCGACTACCAGGAGCGCCTGATGCCCGCGATCTTCGAGGGCCCTGCCGTGCTGGCCAATGCCCGCCGCCTGGCCGAGGTCGCGCGCATGCTGGAGGTGCCCGTGTGGGGCACGGAGCAGAATCCCTCGCGCCTGGGCGCCAATGATGCCGCGCTGCGCGCCCTGTGCCAGAAAACCCTGGCCAAGATGCATTTCAGCGCGGCCGAGGAAGGCCTGGGCGAATGGCTGCGCCCGCCCGCGAAGCCCCAGGGCGGCAACGCGCGCAGCCTGCCCAAGCACCTGCAGAAACCCGCCACCGCACAAGGCGCCGAGCGCGGCACCATCGTCATCGCCGGGTGCGAGGCGCACGTCTGCCTGCTGCAGACCGCGCTGGACCTGATCGACGACGAATTCGAGGTCTGGGTCGTGACCGATGCCTGCGGCTCGCGCACGGAGCGCAACCGCGACGCGGCCTTCGACCGCCTGGCCGGCGCGGGGGCGGAACTGGTGACGACCGAGATGGTGGCGTTTGAATGGCTGGGCAGCTGCGAGCACCCGGCCTTCAAGGATGTGCTCGGTCTGATCAAGTAGCCCGGCATCAGGTCTTTTGGGGCGCTGGCGCTTTCCCTTCATGCGCCGGAAGCTATAAAAAACATAGCAAATCAGCGGCGCCGAAGCCGGGGGCGCGCCAGCCTCCCATGGGCTCAGGTCACAGCCACGGCTTGAGAAGTGTCACCGCGAGCCCGACCGCCGCGCAGCCGCCGAGCAATGGCAGCACGCCGGCCTTGAAGCGGAACAACGCCACCCCCGCTCCCAGGGCAATCACGGCGGAGATCGCATCGAACGCGCCGCCAAAGCCCTGGGGCCACAGCAGGTGGTAGGCAAAGAACAGCGCCAGGTTCAGGATCACGCCCACCACGGCGGCGGTGATGGCGGACAGCGGCGCGGTGAAGCCCAGCCTGCCATGGGTGGCCTCCACCATGGGGCCGCCGGCCAGGATGAAGATGAACGATGGCAGGAAGGTGACGAAGGTCACCACCACGGCCGCAGCCGCCGCGCCCGCGAACAGCGCATCGGGCCCCCACACCTGCTGCAGCCAGCCTCCCACGAAACCGACGAAGGCCACCACCATGATGAGCGGACCCGGAGTGGTCTCGCCCAGCGCCAGGCCATCGATCATCTGCGGGCCATTGAGCCACTGGTAGTGCTCGACCGCGCCCTGGTACACATAGGGCAGCACGGCGTAGGCGCCGCCAAACGTCAGCAGCGCGGCCTTGGTGAAGAACCAGCCCATCTGGGTGAGCGTGCCTTCCCAGCCCTGCGTGGCCACCAGCACCGCCATGGCCGCCAGCCACAGGGCCAGGCCCGCCCCCAGCACCCTGGCCAGGTGGCCGCGCGAGAAGCGGGCGTGCGCCGGTGTCGGGGTGTCGTCGTCGATCAGGGCCGGGCCGTAGCCCCTGGCCGCGCCCGCATGCCCGCCCCCCAGGGCGAACACCGCCGGCCAGCGCCGGGCACCGAAGTGGCCGATGAGGCCCGCCGCCAGGACGATGGCGGGGAAGGGGGCGTGGAACGCAAAAATCGCCACGAAGGACGCAGCCGCGATGCCCCACATCCACCGGTTCCTGAGCGCGCGGGTGCCGATGCGGTGCGCGGCATGCAGCACCAGCGCCGTCACGGCGGGCTTGATGCCAAAGAACACGCCCGCCACCGCCGGCACATCGCCAAAACGCAGGTACACCCACGACAGCGCCACCAGAATGAACAGCGAGGGCAGCACGAACAGCGCACCCGCCACGATGCCGCCCCAGGTGCGGTGCATGAGCCAGCCGATGTAGGTCGCCAGCTGCTGGGCCTCGGGGCCGGGCAGCAGCATGCAGTAGTTGAGCGCGTGCAGAAAGCGCTGTTCGCTGATCCAGCGCCGCCGCTCCACCAGTTCGGTGTGCATGATCGCGATCTGTCCGGCGGGCCCGCCAAAGCTGATGAAGCCCAGCTTGAGCCAGAAGCGGAAAGCCTCGGCGAAAGGAACCGGGGCAGGGCTGGTGGCGGCCGTCTCGTCCGGCGGCGGGGCAGGGTGCGCGGAGGTCATGGCATGAAAGTTCTGGGCGGGACGTCTCGATGGGGGTTGCGCGCTGCATGCGCGAATGCATGCAGCGCGCGAGTATCCGCCCAACCCGTGACGGTCCGGGGCCCACCGTTGTTTCCGCGCCGCCATCCGGTGGCGCGCCGTCCCTGCCGCCGAGGGGTTCTTCCTGCGCCCTGACCCCTGCGCACAGCGGATGGGAGGGGCCTGGATGGGAGGGTGCACAGGGCGTGGCGCGGTGTTCCCTGCCGGTTGCGTCAGTTTGCCGCAAGCCCGTCATGAATAATTATGAATTCAAAACCTGCCATCCAGGCGGGCCGGAAGAGATGCCGAGGAGACACCACGATGAGCCGCTACGCCGATTTCTACCGCCAGTCCATTGATCACCGCGACGCCTTCTGGGCCGAGCAGGCCCGGCTGATCGACTGGCAGACCCCGCCCCTGCAGGTGTGCGACTACAGCAACCCGCCGTTTGCCCGGTGGTTCGTGGGCGGCACCACCAACCTGTGCCACAACGCGGTCGACCGCCACCTCGCCACGCGCGCCAGCCAGCCCGCGCTGGTGGCCATCTCCACCGAAACCGGCACAGAGCGCAGCTACAGCTTTGCCGAGCTGCACGCCGAGGTGCAGCGCATGGCGGCCGTGCTGCTGTCGCTGGGCGTGAAGAAGGGCGACCGCGTGCTCATTTACATGCCCATGATCGCCGAGGCGGCGTTCGCCATGCTGGCCTGCGTGCGCATTGGCGCACTGCATTCGGTGGTGTTTGGCGGTTTTGCCTCGGGCTCGCTGGCCTCGCGCATCGAGGACGCCGAACCCGTGGCCGTGGTCAGCGCCGATGCGGGCTCGCGCGGCGGCAAGGTCGTGCCCTACAAGCCGCTGCTGGACGAGGCCATCGCGCTCTCCAGGCACAAGCCCGCCGCCGTGCTCATGGTCAACCGGGGCCTGGCGCCGATGCACCTGCAGCCCGGCCGCGACCACGACTGGGCGCCGCTGCGCGAAAAACACCTGGCCACCGTGGTCCCCTGCGAATGGGTCGAGTCCACGCACCCCAGCTACACGCTCTACACCAGCGGCACCACGGGCAAGCCGAAGGGCGTGCAGCGCGACACCGGTGGCTACACGGTGGCGCTGGCGGCCAGCATGAAGCACATCTTTGACGCGAAGGCGGGGGAGGTGTATTTCGCGACCAGCGACATCGGCTGGGTGGTGGGGCACAGCTACATCATCTACGGCCCGCTCATCGCGGGCATGACCACCATCATGTATGAGGGCCTGCCCACGCGCCCCGACGCGGGCGTGTGGTGGAGCATTGTCGAGAAGTACCAGGTCACCCACATGTTCTCGGCGCCCACGGCGGTGCGGGTGCTCAAGAAGCAGGACCCTGCCTACCTGGCCAGATACAGCGTGAAAAGCCTCAAGGCCCTGTGGCTGGCCGGCGAGCCGCTCGATGAGCCCACGGCCCAGTGGATCAGCGACGCGCTCTCGGTGCCCATCATCGACAACTACTGGCAGACCGAAACCGGCTGGCCCATCCTGACGCTGGCCAATGGCGTGGAACCCCAAACCACGCGCTTCGGCAGCCCGGGCAAGGCGATGTACGGCTATGACGTGAAGCTCATCGACGAAGCCACGGGCCAGGAGCTGGCGGGCGAGAACCAGAAGGGCGTGGTAGCCATCGAGGGCCCGCTGCCCCCCGGCTGCATGCAGACCGTGTGGCGCGACGACGCGCGATTCGTCAACACCTACTGGAAGAGCATCCCTGGCCGACTGATCTACAGCACCTTCGACTGGGGCATCCGCGATGCCGATGGCTACCACTTCATCCTGGGCCGTACCGACGACGTGATCAACGTCGCGGGCCACCGCCTGGGCACGCGCGAGATCGAGGAGAGCATTGCCGCGCACCCCAACATCGCCGAAGTGGCCGTGGTGGGCGTGGCGGATGCGCTCAAGGGCCAGGTGGCCATGGCCTTTGCCGTGGCCCGCGATGCGAGCGGACTCGACACCGATGCCGCGCGCCTGAAGCTCGAGGGCGAGGTCATGAAGCAGGTGGACAGCCAGCTGGGTGCCGTGGCGAGGCCCTCGCGCGTGTACTTCGTGAGCGTGCTGCCCAAGACGCGCAGCGGCAAGCTGTTGCGGCGGGCATTGCAGGCGGTGGCCGAGCGCAGGGATCCGGGAGACCTGACGACGATGGAGGATCCGGCGGCGCTGCAGCAGGTGCGGGAACTGGTGGGGGAGTGAACGGGCTCGAGGGTTCTTCTGGGTTGTTTGGGCTGAGCTTGTCGGAGCCTGCTGGGTTTGTGTGCTGATCTGATCGCGTGCCTGATTTGAAGGCGGAGGCCGGGGCGACATCCCGGCTTCCGCCCCTGCACCCGAGCCGCCTCCCATCAAGGCGCCGCCCCGCTCCAGCTGGCGCTATGCTCGACCATCGCCACTCCTGCGCTTTCCAAGGACCACCCCATGCGCCTCGCCGTAGAAAACCTCGAAGCCTCCAAGATCCGTGAAGTCGCCAACGCCGGCATGGGCCGGGCCGACGTCCTGGCCTTCTGGTTCGGCGAAAGCGACGAGGTCACGCCCGAGCCCGTGCGCCAGGCGGCCATCGAGTCCCTGCAGCGGGGCGAGACCTTCTACTCCCACAACCTCGGCCTGCCCGAGCTGCGCCAGGCGATAGCCGCCTACGCCAGCGCGCTGCATGGCCCCATCGGTGCGGAACGGATCGCCGTGACCTCGGGGGGCGTGAGCGCGCTGATGGTGGCCATGCAGGCGCTGCTCGATGCGGGGGACGAGGTCGTGGCCGTCACGCCCGTGTGGCCCAACCTCACGGCCCAGCCCGCCGTGCTGGGTGCCCGTGTGCGGTGCGTGCCGCTGCGCGCCGAGGGCGGTGCCTGGACTCTGGACCTGCAGGTGCTGCTCGACGCCATCACGCCGGCCACACGACTGCTCATCGTCAACGCACCCAACAACCCCACGGGCTGGACGCTCACGCGCGCGGAGCAGCAGGCCATCCTGGACCATTGCCGGCGCACCGGCACCTGGGTGCTGGCGGACGAAGTGTACGAACGCCTGTATTACGAGGCGACCCCCCACGGCTGCGCGCCGAGTTTCCTGGACATCGCCGCGCCCGAGGACCGGCTCATCGTGGTGCAGAGCTTTTCCAAGAGCTTCCTGATGACCGGCTGGCGCCTGGGCTGGCTCGTGCTGCCGCCCGCGCTGGTGGACGCCGTGGGCAAGCTGATCGAATTCAACACCTCCTGCGCCAGCGTGTTCACCCAGCGCGCGGGCCTGGCGGCGCTGGAGCATGCGGGCGAGATCACGCCGCCCCTGGTGGCGCGCATGCGCCGCTGCCGCGACACGCTGCTGCCCCGCCTGGCCGCGCTGCCGCAGGTGGAGGTGGCCAGCCCGCTCGGCGGCATGTACGCCTTCTTCCGCCTGCACGGCTTTGACGATTCGCTGGCGGTCGCCCAGCGGCTGGTGAGCGAGGCCGGCCTGGGCCTGGCGCCGGGCAATGCGTTCGCGCCCGAGGCCCAGGGCTGGCTGCGCTGGTGTTTTGCCTCCAGGGACCCCGCGCGGCTGGAGGCGGGCGTGGAGCGCCTGCAGGCCTGGCTGGCGCGGTCCAGCCGGGGTTGATGGGGGGCAGAGTGCACGTGGCAGCAGCATGCCCGGTGCAGTTTGCTATATTTTTAATAGCTTCATGCGCTTGCCTGGAAAGCGCATGCGCGGTTTTTACCTGAAACTTCCCTGGGCCTGCCGCTGCCAGCCCGATGGCAGCTGCCACTGGGCCGCCCAGCCGGTGAAGTCCGCCAGCGGCATGGGCCGCGCGATGCAATAGCCCTGCGCCTGGGTGCAGCCCAGCTGCAGCAGCATCTGTCCCTGCTCGATGGTTTCCACGCCTTCGGCGATCACGCGGTAGCCAAACGAGCGCGCCAGGCCGATCACGCCCTGCACGATGGCCAGATCGCCCGGATCGCCCATCATGCCGTGCACGAAGCTCTGGTCGATCTTGAGCGTGTCCATGGGCAGACGGCGCAGGTAGGTCAGCGACGAGTAGCCGGTGCCGAAGTCGTCCAGCGACACCACCACCCCCAGCCCACGCAGCGAGGTCAGGGTGTGCGCCACGGCCGCCAGGTCGTACAGCGCGGCGCTTTCGGTGATCTCGATTTCCACCAGGTGCCCGGGCACGCCGGGGTGGCGCGCGATGCACCGGGCCATCCAGTCGGCGAAGTCGGGGCGCTGCAGGTGCTGGGCGGCGATGTTGACGCTCAGCGGCAGGGCCATGCCGCGCGCCTGCAGCTCCTCCAGGATGGAGAGCGCGGCCTCGACCACCCATTCGCCGAACCCGATCTCCAGCTCGGTCCCCTCCAGCAGCGGCAGGAATTCGCCGGGCGGCACCAGGCCGCGCTGCGGGTGCTGCCAGCGCGCGAGGGCTTCGGCGCCCACCACGGCGCCGCTTTTCATGTCCACCTTGGGCTGCAGGTACAGGGTGAACTGGGCATCGGCCAGCGCGTCGCGCAGGTGGCGCCCCTGCGCGCGCAGCAGCTGCAGGGCGCGCTCCTGGGCGGCATCGAACTGGTGGAAGCGGTTGCGCCCGGCCTGCTTGGCGGCGTACATGGCCTGGTCGGCATGGCGCAGCAGGGCATCGGCATCGGCGTCGTCCTGCGGGAACACCGTGTAGCCGATGCTGGCCGTGACCACCACGCGCTCGGCGTCGAGCGTGTAGGGGGCCGAGATGCTTTCCATCACGCGGTGGAGCATGGCTTCGCAGCCGTTGGCCGAGTCCAGCCCGGGCATGAGGATCACGAACTCGTCGCCCCCCAGGCGGGCCACGCAGTCGAGCGGGCGCAGCGCGCGCGTAAGCCGGCCGGCCACCACCACCAGGAGGCGGTCGCCCGCGCCGTGGCCCAGCCGGTCGTTCACGGGCTTGAAGCCGTCCAGGTCCAGGTAGGCCACGCCCAGCTGCGTGCCGTTTGCACGCGCCTGGTCCATGCATTCCTGCAGCTTGCGCGCCAGCAGCACGCGGTTGGGCAGGCCGGTGAGGGCATCGAACAGCGCCAGCCGCTGCAGCAGCACTTCCTGTTCGCGCTGGGGCGTCACGTCGATCGCCACGCCCAGCATGCGTTCGGGGCGGCCCATGGCGTCAAGGCCGACGATCTTGCCCAGGTTGCGCACCCAGCGGACGGCATCGTCGCCGGCCTCGCTCTGGTTGACGCGCCAGGTGGCGTCAAACGGCGTGCCGGGGTGGGCGGTGTGGCGGGCGACCTCGGTGGTGATGCGGTCGATGTCGTCGGGGGCGATGCCGCTGGTCCACTGCGTGGCGCCGAAGGGGCCCTGCGATGCGGGCAGGCCGCGCATCGCGCGCCAGCGGCTGTCCCCCGTGACGGTGCCGGTCTGCAGGTTCCAGTCCCACAGGCCCAGCGACGCGGCCGAGATGGTGAGCGAGAGCAGCGCCTCGCGTTCGCGCACCTGCTCTTCCTCGCGCTTGCGGTCGGTGATGTCGTGCACCGAGAACAGCCAGCAGGGTTCGCCGTCGAATTCGGTCGCCCGCATGGACTGCAGCACGGTGCGCGGCGGGCCGCCGCGCACGTTCAGCTTCACCTCGTAGCTGTTGAGCTGGCCGGAGCGCGCCACCGCATCCATGAGGCGCTGGCGGTCGTCGGCGGTGAAGATGCCCAGCTCGATGGCGGTGCGGCCGATGGCCTCCTCGCGCGGGATGCCCAGCATCTCCACCCAGGCGGGGTTGATGTCCACGTAGCGCCCGTCCATGCGGCGCGACAGGCCCATGGGGTAGGGCATGAGGTGAAAGATGCGCGAGAAGCGCTCCTCGGACTGGCGCAGGCGCTGCTCGGCGCGCTTGGCCTCGTCGATGTCCTGCATCACGCCGCGCACGCGGGTGACCCGGCCGTTCTCGATGACGGGCTCGCCCCGCGCGCGCACCCAGACCAACCGCCCGTCAGTGTGCAGCACCTCCATCTCCATGCTCCACTCGGCGCGCTCGAGGATGCTCTGGCGGAAACGGTCGCGCAGGGGTTCCCGGTAGGCGGGGGCCACGTGGCGGTCGATGTAGTCGTGCGGCAGCGGGGAGCCAGGCGCCAGGCCATGGATGTCGAAGCACACGTCCGACCAGTAGACCAGGCCCTTGCCGCGCTCGTCCTCCCAGGCGCCCAGACGGGCCAGGCGGCCCGCTTGCTGCAGCAGGCTGTTGAGGGCGCGCAGTTCGTCGCTGGCGCGGTGGGCTTCGGTCATGTCGTGGAAAACGAAGACAAAACAGTTTTCGCCATCCACAAGCACGGAGCGTGCCGACATCAGCCCCGGTATGCGGATTCCGTCGCGCTGGGCCACCAGGGGCAGGCGGTCGACCTTGCCCTCGCGGCGGAAGGTGTCCACCAGCCGTGCGCGCTCCTGCTCGGAGGCCCAGATCTTCAGCTCGGAGGACGTGCGCCCGATCACCTCGTCGCGCGGGCGGCCCAGCACCTCGCAAAAGGCAGGGTTCACGTCGATGTAGCGCCCATCGGAGATGCGCGAGATGCCCGCGGGATCGGGGAGCGTCTGGTAGAAGGTGGTGTACTTGGCCTCCGAGGAGCGCAGAGCGTCCTCCACCTCGCGGTGGGCCGTGATGTCCACGTCCATGCCGATCAGGCTGAGCGGGCGCCCGCCCGCATCGCGGCGGGCCACGGCGCCGCGCGACATCAGCCAGCGCCACTGGCCGCGCGTGTCCATCACGCGGAATTCCGCTTCGTACGTCTCGTCCAGCCCGTCCATGGCCCGCGCCAGCCGGGCGGCGTTGCGCTGGGCGTCGGCGGGGTGGCGCAGCGCATACCAGCGCTCCCACAGGCCCTGGGCGTCCGCGTCGTCGCAGCTGATGCCAAACGCCTCGTAGAACCGGCCGTGGCAGCGGAACTGGCGCTGGACCACGTCCCATTCCCACCGGCCTCCGCCCAGGGAGTCCATGGCCAGCTGCAGCTGCTGTTCGCGCTGCACCAGGGCTTGCTGGGTGCTGGTGCGCGCCAGCTCCGCGCGGGCCTTGCTGGCCAGAAGCAGGCGGCCCACGCCCAGCATCAGAACGCCCGCGCCATGGTGCCAGGGAAGGCTCGTCGGCCACGGGGCCCCGGCCGGCGGCGCGAGGTTCGCGAGCCAGAGGCAGGCCGATACCACCAGGGGCAGGGTGATGGCCAGGCCCACCAGCGCGATCCATGCCGCCGGGCGCAGGGGCAGGCGCCGGGCCATGCGCCGCCACAGCCATGCCAGCAGCCACGTGGCGCCCAGCACCAGCACGGCGGGCGGGGTGGCGGAGGGGGCCGTCGCGACCACGGCCAGCAGCGCCACCAGGGCGGTGATGGCGGCCGGCAGGCCGCCGAAATAAAGTCCCATGAAGGCGGCCACGGTGGGATAGGCCACCAGCCTCAGCTCGGGCGCATTCCAGTGCAGCGCGGTGAACGACACCGCCGACACCGCGCCGCCCGCCACGCCCAGCAGCCAGAGCGTGCGCCGCGATGGCCGCAGCGCCTCCTGGGGAGGGAGCCACTCCAGCACCAGGAGCAGCGTCATCAGTACCGTGCCGGCCAGGAGCGTGTTGTTACCCATGGCGGAGCGCGCTGCAAAGGCAGGGCCAGGGGGCCGGGACGGCTTCAGCGCAAACCGCTGCCCGCGCCGACCGGCCCGGGTGGTGTGCGGCGGCGCGGTGCCCCGCGCCGTCCAACGCAAGACTCAGATCGCAGCGGCCCGGGGAAAAAACCATTCCCCGAGTTTATGGCTGTTCCGGCGCCGTCCGGCCCGGCCGCAGTGTCCTGATAAGCCCCGTTGACAGCATCGTGCCGCACACGATGACGAGCGCGCAGCCCAGCATCCACGGCGTGATGCGCTCGCCCAGGAAGATCGCGCCATACAGCACCGCGAACACGGGCGCGATGAAGGTCACGGCCAGTGCCCGGCTGGGCCCCGCGCTGGCGATGAGGCGAAAGTACAGGATGTAGGCGATGCCCGTGCACAGCACCGCGATGGCGACGATGCAGCCCCAGGCGCGGGGGCCCGGCATCTGCGCCGGCCACAGCCACAGGGTGGGCACGGCCAGGCCCAGCGCCGCGCCCAGCTGGCTGCCCGTGGCGGTGGCCAGGGGCGGTATGCCCGTGAGGAAACGGCGCGCAAAGCTGGCCGACAGGCCGTAGAAGGCTGATGCCAGCAGGCACGCCGCGATCGCCCATTCGGCGCTGTCGCTCTTGAAACCCGTGCCGGCCGGCGCGCGCCACGCGAGCAGCGCCACGCCCACGAAGCCCAGGGCCAGGCCCGTCCAGCGCAGGCGGTTGATGCGGTCGCCCAGCCAGAGCCAAGCCACCAGCGCGCCGAACAGGGGCACGGTGGCATTCAGGATCGAGGTCAGGCCCGTGGCGAGGTGCAGCACCGCCCAGGAAAACAGCGCGAACGGAATCGCCGAATTGATGACCCCGGCGAACATGATGGGCCGCCAGTGCCTGCGCAGCGCGGGCCCATGGCCCTGGCGCAGCATGATGGGCCACAGGAACACCGTGGCCAGCGCCACGCGCAGCCCGGCGGTGGGCAGCGGGCCGAACTCGGACGCCCCCAGCCGCATGAAAAGAAACGAGGCGCCCCAGAGCGCCGCCAGCAGGATGAATTCGCCGATCCAGGTGGTGACGGGTTGGGTTCCCGGGCTGTTCGGGCTGTTCATTCATGGCCTTTCTCTGGGGGCAGGGCGCCCGCCGGCACGGGCGGCCGCGGGGGCGCGAAGAGCGCATTCTCCATGGTCAGCAGGGCCGTCTTGCGGTCCAGCCCGCCCGCGTAGCCTGTCAGGCTGCCGTCCGCGCCCAGCACGCGGTGGCAGGGCACCACCACGCTCAGCGGGTTGCGCCCCACGGCCGCGCCCACGGCGCGCACGGCCAGCGGCCGGCCCAGTTGCTGGCTCAGGCGCCCATAGCTGGTGGTGCCGCCGCGGCCGATGGCCAGCAGGGCGCGCCACACCGCCTGCTGGAACGGCGTGCCGCCCGAGAGATCCAGCGGCAGATCGAAGGCCTGTCGCTCGCCCCGCAGGTACTGCTGCAGCTGGCTGGCGGCGGCCTGCAGCACGGGATGGCCGGCCGCCTCGGCCCAGGCGTGCCCGCCGTGGAGAAAGCTGGCGGGTTCGTGGCGCTGGCCTTCGAACCAGACGCCGCAGAGGCCGGCGGGCGATGCGGCCAGGCGCACCGGCCCAAGGGCGGTGCTGGCCCGCGCCTGCACGGTGTGGGGGTGGTATTGCATGGGGAATCTCGGTGATTTTGAATAAAACAGGCCGCCAGCGCTTGCTGGATCAGCGCGAAAAGCTATTGTTTTGATAGTGTTTCAGGCGCCGGGATGGCGGGCTCCGCCGTGCCCGCCGCCCAGGCGCGCAGCACCGCATAGCTGCGCCACGGGCGCCACGCCTCGGACGCCGCGCTGGCGGCGCGCGCCGGGTTTTTCTGGCCCTGGACACCCAGCGCCTTGTGCAGCGCCACGTCGGCGGCAGGGAAGGCATCGGGCCAGCGCAGCACGCGCATGGCGATGTACTGCGCCGTCCAGTCGCCAATGCCGGGCAGGGCGCACAGGGCGGCCGTGGTGGCGGCCACATCGGCGCCGGCATGCAGGGCCAGGCCCCCGCTGTCCACGGCGCGGGCCAGCGCCACGATGGCGGCCTGGCGCTGGCGCACGATGCCCAGCTGGCCCAGGGTGTCGCCGTCGGCCACGGCGAGCGTGGCGGCCGTGGGAAACAGCCGGTTCAGCCCGGGCCAGGGCGTGGCGATGGGCTCGCCCAGCCGCTCCACCAGCCGCTGCCCCAGCGTGCGCGCGGCCGCCACGGTGATCTGCTGGCCCAGCACGGCGCGCACGGCCAGCTCGAAGCCGTCGAACGCACCGGGCACGCGCAGGCCGTCGCCGCCCGGGAAGTGCGGGTGCAGCACGGCGTTGATGGCCGCCGGGTCGGCGTCCAGGTCCAGCATGGCGCGCACGCGGCGGATCACGAGCGGCAGCACCGGGTACAGGCTGTCGCTGGTCTGCAGCAGCACCTGGTGGCGGGCCACGTCGAAGCGCGCGCTGAACCAGCCGGTGGTCTCCTGCGCCATGCCGGTGCAGGCGGGCGGCAGGCGCACGGTGCGGCGCAGCGTGGCCTCTTGGGGCAGCACCCATTCGACGCCGTGGAACTGCCGCCGCTCGAAGAACGCGAGCAGCGCCGCCACGTCGAAGGGCGGGCGCCAGGCCAGGCGCAAGGTGCTGCCGGTGCCGGACGCGTCCGCCTTGAGGGGGCCCGCGCCGCTGCGCCGCAGCTGGGTGGGATTGAGCCCGTAGTGCCCCGCGAACGCCGCATTGAAGCGCCGCACGCTCGCGAAGCCGCTGGCCAGCGCCACCTGCGTGACCGGCATCGGGGTGTCGGTGAGCAGCTGCTTGGCCGTGAGCAGCCGCCGGGTCTGCAGGTACTGCAGGGGCGACACGCCCAGCGCGGCCTCGAAGATGCGGCGAAGGTGGCGGTCGCTCACGCCCAGGCGTTCGGCCAGCCGGGCGACGGTGGCGCCGCTGTCGCCCCGCGTGGGCCGGGCCGGCCAGAGGTCGGGCGCATCCAGCAGCCGCACGGCCTGCTGCACCAGGATGCCGCTGGCATCCTGCACCGACCACACCAGCGCCTGCGGCGCCAGCTCCGGCCGGCAGCGCAGGCAGGGCCTGAAGCCCGCGCTCTCGGCCTGGGCGGCAAGGCTGAAGAAGCGGCAGTTCTCGCGGCGCGGCGTGCGCACGGCGCACACCGGGCGGCAGTAGATGCCGGTGGAGGTCACGCCGGTGAAGAAGCGTCCGTCAAAGCGCGCGTCCCGGGCCAGCACGGCGAGATAGCGGCCCTCGTCCGAGGCCATGTCGGTGTCCGTGGAGGAGGGCAGGTGGGGCGAGGTCATGGGGGAATGATAGGCCCCGGCGGCGCGCGCACTGGCCGTTTTCGGACATGTGCCTCGGCGCCCCCGGGCGGCGTGCGCAAGGAGGCGGAAGGGGCCGCCTACAATGCTGCGGACGTTTCAACCCTCTTCGTGAAAGGCCCCTACGTGCAGCCCACGCCCGCCATTTTCAAAGCCTACGACATCCGCGGCATCGTGCCGTCCACCCTGAATGAAGAAGTGGCCCTGGGCCTGGGCCGGGCCTTTGGCACCGCCGCCCGCGCCGAAGGGCAGACCACGGTGGCCGTGGGGCGCGACGGGCGCCTGTCGGGCCCGGCCATGTCGGCCGCGCTGATCCAGGGGCTGGTCGAGGCGGGCATCGAGGTGATCGACGTGGGCCTGGTGACCACGCCGCTGCTGTACTTCGCGGCCAGCACGCTGTGCCAAAGCGGCATCCAGGTCACGGGCAGCCACAACCCCAAGGACTACAACGGCTTCAAGATGGTGCTCAATGGCCGCGCCATCTACGGCGAAGAGATCCAGGGCCTGCGCCGCACCATGGAGCAGGAAAGCTGGCAGCTGCTGCCCGGCGGTTCGGTGCGGCACGTGGACGTGCTGCCGGCCTACACCGCGCGCATCGTGGGCGACATCAGGCTGGCCCGCCCGCTCAAGGTCGTGGTGGACTGCGGCAACGGCATCGCCGGTGCGTCGGCGCCGGCCATCTTCCGCGCGCTGGGCTGCGAGGTGATCGAGCTCTTTTCCGAGGTGGACGGCAACTTCCCCAACCACCACCCCGACCCGAGCAAGCCGGAGAACCTGCGCGACCTGATCGAGGCCCTGAAGACCAGCGACGCCGAGCTGGGCCTGGCCTTCGACGGCGATGGCGACCGCTTAGGGATAGTCACCAGGGACGGCACCAACATCTTCCCCGACCGCCAGATGATGCTGTTCGCGCAGGACGTGCTCTCGCGCGTGCCCGGCGGCGAGATCATCTTCGACGTGAAGTGCACCCAGCGCCTGGCGCCCGCCATTGCGGCCGCCGGCGGCGTGCCGGTGATGTTCAAGACCGGTCATTCGCTCATCAAGGCCCGCATGAAGGAGACCAACTCCCCGCTGGGCGGCGAGATGAGCGGCCACATCTTCTTCAAGGAGCGCTGGTACGGCTTCGACGACGGCACCTATGCGGGCTGCCGTCTGCTGGAGATCCTGAGCAGGAGCAGCGACCCGAGCGCCGTGCTCAACGCACTGCCCACGAGTTTCTCCACCCCCGAGCTGAACGTGGCCTGCGCCGAGGGTGAGCCGCACCGCCTGACGGCCGAATTGCAGGCCCTGGCCGCCGGCACCTTCGCGGCGCCCGCCACGGTGAGCACCATCGACGGGCTGCGCGTGGACTGGCCGGACGGCTTTGGCCTGATCCGTGCCAGCAACACCACGCCCGTGCTGGTGCTGCGCTTCGAAGGCCACACGAGCGAGGCGCTGGCGCGCATCGAATCGGCCATGCTGGCCCTGCTGCACCGCGTGAAGCCTGGTGCGCACGTGGGGGCCGCGAGCCACTGAGCCGGGCGCGATGATGCCCGCACGGCGCATTCGCCCCGCCGAACTTTCCCTGACCCTTTCGCCCATCCGCCGACCGTGAATTCGCACCTGTCCACCCCCCTGCGCATCGCTGCCGCGCAGTCGCCGTCCGTGCCCGGGGACGTGGCGCGCAACGTGCAGACGCACCTGGCCTTCGCGCGGGTGGCGGCGCACCACGGGGTGCAGGTGCTGGTGTTTCCGGAGCTGTCGCTCACGGGCTACGAGCCGGCGGTGCTGGCCGCCCAGGTGCTGGATGCCGACCATGGCGTGCTGGCGCCGCTGCGGCAGGCGGCGCGCGACCACGGCATGGCGCTGGTGGTGGGCGCGCCCGCGGCCCCCGTGGCGCCGGGCGCGCTGCTGCCCGCCATCGGCGCATGGGTGCTGGGCGCCGATGGCAGCGCGGCGCTGTACCGCAAGCGCCATCTGCATGCCAGCGAAGCGTCATTCGCCAGCGCGGGAATGGACGACGCGCAGGTGCACCTGCTCGCCGGCGAACCCACGGGGCTGGCCATCTGCGCCGACATCACCCACCCCGAGCATGCGCGCGCCGCGCACGGGGCGGGCGCGGTGCTCTATGCCGCCAGCGCGCTGATTTCCGAAAAAGGCTACGGGCCCGAGTCGGACCTGCTGCGCGGCTATGCGCGGGACCACGGCATGGCCGTTCTCCTGGCCAACTACAGCGGGGCCTCGGGCGGCTACGCCAGCGCCGGCCGCAGCGCGGTCTGGGAGCCCGGGGGCGGGTGCGTGGCCGCGGCCACGCACGACCGGCCTTGCCTGGTCTGGGCCGCGCGCGGTGACAGCGGCTGGAGCGGCGGCGTGCTGGACCTGCCCCTTCCGGTATGAACGCCGCGCGGGCCCTGTATTCGCTGGTGACCTGGTGCGCGCAGCCGCTGCTGCGCCGCAAGCTGCGCCGCCGCGCGGTGGCCGAGCCCGGCTATGGGCATGCGGTGGGCGAGCGGTTTGGCCGCTACCCGGCGCCCATGGACAGCCTCATGCCGCACAGCAGCTCCGACCCGCTCGGCCGCTTTGTCTGGATCCATGCCGTATCCCTGGGCGAAACCCGCGCCGCCGGCATCCTGCTCGGGCAGCTGCGCGAACAGCTGCCGGGCATGCGCCTGCTGCTCACCCACGGCACGGCCACGGGGCGGGCCGAGGGCGAACGGCTGCTGCACCCCGGTGACGTGCAGGTGTGGCAACCGTGGGATACGCCGGGCGCGGTCGCACGTTTCCTGCGCAAGTTCCGCCCGGCCATCGGCATCCTCATGGAGACGGAGGTCTGGCCCAACCTGGTGGCCGGCTGCCAGCGGCGCGGCGTGCCCCTGGTGCTGGCCAATGCGCGCTTCAACGCCACGTCGCTGCGCAAGGCCCAGCGGCTGGCGCCGCTGGCGCGCCCGGCCTATGGCGGCCTGGCCGCCGTCTGGGCCCAGACCGAGGACGACGCGGCCCGCCTGCGGGCCATCGGCGCCCCGGTGCGCGGCGTGTTTGGCAACCTCAAGTTCGATGTGGTGCCCGACGCCGCCCAGACCGCCCAGGGCCGCGCCTGGCGCGCGCGCGCGGGACGCCCCGTGGTCCTGCTGGCCAGCAGCCGTGAGGGCGAGGAGGCGATGTGGCTGGAAAATTTCAGGCAAAAACAGGCTCCAGCGCTTGCTGACAAAGCGCCAGCAGCTATCAATAGCGAAGCAGGTAACGTGCAGTGGCTCATCGTGCCGCGCCACCCGCAGCGTTTTGACGAGGTGCACCAGCTGCTCCAGCGCGCCGGGCTCGGCGTGTCGCGCCGCAGCACCTGGGCGGCCGGGCCCGAGGCGGCCGATGTGTGGCTGGGCGATTCGCTGGGCGAGATGGCGCTGTACTACGGCCTGGCCGACGTGGCCTTGCTGGGGGGCAGCTTTGCGCCGCTGGGCGGCCAGAACCTCATCGAGGCCGCCGCTGGCGGGTGCCCGGTGGTGCTGGGGCCGCACACCTTCAATTTTGCGGAGGCGGCCGAGCTGGCCTGCGCGGCGGGCGCCGCGCAGCGCGTGCCCGACATGGCCGCCGGCATCGCGTGCGCTGCGGCGCTGGCACTGGACGCCAGCCGCCAGCGGGCCGCCAGCGAACGTGCGGGCCGTTTCGCCAGCGACCACCGCGGGGCCGCGCTGGCAACGGCCCGGGCGGTGCGCGCGATCGTGCAGCCCGCCGGGGCTTCCCTGTCTCCCTCTACTTGACGAGCAGCGCGTTGATCGCCTCGACGTCCTGCTGCGTCAGCGTGCCCGCCGCCTGGCGCAGCTTGAGCGTGCCCAGCAGCACGTTGTAGCGGGCCTGGGCCAGGTCGCGCTTGGTCTGGAAGAGCTGGCTCTGGGCGTTCAGCACGTCGATGTTGATGCGCACCCCCACCTGGTAGCCCAGCTTGTTCGCGTCCAGCGCGCTCTGGCTGGAGGCCTCGGCCGCTTCCAGGGCCTGCACCTGGCCCTGGCCGGACTGCACGCCAAAGAAGGCAGCACGCGTGGCCTGGGCCACGTTGCGGCGGGTGGTTTCCAGGTCGGCCGTGGCCTTTTCTTCCAGGGCCAGGGTTTCCCTGATGCGGTTTTGCACCGAGAAGCCGGCGAACAGCGGCAGGTTGAACGCCACGCCCACGCTGGCGCTGTTGGTGCGGTTGTTCACGCCGGGCGACGTGATGGTGCCGTTCGGGTTGCGCGTGATGTTGTATCCCGCCTGCAGGTCCACCGTGGGCAGATGGCCGGTTTCGGCCTTCCTGGTTTCCAGGCGGGCGATGTCCAGCGCGATCGCGGCCTGGCGCACGCCGGGCTGCTGGTCGCGCGCGGTATCCACCCAGGTGGTCACGTTGTCGGGCTGCACGGAGGGCAGCGGCACGGGCAGCGCCAGGGGCTTGGGGGTGGTGCCGGTGATGCCCACGAGCTGGTCCAGCGCCAGGCGCTTCACCCGCAGGTCGTTTTCGGCGGCGATTTCCTGCGCCACCACCAGGTCGTAGCGGGCCTGGGCTTCGCGCGAGTCGGTGACGGTGGTGGTGCCCACCTCGAAGTTGCGCTTGGCGGAGGCAAGCTGTTCCGACACTGCAGCCTTTTGCGCCTGCACGAAGGCCAGGGTGTCCTGCGCCGCGAGCACGTCAAAGTAAGCCTGGCTCACACGCACCAGCAGGTCCTGCGTGGCCGCATCCAGCTGCGCCTGGGCGACATCCACGCCACGCTGGCCCTGTTCGAGGGTGATGCGGTTGGCGGGGCGGTACAGCGGCTGCGAGGCCTGCACGCCCAGCGTCTGCGTGGTGCCGGTGTTTTCCACCGGCGGGCGGCTCAGCTCCACATTGGCGCGGCTGAGCCCGGCCGTGAGCCCGGCGCTGGGCAGCAGGCCCGCGCGGGCCTGGTCGGCGCGGCGGGCCGCCGCATCGAGCTGGGCGCGGGCCGATTGCCACGCCGTGTCATAGGTGCGGGCCGATTCCACCAGTTCCAGCAGGCTCTGGGCTTGCGCCGGGGCACACAGTGCCGCGCCGAGCGCCAGGGACAGAAGGGACAGGGAGAGGGGCCGTAGCGGTGTCATGGAGGTCCTTCGGAAAAGAGTCTGCGTGTCGAAAATGGGGCAAAACAGGCGCGGTGGCTGCGGGCGGTCCGGCCGCCGCCGTCGTCAATAGCGGGGCACGGCGGGGTCGCTTTCCTGCGACCAGGCGTCGATGCCGCCGGTGATGTTGGCCACCTGCTCAAAACCGTGGTGCTGCAGGAAGGCCGCCACGCGCAGGCTGCGGGCGCCGTGGTGGCACAGGCAGGCGATGGGGCGGGCGGGGTTCAGCTCGGCCAGACGCCCGGACAACTCGCCCATGGGGATGGCGGCCAGCTCGAAGCCGTCCGCACGCACGCTGGCGGTCTGCAGCTCCCAGGGCTCGCGCACGTCCAGCACCAGGGGCTGGCCGCCTTCGGGGGCGGCGGCGAACCAAGCGGACAGCTGGGCGGGACGGACGTGATCGATCATGCAGGACTCCGAAGGGGACTCAGGATGCAAGGCTCGGGGAGCCGGGGTCAGAACGTGAAGCCGGACGGCTCGGGGAAGTTCACGAGGCGCGGCGCGATGGTGTCCCAGGGCGACACCGTCTCGAAACGGTCGCCGGCGCGGCGGGTCACGGTGAAGCGCATGACGGGTTCGCCGCCGACGATGGCGCCCAGGCGGCCGCCATCGCGCAGGTGCGACAGCAGGGCCGTGGGGACTTCGGCGACCGAGCCGCTGAGCACGATCACGTCGAACGGGCCATCGGGGATGGCATCGCGGGCGCCGTCGCCCTGGCGCACGTCGGCATTCTGGATGCCCGCGTCGCGCAGGTTCTCGCGGGCCATCTCGGCCAGCTCGGGGTTGATCTCGAGGGACACCACGCGCTCGGCGCGGTGGGCGAGCAGGGCGGCCATGTAGCCGGAGCCCGCGCCGATCTCCAGCACGCGGTCGGTGGGCTTGATTTGCAGGTCCTGCAGGATGCGCGCCTCGACGCGCGGCTGCAGCATGCTGTGGCCTAGGCGCACGGCCTCTTCGGCGTCGTTGCCGAGCAGGGGCACTTCAATGTCCATGAACGCCATGTTGCGGTAGGCCGGAGGCACGAAATCTTCGCGGCGAACGATCGCCAGCAGGTCCAGCACGTCGGCGTCCAGCACGTTCCAGGGGCGGATCTGCTGCTCGATCATGTTGTAGCGGGCCTGGGCGACGGGGTCGCTGGTATTGGCGGACGTGTTCAGAGGCATGTTCATGGGATTTCTCCAGGGGAGGCGTGGGTCAGGACAAACCCTCGATTTTAGAGGCCCCGGCCAGGGGGCGGCCGCGGCCCATGCGGCGAAGGGCCCATTGCGCCAGATCGTCCATGTAGCAATACACCACCGGCACCACCACCAGCGTGAGCAGCGAGGAGGTGATCACCCCCCCGATCACCGCCTGGCCCATGGGCGCGCGCTGCTCGGAACCCTCGGACAGCGCGAACGCGAGCGGCACCATGCCGAAGATCATGGCCAGCGTGGTCATGAGGATGGGGCGCAGCCGCACGCGCGCGGCCAGCAGCAGGGCGTCGGCGCGGGGCAGGCCGGGCACGGTGCGGCCTTCGTCGTTCACGTGTTCCTCGCGGGCGCGGATCGCGAAGTCCACCAGCAGGATGGCGTTCTTGGTCACGAGGCCCATCAGCATCACCACGCCGATGATGGAGAACATCGACAGCGTGGAGCGGAACATCAGGAGCGCCAGCACCACGCCGATGAGCGTGAGCGGCAGCGAGGTCATGAGCGCCAGCGGCTGCAAAAAGCTCTTGAACTGGCTCGCCAGGATCATGTAGATGAAGATGATGGCCATGGCCAGGGCCGAGATGGCATAGCCGAAGGACTCGGCCATGTTCTTGGTGGAGCCGCCGAACTGGTAGCGGTAGCCGGGCGGGAAGCTCACGCTCTCGAGCGCCTTCTTGATGTCGTTGGACACCTCGCCGGCCGAGCGCTGGGCCACGTTGGCGTTCACGGCCACCTCGCGGGTCAGGTCGCGCCGGTTGATCTGGTTGGCGCCGGTGGATTCGGTCACGCGGGCCACCTGGTTCAGGCGCACGATGCGCGTGGTTCCGTCGGCGGCCGTCAGAGCGAAGGGCAGGCGCTCCAGGTCGGCCGGGGCGGTGCGGGCCTCGGGGGCCAGGCGCACATTCACGTCATAGGTCTGGTCGTCCGGAGCACGCCAGTTGCCCACCGTGGTGCCTGCCACCAAGGTGCGCAGCGATGCGGCCATGGGGGCCACGGCCAGGCCGAGGTCGGAGGCGGCCTCGCGGCGCACATCGAGGGCGATCACCGGCTTGTCGGGCTTGGCGCTGGTGTCCAGGTCCACCAGGCCCGGGATGTCGCGGATCTTGTCCGTGACGATCCTGGTCAGGCGCTCCAGCTCCTGCAGGTCGGGGCCCTGCAGCGAGAACTCCACCTGCTTCTGGCCGCCCACGGCATCGAGCAGGCCCACGTGGGTCACCGTGATGCCGGGCACCTGCTTCAGGCGCTCGCGCAGCACGTCCGACATCTGGTCCACGCTGCGGCTGCGGTCCTTGCGGTCCACCAGGCGCACGTACAGATTGGCGTACATCTTGCCTTGCGCGCTGCCGGTGTTGATGGTGGCCAGGGTGTAGCGCACTTCCGGCATCTCGCGCAGGATGCCTTCCACCTGCCGGGCCTTGGCCTCGGTCGCTTCCAGCGAGGAGCCCACCGGCGTGTAGAAATTGACGGTGGTTTCGGAGAAGTCGGCCTTGGGCACGAACTCGGTGCCCAGCAGCGGCACCATGAAGATGCTCAGCACGAAGATGGCCAGCGCAATGCCCATGGTGGCCAGCTTGTGCACCAGCGACCAGCGCAGGATGCGCTGGTAGCCTTCGGCCAGCGCATCGGTGGCCCGGTCGAACCAGCCCGTGACGCGGCCGATGGTCTTGTCGTAGAACGTGACCGGCTCGGTGCGCTGCCCGTGGGCGTGGATGCTCGGGTCGTGCCAGATGCTCGACAGCATGGGGTCGAGCGTGAAGCTCACGAACATCGAGATCATCACCGCCGCGACGATGGTGATGCCGAACTCGTGAAAGAACTTGCCGATGATGCCGCCCATGAAGCCGATGGGCATGAACACCGCCACGATGGACAGCGTGGTGGCCAGCACCGCCAGGCCGATCTCCTGAGTGCCGTCCATCGCCGCGTCGTAAGCGCCCTTGCCCATCTGCACGTGGCGCACGATGTTCTCGCGCACCACGATGGCATCGTCGATCAGCAGGCCCACGCACAGGCTCAGCGCCATCAGCGTGATCATGTTGATGGTGAAGCCGAACATGTTCATGAACAGGAACGTGCCGATCAGCGCGATGGGCAAGGTGAGGCCCGTGATCACCGTGGAGCGCCAGGAGTTCAGGAACAGGAAGACGATGAGCACCGTGAGGATGGCGCCCTCGATCAGCGTCTGGCGCACGTTGTTCACCGCCACGCGGATGGGGCGGGCGCTGTCGCCGATGGTCTCCAGCCGCACGCCGGGCGGCAACTGGCTCTTGAGTTCGGCCACGGCGGCGGTCAGGCCGTCCACTACCTCGATGGTGTTCTCGCCCTGCGACTTCTGCACCGACAGCAGCAGCGTGCGCTGGCCGTTGTACAGGGCCAGACTTTCGACTTCCTGCGCGCCGTCGTTCACGCGGGCCACCTGGTCCAGGCGGACGGGCGCACCGTTCTTGCGGGCGACGATGATCCTGCCGAAGTCCTCGGGGCGCTGCATGCGTGCGTCGATCTGCACCACGCGCTCCTGCGCGAGGGACCGGATGGAGCCCACGGGCAGGTCCTGGTTCTCGTTGCGCACGGCGCTGGCCACCTGGTCGGGCGTCACGCCGAAGGCTTCGAGCGCCTGCGGGTTCAGGTAGATGTTGATCTCGCGCTTGGTGGCGCCCACCAGGTTCACGGCGCCCACGCCGCGCACGTTCTCCAGGCGCTTCTTCAGCGTCTGCTCGGCCCAGGTGGTCAGCTCCACGGCACTGCGGGCCGTGGCGCCCGCCGTGTCGTCCGGCAGCACGGCCAGCGACCACACGGCCCGGCTGGCGGGGTCGAAGCGCAGCACGCGCGGCTCCTTGACCTCGGTGCGCAGCAGGGGGCGCACGGTGGCCACCTTCTCGCGCACGTCCTCGGCGGCCTTGCGGCCGTCGATGTGCAGCTGGAACTCGATGATGACGACGGCCGTGCCCTCATAGCTGCGCGAGGTGAGGGCGTTGATGCCGGCGATCGAGTTGACGCCTTCCTCGATCTTCTTGGTGACTTCGCTTTCGACGATTTCCGGCGACGCACCGGGATAGTCCACGGTGACCACCACCACCGGGAAGTCGATGTTGGGGAATTGATCGACCTTCAGGCGCTGGTACGAGAACAGGCCCAGCACCACGATGGCGAGCATCACCATGGTGGCGAACACGGGGTTCTTGAGGCTGACTTTGGTGAACCACATGGCGGTGCGGCGCGGTCAGGGGGCGGTGCGGGGCACGGAGGCCGGGGCGGCGGGCGCGGCAGCCGCCACGGCGGTGCCCTCGCGCAGCTGTCCGATGCGGCCGGCGATCACGGGCGTGCCCTCGGCCACGCCCTCGATGGCGACCCAGGTCTGGCCGCTCAGCACCGACCGCGCACCGGTCTTGACCTCCACGTAGGCCACGCGGCCGTCCTTGAGCGTCTGCAGGTAGGGCGCTGGCTTGTCGGTGCGCACGGCATCCAGCGGCACGGCCAGCACCTCGGCGCGGCCGGTGTCGAGCGTGCCCTGCACGAACAGGCCCTGGCGCAGCGGCGTTTCGCCCCGGGCCTGCTCCACCCGCAGGTAGACGGGCACCGTGCGGCTGCCGGCCTGTGCGCTGGGGTTGATGCGCGCCACGGTGGCGGGCACGGGCACGGCCGAGCCTTCCATGGTGAGCAGGGCCTTCTGGCCCACGCGCACGGCCAGCGAATCGGCGGGGCTCAGCAGCGCCTCCAGCTCCAGGCGGGAGAGGTCCACCACCTCGATGATGCGGGCGTCCACGGCCACGCGCTCGCCGGGCTGGGCCAGGCGCTGGGCCACCAGCCCGGTGATCGGGCTCTTGAGCACGGTGTCGTCGAGCGCCTTGCGCGCCACGTCGGCGGCCGAGACGGCGGCCTGGTGGCTCGACTGCGCCGCCTCCAGGCTGGCCTGCGAGGTGACCAGCGCCGTGGGCGAAATGAAACCCTGGTCCACCAGCGCGCGGTTGTTGGCGTATTGCCGCTGGTTGATGTCCACCTGGGACTTGGCGGCATCGGCCTGCTGCTGCGCCTGGCGCAGCCGTGCGCGGGCTTCGGTGGGGTCGATGCGGGCGATTTCCTGGCCGGCCCTGACGCTGTCGCCCTCGCGCAGGATGAGGCCCTGCAGTTCCCCGCCCACGCGGGCCTTGACCATGGCCGACTCGACCGCCCGCAGCGAACCCGACACCGGCACTTCCAGCGTGAGGCTCTGGCGCCGCACGGTGACGATCTCGTCCGCGGCCAGCTGCAGCGGCGCCTGCGCCTTCTGGGCGCTGGCCTCGCTCAGCGCCTTCTGCTGCGCCTGGCGGGCCGCCATGGCGCGCCACGCGCCGCCGCCCAGCAACACAACGACGATGGCTGCCGCCACCCAGGGAATCCAGCGTTTCATGGTCAGGCGCCGCGCACGGGCGGAGAAGAAGAAGAAGGGGAGGAGGAGGGAGGGGCGCACGGGGGGGCATCGGGCCGCACGAGCAGCCCATGCAGCACGTTGTCGATCTGCGCCTGGATGAACAGCTCGGGCTGCAGGCCCAGGCCGTCGGGGATGCAGACCGCCAGCGAGTGTTTCCACATCATCAGGAAGATCATGGGGGCCAGCACCACGTGCACGATGTAGTCGAGCGCCACCGGCCGGAACTCGCCGCGCTCGATGCCGCGCTGGATGATGCGGCGGATCAGCCCCTGGCCCGGCTGGATCACTTCCTGCTGGTAGAACTGCATGATCTCGGGGAAGTTCTGGGCTTCGCTGAACATCAGCTTGGTGATGCCCGACGCCTTGGTGGAGCCGATGCGCTCCCACCACACCTCGTAGCAATAGCGCAGCAGCTCGGCGGTGGTGCCTTCGAAGGTCTCCAGCTCCTGCGTCCACTCCTCGAAGCGGCCGGCGATGTTGTGCCGCACCACGGCCTTGAAGAGTTCTTCCTTGCTGGGGAAATACAGGAACAGCGTGCCCTTGGAAACCCCGGCACGCGCCGCCACCTCATCCACACGGGTCGCGGCGAAGCCCTTCTCGACAAAAAGGTCCAGCGCCGCTTCCAGCAGCTCGCCAGGACGGGCTTCCTTGCGGCGCTCGCGCTTGGTGCCCGGGGGGGCGGAAGAGGGGTTGGGCGTGGGGGACAAGGGAAATTCTGTTAATGACTGACCGGTTAGTAATGTAGCAAGCACCTGCCGGAGCGTCAATTCATAATCGCAAAGCACAACCAAAGGACCACCATGACCTTGCAAACCATCACTCTGGGCGGCGGCTGCTTCTGGTGCACCGAGGCCGTGTTCGACCGCGTGCGGGGCATCACCGACGTGGAGAGCGGCTATACCAACGGCCACACGCTGAACCCCAGCTACGAGCAGATCTGCCGGGGCGACACCGGGCATGCCGAGGTGGTGCGCCTGACGTTCGACGCCGACGAGATCAGCCTGGAGGAGATCCTGGAGATCTTCTTCCATACCCACGACCCGACCACCCTCAACCGCCAGGGCAACGACGTGGGCACGCAGTACCGCAGCGGCATCTACTACGACAACCCCGCGCACGGCGACATCGCCGACGGCATGATCCGCCAGATGTCGCAGGACAAGCTGTTCGGCGCGCCCATCACCACCGAGGTGAAGCCGCTGGCCAACTACAGCGCGGCCGAGGCCTACCACCAGGACTACTTCGCGAACAACCCGAACCAGGGCTACTGCGCCTTCGTGGTGGGCCCCAAGGTGGACAAGTTCCGCAAGACCTTCGCCCGCTATCTCAAGCCGGCGTGACGGCGCGGCCGTGACGCAGGCCGCGGCGGTGGTCACCGGGCCGCCGCCGGGGCCCGCGCACCCACACGCACCCGCACGACGCCACCCAGCAGCCCGCCCAGTACCCGCTGGCGCGGCGTGCTGGGCCGGTGGGCCAGCAGCGTGCTGCGGATCATGGCGGGCGTGATGAACTCGGCGTGCTCGAAGCCATGGCCCGCCAGCAGGGCCCGCAGCTCGGCATCGCGCAGGAAACACCGCCAGGGTTCGCCCATGCGGCCGAAACGCCGCGCCATCAGGCCCAGCGCCAGCTTGCGGCCCCATTGCAGCGCCCCCGGGCGGCGCACGTAGTCAAACACCAGCACGCTCCCCGGCGCCGCCCCGGCACCGATGCGCGCGAGCGTGGCCTGCACGGCCGAGGGGGCGAGGTACATCGTCACGCCCAGCCAGGAGAACACCGTGCGCTGGCCCGCGTCCAGGCCCTGGGCCGCCAGCTGCTCCATGAAATCCTGGCGCTCGAAGTCCACCGGCACATAGGCAGCCCCCGGGGGCATGCACAAGCCCGCCGAAGCGGCCAGGCCCCGCTTCCATGCCTGGGTGGACGGGTGGTCCACCTCGAACACGCGCGCCAGGCCGCGCGGCCATTCACCGCGCAAGGCAAAGGTGTCCAGGCCCGCGCCCAGCACCACGTACTGGGTGGCCCCGGCGGCCACGGCCTCGCGCAGCGTGTCTTCGGCAATGCGGCTGCGCACCGCCAGCGCGCCGCGCATGGCCTGCGAAAAGCTCCCCGCGTCCCTCGCAAGGCCTTGCGGGCCATCGCCCTCAAGCGCCTGCCGCACCTGCGCGGCCCCGGCGGGGCCCAGGATGTCCAGCGCCAGCGGGTCGGCGAAGATCTCGCCGCCCTCGATCAACTGGTGCCGGGCGCGCGCGATGCCGCACAGCAGGGCGGTATGGCTGGGCCGGGCCGATGCCAGCAGCGGCTGCTGCGGGGTGGAGGGGGCAGGTGCGGCGGAGCGGGGTGTGGGTGTCATGGTGCGGGTGATTCTGGCGCGCACCGGCGGTGCCGTCTTGAACGTTTTCGCCAGGCGCGGCGTGCCGCAGGCCTGGCGCCTGGTGGTCCAGCGTTGGGATCCGGGGCGGACCTGTTTACGATGCGGGCCTGTGCGAATCCGGTTCCAGCTCCCTTTTGCCACCGTGGTCCTGCCGCCTGCGTCGCTGGCGGGGTGCATCCGCGCGTACATCACCAAGGACACCACGCGCCGGGCGCACGGCACGGCGCAAGGCCCGCAGCTCAACCGCTATCCGGCCTCGGTGTACTGCGGCATCGCCTGGTACCTGGAGGGCAGCTCCGAGCAGCTCGGCCCCGGCCAGCAGGCGGTGCGGGCGCTGCCGGCCACGCTGCTGCTGGGGCCCCAGACCCGGCCGCTGGTGACCCGCAACCCCGGCCCGGTGCGCACCTTTGGCGTGGTCTTCCATCCGCAGGCATTCCACCGGCTCACGGGCCTGGACATCAGCACCCTGGTGGACGGACTGCTGCCCGTGCAGGACGTTCTGTCGCCCGCCTGGCTCGCGCTGTGCGACGGCGTGCGCGCGGCCGCCAGCGATGCGCAGCGGATGGCGCTGCTGGAGGACTTCGTGGCCAGCCAGGAACCTGCGCATGCCGAGGCCCCTGCGGCGGGCGCCGCCGCGGCCGTGCGGTGGATGCGCGAATTGCAGGCCCACGCTGCCGCCCGGGGCCTGGGGGGCAGCCTGCGCAGCCTGGAGCGCCACGTGCGGACCTGGGCCGGCCAGTCGCTGCGGCGCCTTGGCTGGCTGTCGCGGGCGGAAACCACGCTCACGCGGGCCCGGCTGGAGAGCGAACAGTCGGGGCACGCGCCACGCTGGCACGACGTGGCGCTGGGCGCGGGCTACGCCGACCAGGCCCACCTGTGCCGCGAGACGCAGCGCGTCACGGGCCAAAGCCCCTCCGAGCTGGCCCGGCGCGTTCAGGCCGAGGACGAAAGCTACTGGCTTTACCGCCTCTGGTCCTGAGGCCTCGCGCCCCGGGACGGTGCTGGCGCGGCGGCCAGAAGGCACTGAAGGGGCGGGATGGCCCGTGCCCACGGGCGGTGATTGCCGCCGCGGGGTGCCGGCTGCCTGCATAATGCAAGCTGATTGCGTTACAGGCGCCGCCGCCCCGCACCCGCCATGCCCACACCCCGCCGCTCCCCCGCCACAGTGCCCGCCGCCACCTGGACCTTGCCCGCCGGCATGCGCGCCACCCGTGCCACGCGGGCACTGGCGGCGCTGTACGCGGCGCGCCCTGAGGCTGCGTTGTCCGAGGCAGAGGTGGAAGCCGCGCTGGCTGGCGCTGGCGCCCCCGTCAACAAGGTCACCGTCTACCGCATGCTCGACCGGTTTGCCGCCGCGGGCCTGCTGCACAAGCAGGTGGATGCCGCCCGCGTCACGCGCTACGCGCTCGCGCCGCAGGGCGACGACGGCGCGGCGCCGCGCTTTGAATGCGATGACTGCCACCGCCAGTTCCGCCTGTCGCAGGGCTCGGCCAAGGTGCGGACCGCGCTCAGGCAGGTGCTGCAGGCACTGGCCACGGCGGGGCATGAGAGCCTGGCGGTGGACATCGCGGTGCGCGGCCGCTGCGCGGGCTGCGCGCACCCTGCCGAGGGCGCCGCCGCATGATCCGCACCCGGGGCCTTTCCTATGCCTACCCCGGCGGCGACGCGCCGCTGCGCTTCCCCGATGTGGATCTGCGCCAGGGCGGCACGCTGCTGCTGCGGGGGCGCTCGGGCACCGGCAAGTCCACCTGGCTGTCGCTCATCGCCGGCCTGCGGGGTGCCAGCGGCGGCGATCTGTTCGTGGCGGGCACCCAGCTGGGCACGCAGCGGGGCGCCGAGATTGACGCCTGGCGCGCGCGCAGCATCGGCTTTTTGCCGCAGAAGCTGTACCTCTCCAGCGCGCTCACGGTGGCCGACAATCTGGCGCTGGTCTACTTTGCCGCCGGGCTGCCGCGCGACGATGCCGCCATCACCCGTGCCTTGGCGCAGGTGGGCGTGGCCGAACTCGCCACGCGCCGGCCGCACCAGCTCTCGGGCGGGCAGGCGCAGCGCGTCGCGCTGGCGCGGGCCGTGCTGCTGTCGCCCGAGCTGCTGCTGGCCGACGAGCCCACGGCCAGCCTGGACGACGAGGCCGCCGCCGATGCGCTGGACTTGCTGCGGCAAAGCGCCGCCGCCTGCGATGCCAGCCTGGTGATTGCCACGCACGACCAGCGCGTGGTGCAGGCCCTGGCCAGCGCGCAGATGCTGGATTTGAACGAAATTGGCCCCGGGCGCTTGCAGGACAAGCGCGAAAAGCTATGAATTCAGTAGCAATCAAGCTGGCCCGCCTGTCCTGGCGCTACCTGTGGTCGCGCCCCCTGGCGGCCGTGCTCAACCTGCTGGTGCTCACGCTGGGCCTGGCGGCCATCACGCTGGTGCTGCTGGTGGCCACGCAGCTGGACAAGGCGTTCGAGCGCGACCTCGCGGGCATCGACCTCGTGGTGGGCGCCAAGGGCAGCCCGCTGCAGCTCATCCTGGCGGGGGTGTTCCACATCGACGTGCCCACGGGCAACATTCCGCTGCAGGAGGTGCAGGCGCTGCAGAAGAACCCGCTGGTGGCGCAGGTCATCCCGCTCAGCCTGGGCGACAGCTACCAGGGTTTTCGCATTGTGGGCACCACGCCCGACTACGTGGCGCACTACGAGGCCGCGCTGGCCGAAGGCGCGCTGTGGCGCCAGCCCATGGATGCGGTGCTGGGCGCCACCGTGGCGCGCGGCATTGTCAGGGCCGGCCATGGCGGTGCGCCGCTGGTGGGCGCCACCTTTGTGGGCAGCCACGGGCTGGGCGGGGGAGGGCACGCGCACGGTGACCACCCCTACCGCGTGAGCGGCGTGCTGGCGCCTTGCGGCTGCGTGCTCGACCGGCTCATCCTCACCAGCACCGAATCCGTCTGGATGGTGCACGAGAGCGCCATGGCCACCGATGACGAGGACCTGGAACTGCTGAAGGACGACCGCGAGGTCACCGTGGCCCTGGTGCGCTACCGCACGCCGCTCGCCGCCGTCACGCTGCCACGCCGGATCAATGCCGACACGGGCATGCAGGCGGCCGCGCCCGCCATCGAGGTCACGCGCCTGCTGCGCCTGCTGGGCGTGGGCGCCGATGTGCTGCGCGCCTTTGGCGGCGTGCTGCTGGCCGTGGCGGCCCTCAGCGTGTTCATCGCGCTGTGGAACGCGGTGCGCGAACGCCGCGCCGACCTGGCCATGCTGCGCATGCTGGGCGCGCCGCCGGGCCGCGTGGCCGGGCTGGTGCTGTGGGAGGCCCTGTGGCTGGCCGCCATGGCCTGCGCCCTGGGCCTGCTGCTGGGCCACGGCCTGGCCCACGCGCTGGGCTGGGCACTGCAGGCACAGGGCCTGCTGCCCGTCAGCGGCCTGGTGTGGCTGCCCGCGGAGGCCGGCGTGCCGCTGCTGGCCGCCGGCGTGGCGGCCCTGGCGGCGTTGCTGCCAGCGATGCAGGCCTACCGCACCGAGGTCGCGGACCTGCTGAGCCAACCCTGAATTTCCATTTCCGACCCACCGATTCGAAAGGTTCACCATGAAGAAGCTCTTCACCGCCCTGGCCCTGGCGCCCCTGCTGCTGGCGGGCGCGCTGGCGCATGCCCAGGGCGCGCATTCCGACAAGGAAACCAAGGCCGATGCCGAGCGCCACCGCTCCATGGCCGCCGCGCACGAGGCCGCCGCCAAGTGCCTGGAGGCCGGCAAGGGCCACGACACCTGCCAGAAGGAACTCCAGGCCGCGTGCAAGGGTCTGGGCATTGGCAAATACTGCGGCATGCGCCACATGCACTAAAGCTCCCCCCTGAGGCGCTGCGCGCCTTCCCCCCTGAGGGGGGGACGCCCCCGGTGGCCCGGCGGAGCCGGTTCCACGGGGGCACTGGCATGGGGGCGCGCCGGTTTTGTCGGGCGCAGCCGCAAATAAGGTCGGGTGGAGTCAAGTGGTTTCTCGACGGCGTTGATGCGGTCATGGAACAGTTGGCCCTGTGCGCACGGGGCGTTCACGGAAGGGGATTTTTATGCACCATCGTTTGTTGCCTCGGTTTGTGCCCGGGTGCTCTGTCGCTCTGCCTTTGGCGCTGGCGTTGGGTGTCGGCATCTCCGGCACCGCCCTGGCACAGGGCCAGCCTTCCGCGGCGCCTGCGCTCAGTTCGCCCTTGCCGGCGGGGGCTGGGGGTGCGCCGGTGGCGGGTGTGCCGTCGGGCTCCGGTGCGGGCTACCACAGCCCGAACAGTCCCATCGCGCCGCTGCCGCAGCGCAATGACGTGGTCCCCTGGTCGGTGCTGACCGACCTGACCAAGAAAACGACCAAGGACGGCATCCTGCCCGTGTTCAACGACGCGCAAAAGGGCATGGACAAGACCACGCAGCGCATCCAGGGCTTCATGATGCCGCTGGACGCCAAGGCCACGCAGACGCACTTCCTGCTCACCTCGGTGCCGCTGACCTGCTCGTTCTGCCTGCCCGGCGGGCCCGAGAGCATGGTCGAGGTCAAGGCCAAGACGCCCGTGCGCTATTCGCTGGAGCCCGTGGTGGTCGAAGGCAGGTTCACCGTGCTCCACAACGACCAGTACGGCCTGTACTACCGCGTGGTCGAGGCCGTGCCGGTGAAATAATCGCAGGTTGCCGGCGCTTTGCCTGTCCGCGCCGCCCCCGCCCCCTATTTTTTTACCGTGACCTCCGCCTTCCGCCCCCGACCAGCCACGCGGCCGCATGCCCTGCGCGGCGCGGGGCAGGGTGCGCGCGGGCAAAAGCGGGGGAGTCGCCGCCTGCCGTCGCAGGTGGTGCGGCTGGCGCTGGCCTGGCTGCTGCTGGCCCTGGTGGCCGTGCCCACGCTCGGGCGCCTGCACCAGGTGGTGCACGGCGGCGCGCTGGACCGGGTGCATGCGGGGCAGGCGCTGTCTTCCGCCGCATCCGCGGCGTCCATTGCACCAGGGGCCGCCCCTTCGGCGAGCGGCCACGGCCTGCTGCTGCCGCTGCTCCTGGGCCACCACGCTCCCGTCGATTGCCTCGTGCTCGACCAGCTCGCGCTGGGCGATGCCCTGCACAGCGCTCCCCTGGCGCTGCCCCATGCGGTGCCCGCGCAAGCACCGTCCACCGACCCCGCGGGGCGCGTCGCCGTCGCGCATGTCGCGCTGTTCCAGGCGCGCGGCCCGCCCGGCCGGGCCTGAAGCACCACGCCCCGGGCCTTTTCCACGCGCCGGCCGCCCCCGCCTCTGCCGCAGGGCCGCGAACGCCGCCGGAGCAGGTTCCCCCACGGCGCACCCCGTGCTTCGTTTACATCAAAACTCCTGATTTCATAGCTGCCAGCGCTTGACCATCAAGCGCTGGAGGCATTTTTTATTCATGGCTTCCCGCCCCGTGGCGTGAAGCCGCGCGCTGCACGCCTGGCCTGGCCGGCGCGGCGCGCCCCCTGTTGCAAGCATCACCATGATCCACACCTCCTTTGCCCCTTGCGCGCCAGCGCGGCGCGCCCGTCCAGCCCTCCACCCCGTGGCCCTGGCCGCCATGCTGGCGCTGTCGAGCGCGGGCAGCGCCCACGCGCAGGCCGCGCCCGCCGCCGCCGGCCCCGCCACCGAGGCAGCGCCCAGCCTGCCGTCCGTCACCGTGTCGGCCAGCGGCCTGCAACTGGGCGCCAGCGACATGACCACGCCCGTCACCGTGCTGGAGGGCGACGAGCTCGTGCGCCGCCGCGAGGCCACGCTGGGCGAGACGCTCAACAGCGAACCCGGCATCACCAGCAGCCACTTCGGCGCCGGTGCCAGCCGCCCCATCATCCGCGGCATGGACGGCCCGCGCGTCAAGGTGCTGAGCGACGGCGCCGAGCTGCACGACGCCTCCACCATCAGCCCCGACCACGCCGTGGTCTCCGAGCCCTTGCTCGCCACGCAGATCGAGGTGCTGCGCGGCCCCTCGGCCCTGGTCTACGGCAACGGCGCCGTGGGCGGCGTGGTCAACGTGCTGGACGGCAAGATCCCCACCGCCATCCCGCCAAAGGGCTACGAAGGCAGCGCCGAGCTGCGCGCCAACACCGGCGCGGGCGAAGGGGCGGGGGCCTTCTCGCTGACCGGCGGCGCGGGCAACCTGGCCGTGCACGTGGAAGGCGTGGCGCGCGACGCGGGCGACTACCGCGTGGGCAAGGGCTGGGCCCCCGAGGGCGAGCCCGCCCGCAAGGTGCTGGGCAGCTTCAACCGCACGAACACCGGCAGCGTCGGCCTGTCGTGGGTGGGTGAGCAGGGCTACCTGGGCGCCGCCTACACGCGCCAGAGCGCCAAGTACGGCCTGCCGGGCCACAACCACAGCTTCGAGGGCTGCCACACCCATGGCGACCACCTGCACTGCGGCGCCCACGCGGGTGAAGGGGAAGACGGCCACGACCACGGCGCCGAAGAGCATGGCGACGTGCCCGTGGTGGACCTGCGCAGCGAGCGCTTCGACATCCGGGGCGAGCTGCGCAACCCCTTCGCCGGCTTCTCGGCCCTGCGCCTGCGCGCCGGCGTCACCGACTATGTGCACGACGAGGTCGAGGACGGCGCCATCAGCACCACCTTCAAGAACAAGGCCTACGACACCCGCATCGAGCTGCAGCACGAGCCCATCGCCGGCTTCAAAGGTTTGATCGGCCTGCAGACCTCGCAGCGCAAGTTCAGCGCCGAGGGCGAAGAGGCCTATGTGCAGCCCACGGTCACCCGCAAGCTGGGTTTCTTCGCGCTGGAGGAATACCGCGTGGGCGACTGGCGCTTCGAAGCCGCCCTGCGCCACGACCGCCAGACCGCCGAGGCCCAGGCCAGCGGCATCGAGCGCAGCCACAACGGCACGTCGGCATCGCTGGGCGCGGTGTGGAAATTCACGCCCGGCTACCAGGTAGGCACCTCGTTCACCCGCGCCAGCCGCGCGCCGTCGGCCGAAGAGCTGTACGCCCAGGGCCTGCACATGGCCACCAGCACCTATGAGCGCGGCAACGCCGACCTGCGCTCCGAGATCTCGCAGAACATCGATGTGAGCCTGAGGAAGACCAGCGGCGACACCACTTTTGGCGTGAGCATCTTCCGCAACCGCATCAACAACTACATCTACGGCCGCACGCTCGATGCGGTGGACGGGCTGCAACTGCTGCAGTACAGCCAGGCCGACGCCACCTTCACCGGCATCGAAGGCCAGGTGCGCCAGCGCCTGAACCGCAACCTGGGTATCACCCTGTTCGGCGACACCGTGCGCGCCCGGCTCAACGACGGCGGCGGCCTGCTGCCCCGCATCCCCGCCACGCGCGCGGGCATCCGCCTGGACGGCAACTGGCAAGCCTGGGAAGGTCAGGTCGAATGGGTGCAGGTGGCCCGCCAGAACCGCGTGGCGGAGTTCGAAACCGCGACGCCGGGCTACGGCATGCTGAACCTCGGGGTGAGCTACAACGGCCAGTTCAGCAGCGGCACGCCGTGGCAGGTGTATCTGAAGGCGAACAACCTGACGGACCGCCTGGCGTATGCACACACCAGCTTCATCAAAAACGCAGCGCCGCTGATGGGGCGCAACGTGACGGTAGGGGTGAAGGTGGCTTTCTAAAAGCTGGCCGCATTGAGCGGCCTGCCCAGCCCCATTCACTCACTCGCTCACGTACTTCCAAGCGCACTCTGACTGCCGCCGATCCCTCAGCGGTTGGGCAGCGCGTGCGCGCGCTCGTACTCGTGCCCGTACCCCAAATCGTCCGTTGACGAAACCCGCCATGAACCCAACCCGTTTTTCCCCTTCTCCATCGCGCAGCCGTGCTGCGCTCAACCGCAAGCCCGTTGCCAAGCTCACTGCTGCCGCACTGGCGGCGGCACTGGTGCCGTGGGCCCATGCACAGACATCACAGGAACCTGCCGCAGCTTCCGCATCAGAAGCAATCACCCAGCCCGCACGCGCTCTTGCGGCAGTGGACGTGCTGGGCACGACCGCCCCCGCCACGCGCACGCCCGGCGAACGCGCTGCCGTCACGCTCCAGCCAGGCGCACTCCCCGCAACGGTGCAGCAACTCAACCAGGACGACATTGCCAACACCAATGTTGGCCGCGATATTTCCAACATCTTTCGCCGCGTGCCCGGCGTGCTGGCCAACAACATCGACCAGGGCGAAACCGGCAACGGATTTCGCATGCGCGGGTTTGCCACCCAGGGCACGCACGGCGCCGATACCGCCGTGTATGTTGACGGTGTGCCGCAGAACATTCCGTCCAGCCAGGGTGGGGCAGGGCACGGCCCGGTGTTTCTGGAATGGCTCCACGCCGACCTGATCGACGGCGTGGACCTCATCAAAGGTCCTATCTCTGCCTTGTATGGCGACCAGAACCGCGCAGGCGCTGTTGACATCCGTACCCGCAACGGCGGCAGTGCCACGCCGTCTAGCGTCAGTATCAGCGCCGAGCGCCATGGCCTGCGCCGCAGTACCCTGGTGCTGTCCAGCACCATTCCCACCAGCTTTTCCACCATCGACTCGCTGTGGATGGCCGATGTGTACCACAACGATGGCTACCGCTATGCGTCCCGCACCGGCCGCGACACGTTGTTCTGGAAGCTGTCTACCCAGCACCAAGGCGCCCGCTACAGCCTGCGCGTGATGCGCTACGTGGCCGACTTTGATGCGCCTGGGTATCTGCTGCTGCCCGCGCTGGAAGCTGGGCTGGACCCACGCTCCACCCAATCGAACAACGCCGGCTTCGGGAATGCGCGGCGCACCAGCCTGGTGTTCAACCGCGCCCCGGCCGAAGGTGAGGCGGGATGGTATGCCACGGCCTATGCGGAAAGCCTTAATCGCAAACGCGGCATCACGGCCAACGCCACCAACCATACGGTGGGCGTGGACGACCGGGACATCTTTGGCGCGCGCGTGCTGCACAACACCACGTTTGGCAATGCCGCCATTGCCTTCGGCGCCGAGCTGCGCAAGGACCGTGGCGACGCCTACCGCCAGATCTACGTCAACCGCGCACCATCGGCCAACTACGTCAATGCGCAAGACCTGGACCTGCTGACCTACGGGCTGTTTGCGCAGGGCCAGTGGCGCGTGACCGATACCCTCAAACTGAGCGCCGGTGCGCGCTACGACCGGTTTGACTACGACATCGCCAACCTCAAGCTGCCCGCGGCCAGCACCGGCTACGACAAGGGCGTGTTCACGCCCAAGCTGGGCGCGTCGTGGTCGCTCACACCGCAGGTGGAGTTGTTTGCCAACGTGGCCGAAGGCATGCGGTCACCTTCGGCCGAGCAGATCAGCAGCAGCGGCGCCACCGGCCCGCTGGGTGCGACAGGCGGTGTCATCAGCCAGATCGCGCTTAGCAAGGTGCGTTCGTTCGACTTGGGCTTTACCGCATCGCCTGCCAGCGGCTGGACAGTGTCGGGCGTGGGGTACGCCATTCAGAATTCCGACGAAATCGTGGGTCAGGCCGATGGCTCTTTCAAATCGGTGGGCGAGACCACGCGCAAAGGGCTGGAGCTGGAAGCCCGCTGGCGCGCCAGCAGCGCCACCAGCGTGTACGCCAGCATCGGCAAGATCCTGGAGGCCAAGGTGGACAACCCGGCACCCAATACCGGTGCCAAGCTCACGGTGCCTGCCACGCAACTCAAGGCCGGGGCCCAGCACAAGCTGCGGCTGGGCGAAGGCCAGCTCACACTCAATGCAGATGCCTACCTGATCGCGGACATGCCGTACTACGTGGGCACGCCCGCCACGCAAGAGCGCACCATGCCTCTGTACACGCGCTATGACCTGCGCGCCACGTACGACTGGAAGCAGACGCAGCTGTCGCTGTACGCCACTTTCCAGCCCCACCGCTACGGCACCGAAATCGCCTACGGCAGTGCCGCAGGGCTGATGATGTCGCCCCTTCCCCGCAGCACGTTTGGCGCCACACTGCGCTACTTCTTCTGATGGAAGCGGCGGCCATTCTTGAGACCCGCGCCCTCACCATCCGACGGGGCGACCAGGTCTCGCTGCAGGCGCTCAACCTAGCGGTCACGGCGGGCAGCGTGTATGCGCTGCTGGGCGGCAACGGCGCGGGCAAAACCACCACGCTGAACGCGCTGCTGGGTTTTGTTCCCGCCGCGTCGGGCCAGGCACTGGTCAACGGGGTGGACGCCTCGCTGCAGCCGCAGCAGGCACGCGCTCACCTGGCGTATCTGCCCGAGAACGTGGCGCTGTACCCCTACCTGTCGGGGGTGGAGAACCTGCGCTACTTCTGCAAGCTGTCAGACATTGCACTCGACAGCGCGCAAGCGCACGACCTGCTCACAGCGTCGGGCCTGGCACCCGATGCACAGGGCCGCCGGGTTGGCGGGTATTCCAAGGGCATGCGGCAAAAGGTAGGCCTGGCGATTGCCAAAGCGCGCCGTGCCCGTGCCATGCTGCTGGACGAGCCCACCTCCGGGCTGGACCCTGCTGCTGCCAACGAGTTTGCGCAAAGCGTGCTCCAGGCCAAACAGGGCGGTATGGCCGTGCTGATG
Source organism: Acidovorax sp. A79 (assembly GCF_041154505.1). GTDB lineage: Bacteria > Pseudomonadota > Gammaproteobacteria > Burkholderiales > Burkholderiaceae_C > Acidovorax. The sequence continues at coordinate 170,904 of NZ_AP028672.1, forward strand.
GCCACACACGACCTGTTCAATGCCATTCAGGTGGCTGACCGCATCGGCATCCTTCGCGAAGGGCGCCTGGTGGCGGAGTTTGCCGCGCACGACATCGCCCACAACGAGCTGGAGCGCATCTACCTGCAGCATGCGCGCGGCGTGGTGGAGGACACCGCACCATGATCGCATCCATCGCCGCCAAGGAGATGCGCGCGTTGCTGCGCGACGGGCGCTTGTCGGGACTCGGGCTGGTGCTGGTACTGCTGTTGGCGGCCGTGCTGGTGTCGGCCGTGCACCAGCGCCAGGTGGCAGAACAGGAGCGCCATCAGGTCGAGGCCGCCGCGCGTGCGCAGTGGGATCACCAGGGCGACCGCAACCCCCACCGTGCAGCGCACTTCGGGCTGTATGCGTTCAAGCCTCAACTGCCACTGGCCAGCGTAGACCCTGGCATCCATGCGCGCACCGGTCAGGCGCTGTGGCTGGAGCCGCACAAGCGCAACATGGCGCTGCACGCACCCGCCGCTGACGCCGCCCCGTCCATGGGCCTGGGCGACTTCACCCCGGCGTTTGTGCTGCTGGCGCTGGTGCCATTGCTGCTCGCCGTGCTGGGCCATGGCTCTGTCACGCAAGAACGGGAGCAGGGCACCCTGCGCATGCTGCATGCGTGTGGAATGCGCGGCGTGCCGCTGGTACTGGGCAAGTGGCTGGGGCTGTGTGCCAGCGTGGCCCTGGTGCTGGCACCCGCTGCGCTGGTTGCAGGCTGGCTGCTGGCTGCACGGCAGGGTGCGGCTGAGGCCGCAATGCTGCTGGCGGCGCTCGGTGCGTACTACGCCACCTGGGCGGCCGTCACGGTCGGGGTGTCGTCCAGGTGTCGCACTTCGCGCGGCGCGCTGCTGGTGTTGCTGGCGCTGTGGGTGGGCTGGGTGTTCATCGTGCCGCGCCTGGCGGCGTCCACGGTCGAGGCGCTGGCGCCACTGCCCACGGGCGAGGCGTTCTGGGCCGGTATCCAGCGCGACATTGACCAGGGCCTGCCGGGGGAGGGCAGCGCCGCCCAGCGCATGAAGGCGTTTGACGCACAACTGCTGGCCGACAACGGCGTGGCGCGCCTGGAAGACCTGCCCTTTGGCGCCAATGCCAAGCGCCGCCTGTTCAGGGATGCGTATGCCACCAAGGTGTACGCACTCCATTTCGGCCAGTTGTGGGACACGCAGGCACAGCAGCAATACCTGCTGCGATGGCTGACCGCCGTATCGCCCTACGCCCCGATGCGGGCCGCGACCAGCGCACTGGCGGGCACCGACCTGGCCCACCAGCAGCACTTTGAAGAAGCCGCCGAGCAATACCGCGAGCGCTTCACCACCCTGGTGGACGAATGGGACCTGCAAGCTACCCAGGGGGTCACTTCGTTCGAGAGCCGCTACGCAGGCAACGCGCTGTGGCAGGCGATTCCGGAATGGACTTACACACCACCCGGCATCGGCTTTGCGCTGCGCCACAGCGCCGCTGACTGGGCTGCCCTGGCGGCCTGGCTGCTGGCGGCCCTGACGGCACTCTGCCTGGGCGCCAGGAGGCTGAACCCTTGACGGCCCTTGTCACCACTACAACCACAACCCGTCGCATGCCATATCCACGCCTCATCCATTGGCAGGCCGAGGGCCTGCGCTTGTACCGCCAACCCGTGGCGTGGTGGGCGCTGGCTGCGCTTTTGCTGGTGCTGTTGGCCTCTGCCACCGTGGCGGGCCTGGACGCCCGAGCCTGGCGCCAAGCCGCAGCGCAGGACGAAACCGCATTCGCCGACAAACTGCACGCCCAGCAACTGCGCCTGCAGGCCAGCCCCGCACCCAGCGCGGCCAGTGCCACCGCCACCTACCAGCTGGGCCGCAGCGATCTGGGCGTCACCCGCATGCCGGTAGAGGCAGGCCTGGCGCTGGGCGTGCAGCGGCTGCAGGTCTTGCCGTCGCGCACCAAGGCGTCGCTGGACACCCGGCATGTCGATTCGCGCGACCCGGGTCCGCTGCGCAACCCTTTGCTCACGGACACCGGTTTGCCCGGCCTGCCAGCCATGGTGGCGCTGCTGCTGCCGCTGGTGGCCCTGGTGCTGTGCGCCGGGCTGCTGCAGGAAGAGCGTGAGCAGGGCCGGCTGGGCCTGCTGCGGGTGCAGTCGCACTACGGCATCGGCCCCATCCTGCTCGCCGCTCTGGGCTGGAGGCTGCTGGCGCTGTGGATGGTTGCGGTGGCAGCCACCATGCCGGCGCTGCTGCTGGACCCTGGCGCCACCGCTGCGGTCGCCTTGCAGTGGGCTGCCGCGCTGGGCGCGTTCTGCGCGTTGTGGGTGGCACTGGGCGGCATCTTGTCGTGCCTGCCCATCAGCGGCGCCACCAGCATACTGGCTGCGCTGGGGCTGTGGCTGGCGTTGACGTTTGCCGTGCCCGCGGGTCTGGTGTTGCTGGCGCAAAAAGCCGCGCCCCTGCCATCGCGCCTGTCAGCCGTGGTGGCCCTGCGCGACGCACAGCACCAGGCCGAGGACAACGAGCAGGCGCTGGCCGAAGCCTGGTACGACGAACACCCGCACATCCCCGCGCAACAGCCCGCTGCATGGCCCGCCAGCTTTGTAGTGCGCGTGCTGGACCAGGACGAAACGCTGCAGCCCTTGGTGGAACAGTTCCGCCAAAGCCGTGTACGGCAAGCCCAACAGGTGTCGGCATGGTCATGGCTGTCACCCGGCCTGGCGCTGGCGCTATATGGCGAACGGCTCGCCGGCACAGATGTGGACAGCCACACGCGCTACCAGCAGCAGGTGGACGCATTTGAGCAGCGGTGGAGAGCGTTCTTGGTGCCGCGCGTGATGAGCAAACAGGGAATGCGGGTCGAAGAACTGCGGCAGCTGCCTCGGTTTGAAGAACCACATGGCCGCCCTGGCTAGATGTGAGGATTCAATAGGTTGTATCCGGTGTTCATCCGGATTGGGTTTGAGAGACTGGAAGTCGCCAAACACCCAATCGACTCAGGACACCCAACCGAATGAACACCCATAAGCGCGCCCGACCTACGTTTGCCCGTCGCCTGGAGATGGTCCAGCAGATGACGCTGCAGGGCCTGAGCGCTGCACAAGCCGCTGCTGTACAAGGTGTCCGACCGCCCACAGCCAGTTCAGCAGCGGTGCGCCGTGGCAGTCGCACCCTCAAGGCCGACAACCGGACGGGTTGGCTGGCCTACGCACCTACATCCTTTGTCAAGACTGCCGTGCCGTTGGTAAGGCGCAATCTGACGGTGGGCGTGAACGTGGCGTTCTGACGGGCGATGCCGTCGTGATGTGCACGAGCGCCCGCAGGGGGAGGGCGTTGCTGGCTTGCACCCTATCGCTGCACCAAACCACCGAAACAACGGGGCCGCAAGTGCCATAAACCCGTGCCATACTTGATCTTACGTGGTTGATTTTGCTATCCGTTGGATGTATTTGCCCCCCTTTTTGCAACAGCCCTGCATGCCCACCACTCCCACGCCGTCCGCAAAGCTGCTGCAACTGTTACCCGAGGCGGTGGTGCAAACCGATGCGCTGTGGGAGATCACTTATCTGAATCCGGCGTGGCACAAGCTCACCGGCCATTCGGTGGCGGTGGCGCTTGGCAGGTCTTTGCTTGAATTCGTGCATCCCGACGACATCGGCACCATGCGCTCGGGCATGCCGGTGTTCCGCTTGCGCTTTGCCGACGCGGACTATCGCTGGGTGCGTCTGCAGCTCCACCCGGAGACGGATGCGGCGGATCGGGTGATCAGCCGCCAGGGTGTCCTGATCGAGATCACCGAGGTCACCGAGCAGGTGCTGGTGGAAATTCGCCAGCGCTTTCTGCGCTTGCTGGAAACCATTGATGGCGTGGTTTGGGAAGCTGAAATCGGCGTGGGCAATACCTTTCTGAGCCCGCAGGTCGAACGGTTGTTCGGCTACTCCGTGGAGGAGTGGCGGGCCGACCCCGGCTTCTGGCGGGCGCATGTGCATCCCGATGATCTGGAGGCGGCCTTGGTGATCGACGATGCCGCCTACAACGCCACGCACAGCCATGCCTACGAGATGAGCTACCGGCTGATTGCCAAGTCTGGCAAGGTGGTATGGGTGCGCGATCTGTGCCGTGCAGTGGTCGAGCCGGGGCGGCCGAACCGCATGATCGGCCTGATGATCGACGTCACCCAGCAGAAGAACACCGAACTCGAGTTGTTGCGCTCCGAAAACCGCTATTCGCTGGCGACGCGCGGATCCAATGACGGCATCTGGTATTGGGACTTGCGAACGGATGCCCTGCATGTGTCCGGGCGTTTTCTCCAGATCGTCGGGCTGGGTAGCGCCGATATTGTGCATAGCGGAGGCTGGCGCTTTCTTGAGCAGCTCATCGATCCCGAGGATCGCGGGCGCGTGCAGGAGGCCTACCGCAGGCACCTATCGGGGAACAGCCCGAACTTTTCGGTGGATTTCCGCGCGTTCCACGGGGCGGGGCGGCTGGTGTGGGTCAATTGGCGCGGGCTCGCCGAGTTCGAAGACGGCGTTGCGGTGCGCATGGCGGGCTCCTTGAGCGATCTGGCCGAACGTGGCAGTTCCTACGATGCGCTGACCAACTTGCCCGGCCGGCCATTGTTCCGCGATCGCCTCGCTCATCTCATCGCGCTGCACCAAAACGAGGTGGCGAACGGTGGTGGCATGCCGACACGCGATGGAGCCACGATGTTCGCCGTGCTGCTGCTGGATCTCAACAGTTTCAAGGCCGTCAATGACAGCTACGGGCACCACGTGGGCGACCAGCTATTGCAACAGGTGGCACGGCGGCTCGAATCCTGCGTGCGGACGGGGGATCTGGTCGCCCGCATGGGTGGCGACGAGTTCAATGTGCTGCTGGAGTCCATTGATCCCGCTGAAGCCAGCCAACGCGCGGAGCAGATTGCCGCCGCCCTGGAAGTGCCTTACGTGATTGGCAGGCACACCGTGATCAGTGGTGCGAGTATCGGATTGGCCAGCAGCGCATCCACGCTGGCGACGGTCGACGACTACCTGCGCGCTGCAGACACCGCCATGTACCGGGCCAAAAGTCAGTCATTGGGCGTGTGCGTGTTTCCATAAAGCGTGTCGGGGACAATTGCCTGCGAGGCTGTCGCATGGCTTGCCTTCCTCATCCCCTTCTGGTTTTCGGTGGTTTCGCTGGGGTGCTTCCAGCGTGGAACCAGGGGGGGTTACTGCTGGTCGATGTGCTGCCTCCGATGGAGGCCGGCAATCGAACATGTTTTTGGACTTCTGCGCCTGTTCATCAAGCGCTGGCAGCTATCGTAAATATAGCAATCGATGACATCCCGGCCTCGCGTTGACCGTGGCAGGCCTTGACGGATGGGGCACGCTTGGCGCCAGCCAACCCAAGGGGCCTTGCCTTGATCAGGACGAAAAACGGGCTCTCCAGAGCTTGGCGCGCTGGCACCTGAACACCAGCACGTCAGCGACGAATTCAAAGATGCCGGTTAGAAGACCGGTCACGGTGCCTGGAGCAAAGGCGGGTCAAGCGGGATACGCCGGGCCCGGATCCAGGGCGCAACCGCGCGGCCCGCACGGGTAACATGCTGAGGCGCCGAGGCTGGCATGGGCGGCGCTTGGCGCAGTCAAGGGGGGACCCAGTGCCCGGGACGGCGCAACGTGCTCACCAACCGTGGAAACCAAAATGTTCAAAAAGATCGTCTGGAAGTGGCTGGGATCGCTTGCTTGTTTGCTGGGCGCTGCGGGGGCGGCTCAAGCGCAGTCCACCACCTACGTGGCCACCGCGGCGGGCAACTACACGGGTTTCACAAACTTCACGGTGTGCGGCACGCCACCGTGCCAGAACTTCACCACGGCGATGAACACGTCTGGCTCGTTCACGACCACCGCGCCGCTGGCCGCCAACCTGGCGTCTGCACAGTTGGGCGCCTTGGTCTCGGCCTTCAGTTTTTCAGATGGCCTCACCACGTACACCCATGCAGACCCTAACGTCCGGGTCTGGAACTTCCGCGTCACGACCGATGCGAGCGGCGCGATCACGGGTGTGAACATTCTGATCCAGCGCTGGATTTCTGGCACGGCTCCCCACGGCATCGGTGACCGGTTTTCCTTCTTTGAGACCAGCACCACATCAGCAAGGCACAACATGTTCTGCAGCGGGATCGCCGTTTCCACCGCAGGCGTGGCAGATTCATGCGGCTTCGCCGGCAGCGATACCAGCACCTCTTCTGCAATCCCTGTTTCGCTGGTGTGGTCTGCCGCGGTGGCGGCTTCTTCCATACCAACCCTTTCCGAGTGGGCGTTGATGGCCATGGCGGTGTGGATGGCCATGGTGGCCTTGCAGCGGCTGCAGCGCCGTGACGGCAAGCGCCACGGGCAGCGCTGACGTCACCGGCCTGCCAGCTCAAGCTGCCGCCGGCGCACGCCGCACCATCCCGCCAACCCCTTGCGCGCGGTGCCCGGTTGCTGGATTTCATCTTCGTGCTGCCCACGTTCGTCCGGGCCTGCGGGCCGATCCAGGCCACTGCCGAAGGTGCCCGGCAGGCCTTCTTTTCTTTCGGAACGCAGATGAACCGCGAAGCACTTCATGGGCTGCTGGTGAACACGCTGGGGCTGGTGCCCCAGCCGTTGGCGAACGCCGTGTCGTGCACCTACTTTCACCAGAAGGTGGAATGGCATCCGGCGCGCAGCACCCGGGTGTTCCGCGTCCTCTTCGATGCCGGCGGGGAGCCCGACCGCATCCAGCTGTGCGCGTCCTCCGACAGCAATAACACGGTGCTGATCGGCCGCCCGTTCAGCGCCCGGGCTTTGACGGAACTGGCGGTTCAGGAGATAAGGCGGATCGAGGCGCGGATGGCCTAGAGAAGGGACAGGGCGCGGCGGGCAGCACAGGCCCTTGTGCGGGCTGGCGGGGTTTCACCCACCGTGGGCCGCGCCCGCCCGCGCCGCGCTCCGCACGCTTTCGACTTGCTTTCACCCGGCCTCCGTAGAAGCACAGTGGCCGGCCCCCCCGGCGGGAGGGCATGATCGCGGGATGAAACTGCTGTTGGTGGAGGACGATTTTGACCTGGCCGGCGCCCTGAGCCGCAGCCTGGTGGCGCGCGGCTTCGAGGTGCTGTGCTGCGCGGATGGCAAGGAGGCCCTGGCCGCGGCGCGGCGCACGGCCTTCGACGTGATCACGCTCGACCTGTCGCTGCCGGGCCTGGACGGCCTGGAGGTGCTGCGGCGCCTGCGCGACGGCGGCAGCACCACGCCCGTGCTGGCGCTGACGGCCCGCGCCGCGGTGACCGACCGCGTGGCCGGGCTGGAGGCCGGGGCCGACGACTACCTGGCCAAGCCCTTCGACCTGGACGAGCTGGTGGCGCGCCTGCGGGCCCTGACGCGGCGGGTGGGGCGCGACGGGCAGCTGCGCTGCGGCGCGCTCTACCGCGACCCGGCCAGCGGCGTGTTCTACAACGAGGCGCTGCCGCTGGACCTGTCGCAGCGCGAAGCCGAGCTGCTGCGGCTCCTGATGTCGCGCATCGACCGCGTGGTGAGCAAGGAAGAGCTGCGCACGCAGGTGTTCGCCGACACGGGCGAGCAGGTGCAGGCCGACGCGGTGGAGGTGGTGGTGCACCGCCTGCGCAAGAAACTGGTGGGCACCAATGCCGAGATCGTGACCCTGCGCGGCGTGGGCTACCTGCTGTGCGACGCCGACAGCATGGCCGCGCAAAAGGGCGACAAATCGGACAAGGGCGGGGTACCCCGGTGAGTGTGCGCACGTGGTGGCGGCCGTGGCGCCCCCGGGGCGGTTCGCTGCACCGGCTGCTGCTGGTGTGGCTGCTGGTTCCACTGTGGGCGCTGGTGGCGCTGATCACCCTGGTGCAGGTGGCACAGCAGGTGCGGCACGATGCCGCCGCGCAGGACGAGGCACTGCGCGCGGCGCTGGCGGACTGGCCCGTGGCGCCGCCCGACACACTGCCCACGGCGCATGGCTCCACGCCGGTCTGGTATCGCGAAAGCAACCTGGATGGCGAGCGCCTGGCCGGCAGCGCCGCCCTGCCGCGCGTGCCCCCCGCCGAAGCCGCGCGGGGCCCGGGCAATGTGCATTTCTACCTGGCGCAGGCGGGGGACCAGCTGGTGCGGGTGGCGGTCACGCTGCATCCGCCCCCGGCGGCGCAAGGAGGGCAGGGCGCCGCCCCCGTGGTGGTGCGCCAGGTGGCCCGTCCCTGGAGCGAACGCGCGCCCCGGCTGCCCAGCCTGGCCGTCGGCGGGGCGGGCGTGGGCGGGATGTACCTGCTGGCGCTGGCCATGACGGCCATGGTGGTGGTGGTGGCGCGCGTGGCATCGGGCTGGCTGCTCCATGCCGATGTGTCGCTCACCCGGCCGGGCGCCGGGAACCCGGGCCACGGTGACGAAGGCCCCTCGGAGCTGGCGCCCGCCGTGCGGCACTTTGGCGAGCTGCAGCAAAGCCAGAGCCGCTGGATCGACGAGCAGCGGCGCTTTCTGGCCGATGCCACGCACCAGCTGCGCACCCCCATGGCGGTGCTGCGAACGCAGCTGCAGTCGGCCATTTCCGGCGACGTGCTGGTCGCCGATGCGCTGCACCAGATGTTGCACACGGTGGACCGGGCCTCCGGCCTGGCCAACCAGCTGCTGAGCCTGAGCAAGGTGGAGCAGCTCAAGCGTGTGGGCGAGCTGCCCAGCGTGGACCTGAACGCCATCGCGCGCGAGGCCGTCATGGAGCTGGCGCCGCTGATCGCCGCCAAGCGCCTGGATTTCGCGCTCGAGGGCCCCGAGGCGCTGTGGGCCCCCGGCGACGCCGCCCTGCTGGGCGAGCTCATGCGCAACCTGCTGGCCAACGCCATCCACCACACGCCCGCGCACGGGCGGCTGGGCGTGCTGCTGCGCGACAGCACTGGCCACAAGGAGGTGCTGGTGTGGGACGAAGGCCCGGGCATCGACGACGCCGTGCGCCAGCGGCTGTTCCAGCCGTTTTCCGCCGGCAAGGGCGGCGTGGGCCTGGGGCTGTCGATCTGCCGCCAGATCGCCGAGGCCATGGGCGCCGAGGTCACGCTGTTCAACCGCCTCGACCAGGGCCAGGTCATCGGCGTGGACGCCCTGCTGGCCTGGGGCTGAGCGCATGCCGTCCCACCCATGCCGGCTTTCGGTTTTTTTCACCCACCAGTCCCGGACCTGGCATCGCATCCCGGCAAAGTGCTCGCGCGGCTCCAGCAGGACTTTGAACAGGCTTTCGGACACCTTCACGCATGCCCACCATGACGAACCCCGATTCCCACGGCATTGAATTCCAGGGCGTGAGCAAGCGCTATGGCCCCGGCAGCCATGACCCGCTGGCCGTGGACCACATCAGCTTCACCGTGCCGCGCGGCACGCTCACCACCATCCTGGGCCCTTCGGGCTGCGGCAAGACGACCACGCTGCGCATGATCGCCGGGCTCGAGTCCCCGACCTCGGGGCGCATCCTCATCGAAGGCCAGGATGTGACCGCCCTCGGCCCCGCGCAGCGCAATGTGAGCCTGGTGTTCCAGAGCTATGCGCTGTTTCCGCACATGAACGTCATCGACAACGTGTGCTATGGCCTCGCCATGTCGGACATGAAGAAGGGGCCGGCCCGCGAGAAGGCGCGCGCCATGCTGGACACCGTGGGCCTGCACGGCCTGGACCTGCGCAGGCCCCACGAGCTCTCGGGCGGGCAGCAGCAGCGCGTGGCGCTGGCCCGGGCGCTGGCGCTGGAGCCGGCGGTGCTGCTGTTCGACGAGCCCCTGTCCAACCTGGACGCACGCCTGCGGCGCTCCATGCGCGAGGAAATCCGCACGCTGCAGCAGCGCCTGCGGCTGACGGTGGCCTACGTCACCCACGACCAGAGCGAGGCCCTGGCGGTCAGCGACCAGATCGTGGTGATGAACAAGGGCGCCATCGCCCAGCGCGGCGCGCCCAGCGAGCTGTACGAGCAGCCCGCGTCCGAGTTCGTGGCGGGCTTCATGGGCGAGGCCATGCTGTTCGAGGGCCGCAACCACGCCGGCGGCCCGGCGGGCGCCAGCCATGCCGAGTTCGGCCCGCTGCGCGTGCCGTCTCCCGCCTCGCTGGCCTCCGGCCCGGTGAAGATCGCGGTGCGGCCCGAGGCCTGGGTCATCGGGCCCGCCACCGCCACCGGCGTGGCCGCGCGGCTGACCAAGCGCACCTACCTGGGCAGCATCATGGAATACACCTTCGCCAGCGCGCTGGGCGAGATTTTCGTGGTCTCGCCCCTGGTGAAGTCGCCCTTGGACGTGGGCGCCCCCGTGAGCCTGACGCTGGCGGACCACGGGGTGTCCGTGGTGGCGGGGTGAGCGCACGATGGAGCACTGCGCCGTAGCGATTTTCGATCTGGACAACTGCCTGCTCGACGCACGGGCCGTGGGGCCGCTGTTCGAGCCCGCGTTCGAGGCCATCCGGCAGGCCAACCAGGGGGCGCTGGCCCCCGCCATGCTGGAGCAGGCCCTGTACCAATGCTGGTTCACGGCGTTTGACCTGGTGGCCGAGCGCTACCGCTTCACCCCGGCCATGCGCGCGGCGGGCTGGCGGCAGTTCAGCCAATTGCAGGTGCGCGCCCCGCTGCACGGCTACCCCGACATCGGCCTGCTGCCGCGCATTCCCCTGCGGCGCTACCTGGTCACCAGCGGCTTTCGGCGCTTGCAGGACAGCAAGATCGACGCCCTGGGCATCCGGCCCTGGTTTGAACAGGTGTTCATCGACGCGGTGGACGACCGCCCGGCGAGCGATGGCGCACCGCACGGCAAGCAGCCGATTTTCGAGCAGATCCTGGCGCGCGAAGGCTGCGCACCCCGGCACGCGCTGGTGATCGGCGACAACCCCTTATCCGAACTCGCGGCCGGGCGCGCGCTGGGGGCCACCACCGTGCAGACCGTGCGGCCCGGCGTGCGGCCCTGGGAGCTGGCCGACCACCAGGTGCAGGGGCTGGAGGGCGTGCTGCAGCTGCTGTCGCCGCCCGGCCCGCCGCACACGGGCGAAGGGCCGGCAAGGGCCTGAGCGCGGGCGCGGGCCCCTGGCCTTGTCAGCCGTGCTTGCGCACCAGCCGGGCCACCGTGCCCCAGGTGCGCGTGGTGGCCGGCAGGCCGAGTTGCTGCTCGGCAAAGACGTTCGGGTTTCCCATGGTCTTGCCGACAAGGTGGTTGTACGACAGGGCCTCGGAGCCGGTGTAGAGCAGCACGCGCACGTCCTCGCGGGCATTGCGGGTGGGCAGCGGGGGCAGCAGCTTCGCGCCGTCGTGCAGGAAGGTCACGTAGAAGTCGTAGATGGGCGGCGCCTTGGCCATGCCCTCGAACGGATCGCGCGCCAGCAGCGTGTGCAGATAGGCCATGCTGCGCAGAAACACGGGTTCATCGAATCCATGCCCGGCGCGCAGCGACCGCTGCACCGTGCGGACAATCCCCTGCGCGGGCCGCACGCCGCGCGCGCTGAAGGCGACCGTGCCATTGGTCTGGAACGAGGCGGCCTCATCGGCGCCAGCTTGCAAGAACGCGCTTTCCAGCGCCATGCGCGACGGTGCATGGCCATGGCCGAGGTTCAGGTTGCGGAAGAAGGCGGCGAACTTCATGGACGCAGGGGGCAGGGCGGTGTTCCAGAATACAGGAGGGCGCCAGGCCCGGCGGGCGGGTCCGCGCAGACGGACGCTGCCTTGCACGCGCATTGAATCAGTCCAAAATGCCATCTGGCGCCATATCCGCCTGCGCCGCCAGCTATCGAAAATATAGCACCCCGGAGCCAGGGCCCCGCCGGCCAGGCGCACAATACGCGCCCACCTGTCCGCCGTTGGTTTCTGATCTTGAACTCCGCCGTCTTCACCTCGCTGATCCCCGTCATCCTGTTCATCGCCCTCGGCTTCTACGTGGGGCAGCGCGGCTGGATACGGGCGGCCGCGGTGAAGGACCTGGCCAACCTGGTGTTCATGGTGCTCACGCCCGCGCTGCTGTTCCGCACCATGAGCACGGTGCGCATCCAGGACCTCGACTTCGGCCCCGTGGGCATCTACTTCGTGGCGTTTGGCATCGTGTATGCGGCCACGCTGGCGCTGCAGGGCTTCAACACCCTGGCGGCGGCGCGGGCCCTGGCCAACACCTTCAGCAACACGCTCATGATCGGCGTGCCGCTGGTGGGCCTGGTGTTTGGCGACGCGGGCCTGGTCACGCTGTTCACGCTGATCTCGGTGCACTCGCTGATCCTGCTGACCGCCGCCACCGTGGTGTTCGAACTCGCGGCGGCGCGCGAGCATGCGGCCGCGGACGGCGGCGGTGGCGGGGCGCACCAGCCCCTGTGGCGCACGGTGCTGCAGGCCATGCGCAACGGCATCGTGCACCCCGTGCCGCTGCCCATCATCGCGGGACTGCTGTTCGCGCAGACCGGGCTGGTGGTGCCGCAGGTGGTGGACAAGCCCCTGCTGCTGCTGGGCCAGGCCCTGGGGCCCATCGCGCTGCTGCTGGTGGGCGTGACGCTCGCCTTCACCAGGGTGGGACGCCATTTCAGGGCCGCGATGCGCATCGCCCTGGTCAAGTGCGTGGCGCACCCCCTCGTGCTGGCCGCGCTGGGCTGGGCGCTGGGCCTGTCGGGCCTGCCGCTGGCCGTGATGATCGTGGCGGCCTCGCTGCCCGTGGGCGCCAACGTGTTTCTGTTCGCGCAGCGCTATGGCGTGGCCGAGGACGAGGTGACGGCGAGCGTGGCGGTGTCCACCGCGCTGGGCCTGGTGACGATGCCGGTGGTGATCCTGGCGGTGACGCGCTGGGTGGTGGCAGCGCCGTAAACGCGGCCTGCGAAGGCGATCGGGCGCGGTGGCTCAGGCGTCCCCGGGGACGTGGCAGGCCACGCAGAGCTTGTTGCCGTCGGGATCCCGGAAATACGCGCCGTAGTAGTGGGCGTGGTACTGCGGGCGCAGGCCCGGCGGGCCGTCGCAATGGCCGCCGTGGGCCAAGGCCGCGGCGTGCACGGCATCCACCTGCGCGCGGCTGCGGGCGGCAAAAGCCGTCATCTGGCCATTGCCCGGCGCGTGCGCGCCTTCAAAGGGGATGCCGATGAGAAAGAGGGGGCGGGGGTCGGGCCTGCTCTGCCAGCCGGCCCAGGGGCGGGATGGGTCTACAAAGCGCTGCGCGACGCCCAGGGCGGCCATCAGCGGCTGATAGAAGGCCAGGGCGCGGTCGAAATCCGTCACGCCCACGAAGATGTGCGAAAACATGCTGCTCCTTGTCGGTGCTGGTGCCGCCGGGCAGGAAACGTTCAGGGCGCCAGGCGCTCCCGCACCCACTCCCCCGCATCCATCCGATACCGCAGCCGGTCATGCAGGCGGCTCTTGCGCCCCTGCCAGAACTCCCACTGGTCCGGCTTCAGGCGGTACCCGCCCCAGTGCGGCGGGCGGGGTGGTTTCAGCAAGAACTGCGCGCCGTACCTGGCGGCATTGGCCACCAGCACGCCCCGGCCGGAGATCACCTGGCTTTGCGGGCTGGCCCAGGCGCCGATGCGCGAGTCGAGCGGACGGCTGTTGAAATACGCGTCGCTTTCTTCGTCGCTGACTTTCTCCACAATGCCTTCGATGCGCACCACGCGTTCCAGCTCCACCCAGTGGAACTGCACGGCCGCATAGGGATTGCCCGCGATCTGGCGGCCCTTGCGGCTGTCATAGTTGGTGAACCAGACGATGCCGCGCTCGTCGTAGCCCTTGATGAGCACGATGCGGGTGCTGGGGCGCATGTCGCTGCCCACGGTGGCCAGGGTCATGGCGTTGGGCTCGGGCACTTCGGCGCTGATGGCTTCCTGGAGCCACTGGTCAAACTGCTGCAGGGGGGCGGCGTGCGAGGCGTCTTCGTTGAGTTCGGCGCGCTCGTAGCTCTTGCGAAGGTCGGCGATGGAGGTGGTCATGGGCACGATTGTGCACGCCGGTTTTGTGGCGTCGCGGGGCCTTCCGTGGCCCCGGTTGTTGCCGAATGAATATTCGCTTATATTGGCACACCGATGAAACCCAAAGACGACGAAAAACAGCGCGCCATTGCCCAGGCCACCTTCGAGCTGGTGGCCCAGACGGGCCTGAGCGGCCTGACCCTGGCCGACATCGCCCGCGCGGCGGGCATTGCCACCAGCACGCTGTATGTGTATTACCCGTCCAAGGATGAACTCATCAGCCAGCTCTACCAGGATGCCAAGACGGTCACGGCCGCGCGCATCATGGAAGGCATCGCGCCCGGCATGCCCTACCGAGCCCGCGTGCGGCGTGCTTGGGGCAACCTGCTGCGGCACCGGCTGGACCAGTATGCCGAAGTGGTGTTCCAGGAGCAGTACTACAACTCGCCCTGGTTCACCGATGGGAACCGCGAATTCTCGACCCGCCTGATGGCCGGTTTTTTTGCGTTGATGGAAGAGGGCCAGCAGCAAGAAATATTGAAGGCCGTGCCGATCCCGCTGCTCACGGCCAGCCTGGTGGGGTCGGTGCGCGAGACGGGCAACCTGATCCGCACCAAGGTGCTGCCCGACGAAGACGCCGTGCACCAGATGGCTTTTGGCCTGTGCTGGGACGCCTTAAAGGCCTGAGCGGGAGACAGCGATGCTTTTTTGCCGCCCGGGGTTGATCTTTTAATCGAATTTATATTCTCTTAAAAATGCCACGCACCACGCTCCAACCCCTTCATGGCCGATGGCGTCGCTGACGCCGCCCCCTGTCTCCTTGACCGCGCCCGCAACACAACAACACCTTCCCCACGGAGAACCCCGCGATGCCCACCCTCAACATCAATGGCAAAGACACGGCTGTGGATGCCGATGAATCCACCCCCATCCTCTGGGCCCTGCGCGACACGCTGGGCATGACCGGCACCAAGTTCGGCTGCGGCCAGGCCTTGTGCGGGGCCTGCACGGTGCACCTGAACGGCGCGCCGGTGCGCTCGTGCATCACGCCGATCTCGGCCGCTGCGGGGCAGAAGATCACCACCATCGAGGCCGTCACGGCCAGCGACAAGGTGGGTAAGGCCGTGCACGCCGCCTGGGTGAAGCACGACGTGGCGCAATGCGGCTACTGCCAGAGCGGCCAGATCATGAGCGCCACCGCCTTGCTCAAGGGCAAGAAGAAGCCGAGCGACGCCGACATCGACGCCGCCATGTCGGGCAATGTGTGCCGCTGCGGCACCTATGTGCGCATTCGCGCGGCCATCCATGACGCTGCCAAGACCCTGGCTTGATTGAAGGAGAACACCATGCACTTCGACGCACAGGCCCTGCAGGGCCAGGCCCATGTTTTCATGCCAAAACACCTTCTGGCGCTTATGGATAAAGCGCAAGCAGCTACCAATTCAGGAGTAAACGATGCAATGGAAGGCATCGGAGGTCTCGCACGGCGCACCTTCCTCAAGGTGTCGGCGGCTTCGGGCTTTGCCCTGGGCGCGTTTCCGCTGGTGGCCACAGCGCAGGGCGCCGGGGCCGCCGCCGCACCCGCAGGCCTCAAGCCGTTCGAGCAGCCTTCAGCCTTTGTCCGCATCGACGCCGATGGCACGGTCACCGTCACCATCAACCGCCTGGACTTTGGCCAGGGCGTGCAGACAGGCCTGCCCATGATCCTGGCCGAGGAGCTGGACGCCGACTGGAGCAAGGTGCGCAGCGTGCACGGCGATGCCAACCAGGCCTATGCCGACCCGATGATGGGCATGCACCTCACGGGCGGCTCCAACTCCATCAAGAACTCGTACACCCAGTACCGCGAGCTGGGCGCCCGCACCCGCGCCATGCTGGTCTCGGCCGCCGCGGCGCAGTGGGGCGTGGATGCCTCGGCACTGCGCGCCAGCAATGGCTTCGTCGTCGGCCCTGGCGGCAAGAAGCTGGGCTACGGCGCGCTGGCCGAAGCGGCCATGAAGCAGCCCGTGCCCGAAAAGGTCACCCTGAAGGACCCCAAGCAGTTCCGCCTCATCGGCAAGCCCACCGGGCGGCTCGATGCCAAGGCCAAGTCGAGCGGCCAGCAGGACTACGGCATCGACGTGCGCCTGCCCGGCATGCTGACGGCCGTGGTGGCCCGCCCGCCCGTGTTTGGCGCCAAGCTGAAGTCGCTGGACGACAGCGCCGCCAAGGCCATCAAGGGCGTGAAGGCCGTGCTGCGCGTGCCCACCGACCGGGGCGGCGAGGGCGTGGCCATCGTGGCCGATGGTTACTGGCCCGCCAAGCAAGGGCGCGATGCGCTGAAGGTGGAATGGGACACCAGCGCGGTGGGCAAGCCCGACACCACGGCACTGCTGGCGCAGTACCGCGAGCTGGCCGCCAAGCCCGGCAACGTGGCCATGCAGGCCAACATGGCGCCGCTGGCGGGTGCACCCCACAAGATCAGCGCCGAGTTCGTCTTCCCGTATCTGGCGCACGCGCCCATGGAACCGCTCAACTGCACGGTGAAGCTCGATGGCGATAAGGCCGAGCTATGGATGGGCACGCAGATGCCCGGCCTGGACGCCATGGCCGCCGCCAAAACCCTGGGCCTGCAGCCGCAGAACATCAAGGTGAACACGCAGATGGCCGGTGGCGGCTTTGGCCGCCGCGCCATCCCCACCAGCGACTACGTGGTGGAGGCCTGCGGCGTGGCCAAGGCCGCGCGCACGGCGGGCATCACCGCACCGTTGCGCACCCTGTGGAGCCGCGAGGACGACATCAAGGGCGGCTACTACCGCCCCATGCACGTACACCGCGCCGAAATCGGGTTCGACGCACAGGGCAAGATCCTGGCGTGGGACCACACCATCGTCGGTCAGTCCATCACCAAGGGTTCGCCGTTCGAGGCCTTCATGGTCAAGAACGGCATCGACGCCACGACCACCGAAGGCATGGGCGAGCCCTACAACGTGCCCATGAAGCTGTCGGTGCACCACCCCGACGTGAACGTGCCCGTGCTGTGGTGGCGCAGCGTGGGCTCCACCCACACGGCCTACGCCATGGAAACCCTCATCGACGAAGTGGCGCGCACCACGAAGCAAGACCCCGTGGCCTACCGCATGGCCCTGATGGGCGACAAGCACCCGCGCCACAAGGCCGCGCTGCAGCTGGCCGTGGCCCAGTCGGGCTACGGCAGGAAGAAGCTGGCGGCCGGCCGCGCCTGGGGCGTGGCGGTGCATGAATCGTTCGAGTCGGTGGTCGCCTATGTGGTCGAGGCCTCCGTCAAGGACGGCACGCCCAAGCTGCACACGATCACGGCAGGCGTGCACTGCAACCTGGTGGTCAACCCCAAAAGCGTGGAAGCCCAGGTGCAGGGCGCGGCGCTGATGGGCCTGTCGATGTGCCTGCCCGGCGGCGCCATCACGCTCAAGGACGGTGTGGTGGAGCAGAGCAACTTTGGAGACTTTGCCGTGCCGCGCATCACCGACATGCCGCAGGTGACGGTGCACATCGTGCCCAGCGCCGACCCACCCAAGGGCATGGGCGAGCCCGGCCTGCCACCGCTGGCGCCGGCGTTCGCCAACGCCATCGCGCAACTCACGGGCAAGACCCCGCGCGAGCTGCCGTTCAAGCTCGCCTGACGGCGTTGGCGCCCGGGGAGGGCAGGGAAGGAGGGGGCATGCCATCACCGGCACGCGCCCTGCTGCAGGCGTCCCCGGCGGGCCGCCCCGCGCTGGCGCACGAGATGGCGGCGCCAGTGCTGTTCCAGCTGTCGGGCGCCGCCAGCTTCATCCGCGTCCACCACCTGGTGGTGGACGGCGGCTCTACGCTGGCCTGAGGCGCGCGGCGGCCGCGTTGCCGTAGCATGCTGGCGATGTCCACCCCGCACCTCGCCGATACACCCCCCATGAAACCGGACGGGCCGCCGGTGCCCGTCGTGCTGGTGCTGGCCTCCGGCCGGGGCGCGCGTTTCGCGGCCTCCGGCGGCCAGGTGCACAAGCTGCGCGCTCTGCTGGCCGGGCTGCCGGTGCTGGAGCACACCCTGAACGCCGTGCGCGCCAGCGGGCTCGCCTGGCACCTCGAGGACGCGGGCCATCCAGGCATGGGCGATTCGATTGCGGCGGCCGTGCGCGCCACGGCGGGGGCGGGCGGCTGGCTGGTGCTGCCCGGCGACCTGCCGCTGGTCCAGCCCGCGACGCTGCGCACCATGGCGGCGGCCCTGGGGCGCTGCGCGGTGGCCATTCCGCTGTTCCACGGAGAGCGCGGCCATCCGGTGGCTTTTGCCGCACCGTGCCTGCCGGATCTGCTGGCGCTCTCCGGCGAACAGGGCGCTGCCGGCGTGGTGCGCCAGCAGGCGCTGCGGGGCGGGGTCCGGACCGTGGACGTGCAGGACGAAGGCACGGTGACGGACATCGACACGGTGCAGGACCTCGCGCGGGCCGAGCGCATCCTGGCCGCGCGCCGGGCCTGACACCCGCAAAGTAAACGACCCGCTGGCCGAGGTCGCGGCGAGCGGGTCGTGTGCCGGACGCGCCCTGCCGGCGCGCCGTCTTCTCCTTTTTCGGCGGTCTCTACTTCGCTGCGATGACCGCGCAGGCCAGGCGCGGGCCGGCGTTGCCCGTGGGCTGGGTCTTGTAGTCGTCGGGGTCGCGGTGCACGATCAGGCCCTTGCCCACGATGTCGTTGGCCGTGCTGCCCACGCGGATCGTGCGCGACTCGAAGCTGAAGGTGGCCACGCCGTTGGCATCCGCCTTCAGGCTGGGCAGGTCACCCGTGTGGTGCTCGCCCGCGCCGTGGTGGCCGTGCGGCTTGCCGCCCGGGTTGAAGTGGCCGCCGGCGCTCATGCCGTCGCCGCTGGAGCAGTCGCCCTTTTCATGGATATGGAAACCGTGTTCGGCGCCCGGCTTGAGCCCGCGGACCTCGCCCGACACCTTCACCACGTCGCCGGACTGGGCAAACGCCACCGTGCCCGAGGTGGTGCTGCCGCGCGTGGGCTCCAGCTTGGCCGTGGCAGACGGGCCCGACGAATAGGCGGCGCAGCCCGCCAGGGCCAGCACGGCGATGGACGAGAGCCCGAAGGCCCAACGATTCCTTTGCTTCATCAAATACTCCTTGAACGTTAAGAGACGGTGCATCATGCGGACGCCCTGCGCGCTGGTGCAAGACAGGGAGCAGGTTCGCCCGCCAAAAGTGTGCACTATTTGTGGGTCAGCGCAAGCAGCCTGGCGAGCGCGCGGTCGTGGATGCCGTGTTTGCGCAGTTCCTCGTACGTGGCCTGGGCATAGTCGCGCGTGGTGCCAAAACGGCCGCAGGCCTGCGCGAAGATGCGGCGGTACTCGTCGTCGGGCAGCTCCCCCGTGTGGTTGGGGCTTTTTCGTGACAAAGTGAAAGCGAGCGCGGACACGGTCCCCTGGGGCGTGCGGCAGGGCAGCCAGCGCGGGTCGTACACGGCCGTGACCATCTCGCGCTGCCACAGGTTGATGAGCACCTGCCGGGCATGCGCCTTGTCCACGCGGAAGACCATGCCCCGGCAGCTGCCGCCCGACAGCATGCCGAACACCAGGCCCGGGCATTCCGGCGTGCCGCGGTTGATGCGGCTCCACATCCGGAGCGCCCGGTGCCAGCCGTGCACCTTGGCGGCGCGGCGCTCGGCGTAGTCGAAATCCGGACGCCAGATGAGCGAGCCGTAGCCAAAGATCCACAGGTCGTCGTGGCCACCCCATTCCTTGAGCGCGCGCTCCAGCATGGGGGCCGGGTCGCGAAGGGGCGCGGGAAGATTCGTCATGCGATCACTCTACAATCGAAAGCTTTGCTTCAGCGCCCTGGGGACTTGCGCCGCGAGGTTCCAGGGCCGCCACACCTTCTTTTTTCATCACTTCGGGGATCTCCAATGTCTAGTTCTGACGACGATAGCCAACAACGTTTCGCCCTGGGTTTCCTGTTCGCCCTGATCGCACTGGTGATCTCCGTGGTGGTGGGCACCGTGGTGGTCAAGCGTGTCGGCGCTTCCGGCGCCGTCAAGCCCGCGCCCGCCACGGCCGTTGCAGCCAGCGCGCCCGCCGTGGTCGCCGCCGCTGACGTGGCCAGCGTCCGGGTGGAAAACGGCGTGGTGAAGTTCTACTTTGCCAGCGCCAAGGCCGACCTTGCCGCAGGCGCCAACGAAGCCCTGGCCGACGTGGTCAAGGGCGTGGCCGAAGGCAAGAAGGCCGTGATCTCGGGCTTTCACGATGCCACGGGCGACGCCGCCCTGAATGCCGAGCTGGCCAAGCAACGCGCCTTTGCAGTGCGCGATGCGCTCAAGGGCCTGGGCGTGGCGGAAGACAAGATCGAGCTGAAGAAGCCCGAAGAAACCACCGCCACCGGCAGCAACGCCGAAGCGCGCCGCGTGGAAGTGGCCCTGGGCGCCTAGTCCCTGTGCAGTGACCTCCAGCAGGTCGCCCCATGAAAAAACCCGGCAATGCCGGGTTTTTTTATGGGTTCGAATTTGCCTCTAGCGCTTATCCATCATGCGCCAGCAGCTATATATTTGATAGTTATTATTAGCGCAAGCCTGCGCCACCAGTCCCCTCGGCGCGCTGGATCAATTCAATCTTGTAGCCATCGGGATCCGTCACAAACGCGATGACCGTGGTGCCGCCCTTGACGGGACCCGCTTCGCGCGTGACGTTGCCGCCCGAGGCCTTGATCTTCTCGCACGCGGCGTACGCATCGGGCACGCCCAGCGCGATGTGGCCATAGGCGGTGCCCATCTCGTAGCTCTCGGTGCCCCAGTTGTAGGTCAGCTCGATCTCGGCCTGGCCGGGGTTGCCGCCGTCAAAGCCCAGGAAGGCCAGCGAGTACTTGTACTCGGGGTTCTCGGACTGGCGCAGCAGTTGCATGCCGAGCACCTGGGTATAGAAATCAATCGAGCGTTGAAGGTTGCCAACGCGCAGCATCGTGTGGAGGAATTTCATCCCTTCGATTGTGCAGGCATGTCAAAAACCAGGCAGGTGGTGGTGGCGTGGGCATACAGCGTGCCGTCGGGCCCCACCAGGCGGGCCTCGGCCGTGGCCAGCTGGCGCCCGCAGTGGATCACGCGGCCTTCGGCGCGCACGCGCTGCACCTTGGGCGTGAGCGCCTTGACGAGGTTCACGCCCAGCTCGGCCGTGGTGTAGCCGCGCCCCGGCTGCATGCGCGTGTGCACGGCGCAGCCCAGGGCCGAGTCGAGCAGGGTGGCGAACCAGCCCCCGTGTACGGTGCCCATGGGGTTCAGGTGGGCCGCGCCAGGGGTTCCCTGGAAGATGGCCAGGCCTTCGCCCACCTCCATCAGCTGGAAGTCCAGCGTGCGGGCGATGGGAGGGTAGGGCAGTTCACCGCGCAGCATGGCCTGCATCATCTGCAGGCCGTTCAGGCCGGCGACCTGGTCGGGGCGCGAGACCCCCGCGCCCACGCCGGCCTCCAGGCGGGCTGCGATTTCACGCTCTTGCGCGAGCCATTGCTCGAGTTGGTTGTTCTGGGTCATGCGATACCTCGGAAGGGAATGGGGTTGATGGGCCAGCCGGCTAGTTGCATATGCAATTATTGCAGATACAATTGATCGCATGCAAGCTGAAATCACCCCCGCAAACGCGCCTGCCGCCGTGCCGCCCCAGGGCTGCACCAATTTCAAGCTGCGCCAGCTGATGCGGCGCGTGGCGCACCACTATGACACCGAGATGGCCCGGTGTGGGCTCAAGACCACGCAGTACTCGCTGCTGTCGCACGTGCTCAAGCTCGGGCCCATCCGTCCGGGCGACCTCGCGGTGGAAATGAAGATGGACGCCTCCACGCTCACCCGCAACCTGCGGCCCCTGGTGGATGCCGGCTGGGTCACGCTGGAGGCGGGGGCCGATGCGCGCAGCCGGCTGGTGCACATCACCGACGCGGGGCGCGACAAGCGTGCGCAGGCCCAGCGCTGCTGGAAAGTGGCGCAGCTGTCCCTCAACGACATCCTGGGCGCGGAGCGCGTGAACGCCCTGCATGCGCTGGTGGACGACTCCCTGGCTTTGCTGGCCAGCATGCAGGAAAAGCAGGAGCACGGCGATGACGAATGACACCCAACCTGCCCGCAACCTGGGCGGCGGCAACGTGTTCGCGGCGCCGGCCGCTCCTGCCACCCCGGGCTCACCGGGTGCACGGGGCACACCGATCGCGCTGTGGCTCGTGCTGCTGGCCGCTGCGGGCGCGTTCGCCCTCACCATGGGCACGCGCCAGACCATGGGCCTGTTCCTGTCGGCGCTCAACACGTCCACCGCGCTGGGCATTGGCAGCATCAGCCTGGCCTTTGCGTTCGGCCAGCTCTGGTGGGGCCTGACCCAGCCGTTTGCGGGGGCGGTGGCCGACCGCATCGGCACGGGCCGCGTGATCCTGCTGGGCGTGGCGCTGGTGGCGCTGGGCACCTTCATCACGCCCTACATGACCACCACGGCCGGGCTGATTTTTGCGATTGGCGTGTTGGCCGCCGGCGGCGCGGGCATGGCCGGGCCGTCGGTGCTGATGGCGGCCACCGCGCGGCTGGTACCCGCCCACAAGCGCGGGCTGGCCAGCGGCATCGTCAACGCGGGCGGGTCGTTCGGGCAGTTCGTGATGGCGCCCATTGCCATTGGCCTGACCGCCGCGGTGGGCTGGGCCAGTGCCATGCAGTGGCTGGGTGTGCTGGTGCTGCTGGCGCTGCCTGCGGTGTGGGTGCTCCGGGGCAATTCGAACGCCTTGGCCGCGCAGGCCGCCGCCGCATCCGGCCAGAAGGCACTGACGGCGCGCGAGGCCATCGCGCAGGCGCTGGCCACGCCGAGCTACCGGTATCTGGCGGCGGGCTTTCTGGTGTGCGGCTTTCACGTGGCGTTCCTGGCCACGCACCTGCCGGGCGTCATCGCCGCATGTGGCCTGCCGCCTGAGATCGGCGGGTGGTCGCTGGCCATGATCGGCTTGTTCAACATTGTCGGCAGCCTGGCCATGGGCTGGGCCGTGGGGCGCTGGCGCATGAAGTCGTTGCTGTCGCTGCTGTATGCCACGCGCGGCCTGGCGGTGCTGATCTTCTTGCTGGCGCCCAAGACGCCCACCGTGGTGCTGGTCTTTGCCGCCGTGATGGGTGTGACGTTTCTCTCCACCGTGCCCCCCACGGTGGGGCTGGTGGCCAAGATGTTCGGCACGGCCAACATGGCCATGCTGTTTGGCATCGTGATGCTGGCGCACCAGATTGGCGGATTCTTCGGTGCCTATCTGGGCGGTACCGTCTTCCAGGCCACCGGCAGCTATGACTGGGTCTGGTACATCGACATCGTGCTGGCCATGGGCGCGGCCCTGGTCAACCTGCCGATCCGCGAAGCCCGCCTGGTGCGCCCCGCGCCCGCCGCCGCATGACCACGACAACATCCCCCGCCATCCCCTCATCTCCCCATTTGTTGCCATGACCGCTCACCCTGTTTCCACCGCATCCGCCCCCACCGGAATGCAGCCCGTGTACCTGGACGACCTGGCCGTGGGCGACCAGTTCAGAAGCGGCGAACACGCCATGGACGAAGCGCAGATCAAGGCCTTTGCCGCCCAGTTCGACCCGCAGCCCTTTCACATGGACGATGCCGCCGCCCGCGCCACGCTGTTCGGCGGTCTGGCCGCAAGCGGCTGGCATACGGCGTCCGTGACCATGCGCCTGCAGGTCACCACCGGCCTGCCGATCGCGGGCGGCATCATCGGCGCGGGCGCCGAGGTGAGCTGGCCCCGGCCCACGCGCGCCACCGACGTGCTGCACGTGGTGAGCGAGGTGCTGGAGATCCAGCCCTCCAAATCCAGGCCCGACCGTGGCATGGTCACCGTGCGCAGCGAAACCCGCAACCAGCACGGCGATGTGCTGCAGCTGTCCACCGTGCGCATCGTGGTGCCGCGCAGGCCTGCGGCCGATGGGGCAGGGGCCTGATGTGACCGAACCCCTGAACCCACGCACCCGCATGCTGCTGGAGGCGCCGATCGCGCCCACGCTGCTGCGGCTGGCGGCGCCCAATGTGCTGGTCATGCTGGCGCAGGCGGGCGTCGGGCTGATCGAGACCTACTTTGTCGGCAAGCTGGGCACCGATGCGCTGGCGGGCATGGCCCTGGTGTTCCCGGTGGTCATGCTGATGCAGATGACCTCGGCCGGCGCCATGGGCGGCGGCATCGCGTCGGCCATCGCCCGCGCCCTGGGCGCCCGGCGGCGCGACGATGCCGATGCGCTGGTGCTGCATGCGCTGGCCATTGCGGCGGTGTTTTCGCTGGTCTTTACCGTGGGCGTGGTGGGAGGAGGGCGCTGGCTCTACACCCGCATGGGCGGCACGGGCGGCGCGCTGGATGCCGCGCTGGTCTATTCCAACTGGGTGTTCGCGGGCGCGTTTCTGGTGTGGCTGTTCAACACCCTGTCGGCCGTGATCCGGGGTACCGGCAACATGGCCGTGCCGGCCTATGTCACGGTGCTGGGCGCCTTCGTGCTGGTGCCGCTGTCGCCGCTGTTCATCTTTGGCTGGGGCCCCATGCCCGGCCTGGGCATCGCTGGCGGGGCCATCGCGCTGATGGCGTACTACCTGATTGGCAGCGCGGTGCTGGCAGCCTACCTGTGGTCGCCGCGCAGCCTGCTGCGGCCATCGTTGGCGCACATCCGGTTCCGCTGGACTCTGTTCAAGGACATCCTGCGGGTCGGGCTGGTGGGCACGGTCTCCACCGTTGCCACCAACCTGGCGATCGGCGTCACCACGGCGCTGGTGGGCGGCTTTGGCACGGCGGCCATCGCGGGCTACGGCACCGCGTCGCGCCTGGAATACCTGCTGGTGCCCTTGGTCTTCGGCCTGGGTGCACCGCTGGTGGCCATGGTGGGCACCTGCATTGGCGCGGGCCAGCGTGAGCGGGCCTTGCGCGCCACCTGGATCGGCGCCGGCATGGCATTTGTGATGGCCGAGGCGATTGGCTTGTGGGCGGCTGCGTTTCCCAACGCGTGGCTGTCCTTGTTCAACAGCGATCAGGCCATGCTGGAGGCCGGCGCGCTGTATCTGCGCACCGTCGGCCCGGTGTACGGCTTTTTCGGCCTGGGCCTGGTGCTGTACTTTGCCTCGCAAGGGGCAGGGCGCCTGCTCTGGCCCGTCATCGGCAACATCACGCGCCTGGCGGTGGCGGTGACGGGCGGCTGGCTCGCGCTGCGCTGGGGCGGCGGCTTGGCGGCGGTGTTCGCCGCACAGGGCGTGGCGCTGGTGCTGTATGGCGTGGTCAACGCCTGGGCGATTGCAGGCGGCGCCTGGTTCGGCCCGGTCGGCTGGCCGCGCAGCATGGCGGGCCTGCTGCGGCGCATGCCGCAGGCTTGAAAATTGAATAAAAATTGCCGCCAGCGCATATACATCAAGCGCTGACAGCTATCAATTCAATAGTAATTCGGCGCGTCAGACCGGAACGGTGTAGTTCAGCGTCATGCGCCCGCCATCCACGGTCACGATCTCGCCGGTCACATAGCTGGCGGCATCGCTGGCCAGCCAGGCCACCACATCGGCAATCTCCGACGGCTCGCCCAGCCGCTTCATGGGGGTGCGGCTCATGATCTTCTGCTTGGCCTCGTCGCTGGTCAGCACGGCCTTGGCGGCCAGCTCGGTGGCGATGGTGCCGGGCGCCACGGCGTTCACGCGAATGTTCTTGTCAGCCAGCGCCAGGGCCATCACGCGCGTGAGCTGGTTCACGCCGCCTTTGCTCACGTTGTAGCTGGCGATATTGGGGATGGTGAGCACGCCGTTGACCGAGCTCATGTTGACGATGGCGCCGCCGCCCGAGACCACCATGGCGCGCGCGACGGCCTGTGCGACAAGAAACGAGCCTTTCAGGTTGACCCGCAGCACGGCATCGAAATCGGCCTCGGTCACGTCCAGAAAATCCGCCGCGCGAAAGATGCCCGCGTTGTTCACCAGCACGTCGATGCGCCCGTGGGCCGCCAGGGTCCGGGCCACGAGCGCATCCACCTGCGTCTTGTCGCCCACATCGCAGCGCACATACAGCGCGCCCAGTTCCTGCGCCAGCGCCTGGCCGCGCGCATCGTCCACATCCGCGACGACCGTTTTGGCGCCCTCGGCGGCAAACCGCCGCACGCAGGCCTCGCCAATGCCCTGGGCGCCGCCAGTGACGATGCAGACACGGCCCTGGTGGCCGAAGTGGATGGAAGAAGACGGAGTGGATGGGGTCGTGGTGGGGAGGGTCATGGAGAGGGATGGTAGCGGCTGATGGCGGCACGGATCTGGCGGGGTTTGGTGGTTCCCCTTTGACTTTATACGATGTATATTATGTTAAATAACAAATATCATTGAGCGCGCTTGAGTTCGAGCATCCCTTCGCGGCACGCTCTGCGCAACCCCGCGCTCTCCTTGGATGAAAGATCCCGGATGACCGCCCGGGCCAGCTACGGCGTGCGGTTGACGGTCAGCCAATACGACCCGGCCTGACAGACCACATCCGCCATCTCGTCAAAGTCCATGGGCTTGACCACATAGCTGTTGACCCCCAGGTCATAGGACAGTGTCAGGTCCCGCTCTTCCTGGGACGACGTCAGTATCACCACGGGAATGCGGCGCGTGCGCTGGTCCTCCTTGATGGCGCGCAGCACCTCCATGCCATCCACCCGCGGCATCTTCAGATCCAGCAGCACCAGCTTCGGGCTGGTTTCATCGTGCTGTTGCGAATACTCGCCAAGCCGAAACAGGTAGTTGATGGCCTGTTCGCCATCCTTGACCCACAGCATCTTGTTGGCAAATCCCCGCTTCTTCAGGGCGCGGATCGCCAGCTCCGCGTCGTTGGGACTGTCCTCCACCAGGAGGATGTCGATTTCTTCAAACAGCTCCATCGCGGCTCTCCCGTGGGACAGTGAAATAAAACGTCGCGCCTTCGCCCAGGTTGCCATCGGCCCAGACGCGGCCTCCGTGGCGGTGGACTATCCGCTGGACCAAGGCGAGACCTACGCCCGTTCCCGGAAATTCGCTGGTGTCGTGCAGGCGCTGAAAAACGCCGAACAGCTTGGCCTTGTACTTTGGATTGAATCCGGCACCATTGTCACGCACAAAGAAAATGTGTTCCTGATCGTCCGTGATGGCACCGATTTCAATGCGTGGATTTTCCTGTTTCGAGCTGAATTTGAGGGCGTTCGACAACAGATTGGTCCACACCTGTCCGAGGAGCACGCGGTCTCCCGTCGCCACGGGCATGGCGCCGATGTGAAGCTGGACCCGGCTGAAATCCTCGCGCTCCTTGAGCGCATTCCAGGTGGCCAGCACCAGCGCCCCCATCTCCACGTCACTCACCTTGAGCGCACGCCGCCCCAGCCGGGAAAAGGCGAGCAGGTCGTCGATGAGCACGCCCATGCGCCGCCCCTCGTTCTGGATGATCTGGATTTTCCGCCGGGCCTCGTCGTCCAGGTTCGCGCCGTGGTCTTCCATCAGCGCCTCGGAGAAGCCAACGATCCACCGCAGGGGCGCGCGCAGGTCATGCGACACCGAGTAGCTGAAGCTCTCCAGTTCCTGGTTGGCGGTTTCCAGCTGCAAGGTGCGCTGGGACACCCGCTGTTCCAGCTCCGCGTTGAGCTGGCGCACGTCCTGGTCGGCGCGCCGGCGCTCCTGCGCTTCGCGCTCCAGGGCCCTGTTGGCCGTTTCCAGGTCTTCGGCGCGCCGGCCGATCTCCGAGAGCATGTCGTTGAACGCATCCGCCAGATAGCCCAACTCGTCCTTCGTCGTCTTCTGCACGCGCAGTGAAAAGTCCTTGCGCTCCGTCACCTGGCGCGCCACGTTCGTGACGGCCAGGATGGGCTTGGTCAGGGCCGACTGAAGCCATGCCGACATACCTGCCGCCACCAGCAGGCTCAGCCCCATGACGCTCGCGAGGATGCCCAGGTAGCCCCGAAACCGCTGCGCCAGTTCGTAGTCCGCGCTCATGTAGACCGTTCCGACGATCTCCTTGTTTTCGAGAATCCGCTTGAAAACGACCAGTTCGCCGTCTTGCAGTCGCACGCCGTCGGCTTCGGGCAATGCAGGGACCTTGTGCTCGGCATGGGCACCCGCACCGCGGTACCGGGCCACCATCTTTCCGCGGGCGTTGTAGATGGCGGCTGCCCGGATCTGGCGCCGGGTTTCCAGCAGGGACAGGTTTTCCTCCGCGGATTTGTGGTCGTCAAACGCCAGGGCGGGGCCTGTCGCGCGCCCCAGGATTTCGGCCTGCGTCAGCAGGTCACTGGTCACGTTCTGCTTGTAGGCCTGGAGTTCATACAGGGCGAGCGCGGTTCCCGCCACCGACAGCGACACGAAGGTTGCCGCGAGCATCGCCAACGCGAACTTGTGGCGCAGCGAGCGTGCTATGGCGTTGAGCATCTAGCGCCCTTCGGCGTGGACTCTCTGGGCCACCGCGAGCAAGCGGGAGCTCAGGCGCAGCCCGCTTTTTTCCACGGGCGCCAGCGCAACCTCGAAACGCACATGGCGATCCACCAGCAGAAAATTGATCATGCCGCCCAGCGCAAGGCCTGCGGGCTCCTCGGTGACTACCAGGATGGGCTGCGCCTGCAATGTGCCCCGCACGGGTTTCAGGCGGGCGGCGTCCCCCTTGCCCACAAACAGGATCGCCACGTCCTCCAGCGGGTCTCCGGCCTTGAGCCGGCTCACCACGATGCTGCGCGAATGGATCTTGCGCCCCTGGACGATCTGCACCAGTTCATCTGCAATGGGATCGGCCCCCAGCACGCCGATCGTGAATGGCGTCTCCACGCTGCCCAGAAAGCCTTCGGGCCAATCCACATACCCGGCAAACTTGTACAGGAACGCGGCCTTGATCTGCGACTCGTCGTTCGGCCAGTCCGGCTGGGCGGCGCAGGGCCCGCAGGCCAGGCCGACCAGGAGCACCCACAGCGCCACCCCTCGCCTCAGCCGCCACGGCGATCTCCAGGTGTTCACAGAGACCACCTGACTCGCAACGCCACGTTGCGCGGAATTTCCCTGCGGTTCAGTGCCGCATTGAATTCCGGGTGGGATCCGTCGAACAGGTTCTGGCCCACGATCGACAGTTCAACGCCAGGCCGCACCGTCCAGCCAAAACGCAGATCGACGGCCGTGTACGCAGGCACGGCGGGGTCCGGCAAGGCCCCTACCCTGCGCACGATGACATCGAGCTCCTGGCGGTGGGGCAGATTGAGCCCGGCACGCAGCATCCACTGGTGGCGGGGATCATTGCCCAGCGCGCGGGGCCCCTCGGGGTCCGAGCTGCCCGGCCGGACCCGAAGGTTCTTGCGCAGCAAGGACAGCCCGCCCGCAAGGCGCAGATGGCGTGCCGCATGCCATTCACCCCAGGCTTCCAGGCCCCAGGTCTTTCCCTCGATCATGTTCTGCACCTGTGCCCCGGGAGGACGCTGACCGCTGCGCAATTTGTCCCAATGGTGCTGAAAGGCCGTGACGGAGTAGGAGAGCGAGGCCGAGGGCTGGGAGCGGTAGCCCAGCTCCAGCACCTTGGCGATTTCCGACTGGAAATCCGGGCCTCCGGCGATCAGAAATGGGGGGGGTCGGGGGCAGGCGTATGTCGCGGTCCAGGCGTGCCGGGGCCCGTACCGCCCGCGACACGGCGCCCCACCAGAGCTGCTGCGGGCTCGGTTTCCATTCGAAGCGCGCACTCGGAAGCGACTCCGTCCCCGTGAAGTCATTCTTCTCCAGTTTGGTGCCAAGCGTCAGGTTGAGGCGGTCGGTCAGCTTGAATTCATCCTGCACAAACACATTGGCCCAGCGCAGCGAAGCTGCTGCCGGCGTGAATCCAAATATCACGCCAGGGCGGATGTCGTCCCGGGCCTGCCTGTATCCCCCGCCCCACAGCAGCCGGTGGGCTCCCAGGGGCACGCCATGCTGGAACTCCACATCCAGAACCCGTTGCCGCGGCTGGTAGAGGAAGGCATCCTTGCGGTCCGTATAGTCGTAGTAGGCCTGCAGGCGAACGTCCTGCCCTGCCGGAAGTTTTCGCGTCAAGCGCCCAAGAACGTTGCCCCCCGACGCCTCCACCCGCCCCAGGTCAAAGCGGCCAAACAGGCCGCGGCTGTCGGTGGCCCCAGCGTATACGTCGCCCTGAAAGGTCAGTTCGCTGCCGTTGTCCACCCAGTCCGCGCGCCATCCCATTTGCCCGCGCGAACGTCCATCCGTTGCCGCGGCACTTCCGGTCTGTACCACGGGCCGGGTCGCGTCGCCCTTGGCGTAGACACGGAACGTCCCCCCTCCTCCCAGCACGCCGCCATATCGGAACGATGCGTCCCGGCCCTGATTGCCGGCACCCACGGCGACAAGCCCGCCCTGGGTGCTGGCGGAGGATTTCGTGATCACGTTGATCACGCCATTGACGGCGTTGGCGCCCCACAAGGTACCTCCCGGTCCACTGATGACCTCTATCCGGTCAACATCTTCCAGCATGACGTCCTGTTGGTCCCAGAACACCCCGGAGAAAAACGGCGTGTAGACCGTGCGGCCGTCGATCAACACCAGCAGCTTGTTGCCAATGGCATTGTTGAAACCGCGCGCGCTGATCGCGTACTGGCTCGCGTCCAGGCGGGCCACCTGGAGATTGGGCGCCAACCGCAATGCCTCGGGCAGCGTGGAGGCGCCGGAGCGGCGGATGCTGTCGGAGGTGATCACAAAGATGGCGGCGGAAGCATCCCCGAGGAACTCGGGGTGCCGGGCCGCGGAGGTGATCTGGATGCTTGCCAGTTCTTCCAGTGAGAGTTCGGCAAGCGCGGAGGCTTTGTTATCCTGGGCCTGGATCGGCGACAGGGACAGGGCCAGCAATCCTGCCAAGCATGCTCTGGGTTGAATCACCGCCTGCCTCCCCGGGTTTGTGGATGCCAAGCCGTCAGCGCCGACTTGGAAACAATGGTAGGTTGAAAACCGGGTATTGCCTACCGTTCAACGGCGGCCGCGCACGCGAACCGCGCAAATTAAG
This sequence comes from Acidovorax sp. A79, assembly GCF_041154505.1. GTDB lineage: Bacteria > Pseudomonadota > Gammaproteobacteria > Burkholderiales > Burkholderiaceae_C > Acidovorax. The sequence continues at coordinate 201,745 of NZ_AP028672.1, forward strand.
AATCTCTTGATACCTGGGGTGCAGCCCCCTAGACTCGTCTCCACACGGCAGTGTTCCACAGGGGTGTCCCTGTGGCAGGAGGAATATTTGCAAGTGGTCCCCTTGAATATCCTGATGGTCGAGGATGAGCCCAACGACGCGGAACTCGTAGCGCACGCGTTGCGGCGCGCGGCGTTCAACTTCACGAGCCGCCGCGCGGACACCGAGGAGCGGCTGCGCCATGAGCTGCGGGTGGATGTGCCGGACATCATCCTGTCCGACTTCAGCATGCCGCGCTTCAGTGGCCTCGATGCCCTGTCGGTGGCCAGGGAGGTGTGTCCGGACGTCCCGTTCATCTTCGTGTCGGGAACCATCGGGGAAGAGAACGCCATCAATGCCCTCAAGAGCGGGGCGACGGACTACATCCTCAAGCATGACCTGGGGCGGCTGGCCCCCGCGGTCCGCCGCGCCCTCAATGACGCCCTGTCGGCACGCGAGCAAAAGCGCACGCAGGAGGCGCTAAGGCACAGCGAATTGCGGTTTCGGCTGGCGGCCTCCACCGGCGATGTGTGGGACTGGAATGTCGACACGGGCATCGCGCAAATCTCCGCGCAATGGAAATTTCGCCTGGGCTACCAGGACCATGAAATAGAAAATACCGCGGCGGCGTGGCTGGGCCTGCTGGAGCCGTCCGACCGCCAGATGGTGCTGGACGCTTTCGCTGCCCACATCAGGCAGCAGGTTCCCTACGACGTCGAATACCGGGCACTCGCCAAGGATGGCTCCTACCGCTGGTCGCATGCCAAAGGGCAAGCCGTCTGGGATGAAAGCGGCAAGGCAACCTATATGGCGGGCTCCGTGGTGGACATCACCGAGCGCAAGAATGCGGAGCTCAAGGTCAAGCGTCTCAACAGGATCTATGCGGTATTGAGCAGCATCAACTCGCTGATCGTGCGGACGCAGGATCGCAAAGAGCTGTTTCACGAGGCCTGCCAGATCGCCGTCAATGCAGGGGGTTTTCGCCTGGCCTGGATCGGCATCGCTGACATGGAAGAGCAGCATGTGGCCGCGGCGGCCTGGGCAGGGGCCGGAGAAGATTACATCGAGCACATTCCCATGGGGCTGAATGTTCTCGAACGTGAGAACCACGGCCTGGTGGGCGAATGCGTCGGGAGCTCGGAAACCATCCTGGTTCAGGACGTCAGAACCGACCCGAGAATTGTCTTGAGGGATGAGGCAATCAACAGGGGATTTCAGAGCTTTGGCCTGTTCCCGCTGTCGGTCAACAAGAAAGTCATCGGACTGATGGCACTGTATTCGTCCGAGAGAGATTTCTTTGATGATGCCGAAATCCAGCTTCTGCAAGAACTGGCCTCTGACATTGCCTTCTCGCTGGACCATCTTGAAAAATCCGAGCGGCTCAATTACCTGGCCTACTACGATGCACTGACGGGGCTTCCCAATAGAAGCCTGTTGCAGGACCGCCTGGACCAGCTGATTCAAGGCGCCGCCAGCACTGCGGAGGACGCGGCGTGTGTGGCCTTGGTCTGGATGAACATCGACCGGTTCAAGAATATCAACGATACCCTGGGCAGGCATGCGGGAGACGCGGTGATCCAGGCGGTGGCCAGGCGGCTGGTGGAAGCCCTGGGCTCCAACGACAAGATTGCCAGAATGGGTGCCGATCATTTCGGCATCATTGCGACCTATCGCAGTGTTCCCGCGGAAATAGCGCATCTTTTGTCGGAAAAGATATTCCCCTTGATGGACCGTCCGTTCGTTGTGGAGGCGAAAGAGCTGTACCTGACTTTTCGCACAGGCATATCCCTCTATCCGGACGATGGGCGGGAGGCGGACATGCTGTTTGCGCATGCGGAAGCCGCATCGCGCGAGGCCGGTGCGGCCAAGGGACGGTATCAGTTCTATACCGCCTCGATGAATACCCGTGTGCACAGCCAGCTGAGCATAGAAAGCAAGCTGCACAGGGCCTTGGAGAACGACGAGTTCGTTCTGCACTACCAGCCCAAGGTCGCGCTCCTTGACGGAAAAATCACCGGCATGGAGGCACTCATTCGCTGGAATGACCCCGAGTCAGGATTGGTTCCACCTTCGGTTTTCATTCCCATCCTCGAAGAAACGGGAATGATCATCGATGTCGGCCAATGGGTTCTGGAAAGAGCCATTCGCGACCATGACAAGTGGCGCAGCCAAGGATTGACACCTCCAAGGATCGCCGTGAATGTTTCAGCCGTCCAGATGCGGCGGTCCGATTTCTCGAAGATCCTCGGCCTTTGCCTGAAAGGCAGCAAGGGCGGTGAAGTCCCCATCGATATCGAGATCACGGAAAGCCTCTTCATGGAGGATATTGACGTGAACATCCAGCGCCTCCACGACATCCGTGAAATGGGTGTCCGCCTGGCGATCGATGATTTTGGGACGGGCTATTCTTCGCTGGCCTATCTGAAGCGGTTTCCCATCGATTATTTGAAAATCGACCAGAGTTTCGTCAAAGAGGTCATCTACGACCCCGATGCCGCTGCGATCTGCACTGCGATCATCGACCTGGCCCACAATCTCAAGCTCAAGGTCATTGCCGAAGGCGTGGAGACAGAGGCGCAAATGAACTATCTGCATCGCAAGAAGTGCGATGAAATCCAGGGGTACTATTTCAGCAGGCCGGTACCTGCCGAGGATTTTGGACGCCTGCTGGCCGATGGCGTCACCCTCAGGATTCCCGAAAAATCCGCAGAACCCCCCAAGAGAATTCTGATCGTGGACGATGAACCAGGAATACTGGCTTCGATGCGGCGTCTGTTGCGGCGTGATGGGTATGAAATATTGACCGCCAACAGTGCAAAAGATGGTTTCGACATCTTGGCGCAGCAAGAAGTGCAGGTCATTCTTTCAGACCAGCGCATGCCCGAGATGTCTGGAACGGAATTTCTCTCCCGGGCCCGGGAACTCTACCCCGAAACCATCCGGATTGTTCTTTCAGGGTATACCGATCTGGAATCCATTTCGGACGCGATCAACCGAGGCGCCATCTATAAATTTCTGACGAAGCCCTGGGACGACGATCTGCTGCGGGAAAATATCCGCGAAGCATTCAGGCACCATGACGCTGCCCAGCGCAAAGGCGCTTGAATGGCGCAAACCGCCCCGGGGATTTTGAAGGCCCAGGGCTGTGGGGCCGCGGTCCTTAGCTGTCCGGCCCCAGGACCTCTCCATTCGGCCCCCATGTCACATGGGTCAGTCCCGGCTCCAGAGCCTCCAATCGGCGGCGTTCCAGTTCCGTGGCGCTGAGTTGGCCAAACTCGTGACGCCCGACATCGGCCAGATCGTTCTCGTGGCGAAGCTGATCGGCCCGCTCCAGGGCCGAGCGCACATGCCCGAGAAGGTCTTTCTCATCCCAAGGTTTCAGCAGGTAGCGGAAGACTTCCGCATCATTGACCGCCCGCATCAGGTTTTCCGAATCTGACGATGCGCTCAGCACCATCCGCACCGCCCTGGGCTGAATGGTCCGCACGAGGCTCAGAAACTCCACGCCGGTCATCAGGGGCATCCGGTAGTCCGAAATCACCACATCGAAAACGGCCTCTCTGAGCTTGGCCAATGCCACTTCCGGTTCCACCGTTTCTTCAATGCGCAGATCAGCCCCGAGTCCCGCTCGCAGGCTCCGCTTTATCGCCGCCAGGACATGGGGCTCGTCATCCAGTAGGAGAATTCTCTGCATGCCTGAGTCCTTCGTATTACGGTTTGATCGGCAGGATCATTTCAGTACCGTCCCGTCCCTCGCGCAACCTCAGCCGCTTGATCAGCTCGGCCGTCAGCACGTGGTCCGCCGCGAGCAGCACGGCGCCTTCGGTGGACAGGAGGTCCCGCGCCAAGATCATTCCCGGCCGCAGCTGTACGGTGCGCAGCATGCGCGGGGGCGTTTCCGCGCCGGGCGCAGCCTTCAGCAGCATTTGCAGGAAGACATCGACGACTTCGGGGTGGAACTGGGTCCCCCTGCCCCGCGCGATCATCGACCTGGCATCCGCGGCATTCAAGGGCGTGGAGCTGAGGTGGCCGATTTGCAGGTCGTCATACGTGTCCGCCACGGCGAGAATGCACGCGCCCATGGGAATCATCTCCCCCACCAGGCCATCCGGATAGCCCAGGCCGTCGTGCCGCTCATGGTGGCTTCGGATGATGTTGGCCACCGCCTGCATGTCGTCAAGCGCCATGAGCGCCTGCTCCCCGAGCACGGCGTGACGGCGGTACTGGACGGTTTCTTCCTCGGATAGCTTGGGAACAGGCCGGGCCAGCAGGGTATCGGGCAAGGCGATCTGGCCGATGTCGTGCATCAAGCCGGCGATGAACGCGTCCTGCTGGTCCGCCTCGCTCATGTTCATGGCGCGCGCGGTGCGGCGGGCCAGGTCCGCCACGCGCCGTGAATGGCCGGAGAGCTGCCCTCCCCTCCACTCCATCAGATTGGAGAACACCTTGATGGAAGTGAGGTAGTTTTTCTTGATCTTCTGGCTCAGCTGGAGCAACTCACTGGTGCGCGCAGCAACCTTTTCCTCCAGGGTCTCATTGAGCTCCATCAATGCCTGGTTCTTGGACCTGAGAAGTGCCTCCAGGCGGTCCTTCTCATGCTCCAGGGCATGGCGCTCGAACACCTGGTGGGCCGTCGCAAGCACTTCCCCGTCATCCCAGGGCTTGGTGATGTACCGATAGACTTCACCGCTGTTGATGGCCGCGATGGTGGATCCGATGTCCGCGTAGCCCGTCAACAGGATTCGCGTCGTTCGGGGCCAGCGCTGGCGCACCTGTTCCAGCAACTGGGCGCCGCTCATTCCTGGCATCCGCATGTCGGAGAAGATCAGGTCCGCGGGTTCCTGCTCCATCTGGGCAATCGCCTCGGCACCGCTGGTGGCGGTCGTTACCTGGTATCCACTGCCCCGGAACAGGCGCTTGAGCGAAGCCACGATGTTGGGCTCGTCGTCCACGCACAGAATTCGCCAGACGCGTGCATCCTCCTGCGATTGGCCGACCTCCGGAGACAAGGTCGGAAGAGCGGCCGTGAGGTCGATATCGGAGTTCACCCCTTACGCCTCCGCTGCGTGGCGTATCGGCAGCGTGACGCGAAAGCGCGTCCCGACACCCGGTTCGCTGAAGACATCGATGCTTCCCAGGTGCTTCTTGACGATTCCGTACGAAAGCGAAAGGCCCAGCCCGGTGCCCTTGCCGACCGCCTTGGTGGTGAAGAACGGATCGAAGATGCGCCCCAGATTCTCCTTGGCGATGCCCTCGCCCGTGTCCTGGATCTCCACCCACACCCGTGAGTCGTCGGCGCCGGTGAGGATGGTGATGGTGCCCCTGTCCGCCTGGATGGCATGGGCGGCATTGACCAGGAGGTTCATGAAGACCTGGTTGAGTTCGGAGGGAAGGCACTCGATGTCGGGAAGCTCTCCATATGCCTTGACAACGTCCGCCTTGTATTTGATTTCGTTGTTGACGATGTTCAGGGTGGAATCGATGCCGTGGTGCAGATCGGCCAGCACCCACTTCTGGGAGGTGTCCACCCTCGAGAAGTCCTTGAGGTTCTGAACGATGTTGCGCACGCGGGTAATGCCGTCTTTCGATTCCGCCATCAAGGAGGGAATGTCTTCCTTCAGGAAATCCAGCTCTATTTTTTCGCGCAATGCCTTGAGGCGCACCGCCACCGGGGTATCACCGAGCGCAGACTCCGCCTCTTCATAGGCCGCGAGCATCTGGAACAGGTCGCTCAGATAGCGCTCCAGGGTGCCGAAATTGGAGAATATGAATCCAATGGGGTTGTTGATTTCGTGGGCGACACCCGCGGCCAGCTGCCCGATGGATGCCATCCTTTCCGACTGCATCAGCTTGTCCTGCGCATCCGAGAGCTTTGCATTGAGCTGCGTCAGCTCTTCGTTGGATCGCAGCAGCTCCTTGACCCTGTCTTCCGTGGTGTCAGGGGACGACACTGCCGACGGCGTGTCCATGGTGCTTTCGCGAAGTAGTGGGTCGTGAGAATTCATGTAGGGCACCTCTTTCAGGCCAGGAGTGCGTGGCAGACAACCTCATGCTGCTCTGCCACCGCATCGAAAACTGCCATGTAGTCACCGTCGGCCAGTGCCAGTCTGCCCCAGGCATCCAGGGCCAGCAAGGGCACCATATCGTTTTCCTTGTGAGAAAGATCCAGGCCGTGCGCAATGTTGTCGGCGACATGCACGAGGTCCGTGAGGCACAGGCCGCTGGCAGGCGGCGGGCGGTGGTGGCATGAAATGGCCGCAACAATCTCCGGCGCAAAATGCCAATGCTCCGCGATCACCCCGCCGACCTCGGCATGGTCAACACCAAAGTAGTGGCGCTCCGCGGCATGCATCAGGCAATCGTGTTCCAGCTGGTAAGCAATGGCCTGGGCATACTCGTCCTCGTAGGAGCTCACGAGCACCAGCCGCCCGATGTCATGCACCAGCCCCAGCGTGAACGCCGCATCCTCGTCCAATCGCGTGCGCTGCGCCAAGGCTCTGGCGGTGAGTGCCGTGCCGATCGCATGGCGCCAGAACGCATCAAAGTCGAACCCTTGGCAGCGGGAGTTCGCAAAACCGCCCACCAATCCAGCGGCCGTGGCCACGCTGCGCAGGGTGCGAAGCCCGAGAATCGCGGTGGCCTCTGCGATGGAGGTGACCTGGCGAGGAAGGCCATAGAAGGAAGAGTTCGCCAGCCGAAGCGTCTTGGCGGCGATGGCCTGGTCGTGCGATATCTTCACGGCCAGCTGTTCGGCGGAAACATGGCTGTCCCCAAAGGACTGGATCAGTTCCAGCACCACCGCGGGAAGCGCCGGCAGCTCGTGGACACTGCGCAATATGGCATCTGCGGTGAGCTGCTTCATGGTGTCTCCGCGGAGCGATATCGCAGGATCAGATGAAACAGCGGATTGAGCTGGCCGGCCCTCATGGCAGGCCGGAACAGATGCAGCAGGCGTTTTTCCGTATGTGCCTGCTGTGTGGCTGGATCCAGCTTGTCGACAATGCCCGAAACACCTTCCGGCGGATTGACGAAGACGGTGTCGATTCCCCGCTGCTGCAGGCTGTTCAGGATCCCGCGCGTGATGGGCGTCCCCGCCGGGAGCAGAAGCTGTCCGTGCGCGTCCAGCACCGGCTGGGCCAGGAGCATCCCCTCCGGGGTCCATTCAATCGAGGTGGAAAGAGCTTGCATGGGAGTCCGTAGGTGTCAGGCCGCGCTGCTGGGAACCAGGACCAGCAGCCGCCCCCGTGAATGATTTTCCCCTCCCACCGATCTGCACACCACGCGAAACGCCCCGCCGGCAACCTGGACATCGTGGTAGCTCTGGTCCGCGAAATGCCATACCTTGCGAAGATCCTCCGGCAGGACCTGCTCCGCGTCCTGCCCGAGCAAAGCCGCCGTGGTGCCAAACAGCGCTTCGGCATCCGCGTTCACAAACGCCACCATGCCTTCCAGGTCGATCCCGATGACGGCGGCCGGAATATTGTCCAGCACCTCCCGCGCAACGCTCAGGCTACTCTCTTCACGGTGGATCTGCTCCCGCTGGTTCGCCAGCAGCTGTTGCAGGCGGTCATTGACCGCGCTGAGCTCCTCGTTGGCACTGAGCACCGCATTGGCCAGGCGCCGATTCTCATCCGCCATCTCCTTCTGGGAGAACGCTTCCGCGACGTGGCTGCGAAGCCTCTCGTCATCCCAGGGCTTGGTGAGGAACTTGTAGATGGCCCCTTCATTGATGGCATCCGTGATGGATTGCAGTTCGGTATAGCCGGACAGAACCATGCGGATGGTGTCGGGATACAGCTCCTTGGCCCGGCGCAGAAACTCCACCCCCGTCATGCCGGGCATGCGTTGATCCGAAACGATCACGTCCACCGAATTCTCGGCCATCCGCTGCAAGCCCTGCGCACCGCTGTTGGCGGTCACGATGTGATAGCCATCGCGGCGCAACAACCTGCGCAGCGCCGAAACGATGCTGTCCTCGTCATCGACCAGCAGCAGCGTGCGCCGGTGGGTGCGGCGCAGCAGCAGGTGCTCCGGCAGTGCCTGGCCTTTGCTCAGCAACGCGCTCATGTCGTCGGCGCAGACGGGGCCGCTGAAGTAGAAGCCCTGCATCTGGTCGCAGCGGTTGGCGATGAGCAGCGCCAGCTGGCCTTCGGTTTCCACGCCTTCCGCCAACACCTTCATCTGCAGACTGTGCGCCATGTTGATGATGGCGCGCGTGATGGATACGTCCTGCGATGCCGCCGTGACGTCGTGGACGAACGAACGGTCCACCTTCACGACATCGATGGGCAGTGTGCGCAGGTAGCTCAGGCTGGAATAGCCCGTCCCGAAATCATCGAGCGAGATCTCGATGCCCAGCGCCTTCAGGTCGCCCAGAATCCGCGCGATGCGCGTGCTCTCGCCCATCAGGGCGCCTTCGGTGATCTCCAGTCCCAGCAGCCGGGGATCAAGGCCGGTTTCAATGAGCACCTTTTGTATCCGCTGGACCAGATCAGGCTGCTGGAGCTGGCGGGCCGAGAGGTTGACGGCAATCCGGAAGCTGGCGTGCCCGGCACGCTGCCACTCCAGCGCCTGGCGGCAGGCAGCGCGAAGCACCCATTCGCCGATGGGCACGATGAGGCCGGTTTCCTCGGCGACGCGTATATAGCTGGACCTGGGTATCAGGGTGCCGTCCGGGGAGTTCCACTCCAGGAAGGCCTCGGCGCCAATGACGGTTCCACTGACCAGTTCCAGCTTGGGCTGATAGTGCAGATCAAGCTCATTGCGCTCCAGGGCCCGGCGCAGCCCGGACTCCATGGCGAGCCTGGAGATGGCCTTGGAGTGCATGCCGGAGCTGAACACGCAGATCTGGTTCTTGCCCAGTTCATGGGCACGGTACATGGCCGCCTGAGCCTGCTGAAGCAGCTTTTCCGGGTCCTCGCCGTGCGCCGGGTACAGGGATATTCCGATGTCGCACGTCACCTTGATTTCGTTGTCGCCAATCGCGACGGGCAGCGACAGCGCATCCACCAGCGAGGCCGCGACGGTGCGCGCCAACTGCTCGTCCACATTGCCCTCGCGCGCCAGCACCAGCGAAAACTCGCCACTGCCAAAGTGCGCCAGCAGGTCATCCTCGAACGCCTGGGGTTGCAGCCGCGTTCCCACCTCCATGAGCAGCTGGTCCCCTGCCGCGTAGCCCAGCGATTCACTCACGAGCTTGAGCCGGTCGATCTCCACGCTCAGGACGGCAATCTGCCGCCCTTCCCGCGCCGCCTCGCGCATCCTCGTATCAAGATACTCCGTCAACGCGCTGCGGTTGGGCAATCCGGTCACTTCATCCGTGTTCGCAAGCTTGTCCAGCCGCTGCTCCGCCGCGCGCTGCAGCGTGATGTCCTGCAGGAGCGTGACCGTCCTGACCACCCGGCCCTCGTCGTCGGCGTCGGCCAGCACGCGGTGCAGCACCGTGCGCAAACTGCCGTCCGAATGAACGATGCGGTGCTGGAACTCGCAGACATCGTCAGGTGACACGCCTTCGCTGATCGCCTGCACATACGGCCGTTCCACAGCGGGAACCCGGGCCAGCAGCCAGTCCTTTCCGGCCGGAGCGTCCGTCTGGGGGATTCCGAAGATGGCGTGCATGCCGGACGACAGGGTGACGGTGCCTGACACCAGATCCATCTCGGCGGAGCCGATGCGGGCGAGTTCCTCGGCATTGCTGAACAACTGAGCGCGTTGCTGCGCGTAGCGGGTCGCCGTTCGAATGGCGCTGACATCGTGCAGCGTGACCAGATCCGCCGCTTCCTCCCCCAGAAAGATCCGCACGCCCCATACCTGGGCATTGAACTTCTCGCCGTTCTTTCGCAGGCATTCGATCTCATAGGCTTTGCCGGGGACTCCGGCGACCCGCGCATTGGCCTGCTCGCGCACCATGTCCCGGTGCTCCGGCGCGCACAGCAGCATGGGATCCATGCTTTCCAGCATTTCCTCCTTGGTGTAGCCGAAAAGCTCCACGAGCTTGGGGTTCACGAAGAGGAATCTGCCCTTGCGAATCACAAATACGGCCGCTTGCACCTGCTCCACCAGCCGCTGGTAGTCGGCATCGGACAGATGAACCTCCGTGTCGAAGGGGGTGCCTTCGACTGTATGGGTACTCATTGCAGAAAGCCTTTGCCGCCGGGGAAAGGGACGCAACCGAGTTCGTTCAACGGCGTCGGGTATTTGCGACTCAAAGGGGGACCCTCGACTCTGAAATTGGCCATGCGTTGCGAAGAATGAAGCGAGGCCGGCCGTGAGCCGGATGCTTCCTCATTGATCAGTGCCCAAGGGCCGCAGTAGCCCGCTGCGGCGCACAAGGCTTGCTGGCAACTTTACCCATCTCGTTGCCGCTTGTCACGATATTGCGATCAATGCACCACGAGGGTATTCCCAGCAACGCGAAGGCGCTTTGCGCGGAGAATATGTGCCGGTGCCGCGGCCCCTTGCACACCATTTTTTGCGCCGGACGCGGTAGGCGCCCGTCAACCCGGCGGGATGGAGGGAGCCCCTGGCGGGGCGGCGCAGAATTGCTCGAACAGCACGTCCAAGACCGCCAGGGCCTGCGGACTGGCGATCTCATAGTAGATGTGTTTCCCTTCCCGGCGCGTGTTCACCAGGCGTTCTTCGCGCAGTACGCCCAGTTGCTGGGACAGGGTCGGCTGGGAAACGCCCACCAGTGCTTCCAGCTCCCCCACCCTTTTCTCGCCTTGCGTGAGCTGGCACAAGAGGAGAAGGCGGTCGGGGTTGGACAGCACTTTCATCAGGCGGCAGGCAGCGTCGGAGGCGCGGCGAAGTCGGTCGAGGTCGCTCGCGGTGTCGATGGGCATGGTCATCGCTGTGGTTTCGATTCAGGTGTCATGGGTTGCGAGGGAACAAGTCTGCGCCAGCGCGGGACATCATCGCCGGCCCGGGTTTCAGCAGCGCCTTCGGATTTTGATGCTTCAGAGCGCGCCTTCAGCCCGGCAGCCTCGCGGGCGGCGGGTGCAGCGCGCACCGCGGCCGCTCAAAAACGATACCTCACACTGAAACAACAGGCACCGGTCACAAATCAGTTTACATTTTGAGCGACGGTCTGTAAGACTGTTGCAAAAAAGGGGGTCGACATGCTCTCCAGGTTTTCGGCGGCACGTTGCGTTGCCTGCTGGGTGAAAGTGGCGGTTCTGGTCGGACTCGCGCTGGCAGGGCCCGCAACCCATGCGCTGGACAAGCCCGCGGGTCCCGTGGTCCTCACCATCGAGGGGGCGATCAGCCAGGCGAACAACGGTTCGCAGGCCCAGTTCGACATGGCGATGCTGGAAAAGCTGCCCCAGCACAGCTTCTCCACCCAGACGCCGTGGTATCCCAGCGCGGTCTCCTTCACCGGCCCGCTCCTGCGGGATGTCCTGGCGGCGGTCGGGGCGAAGGGGACGAGCATCACGGCCGTGGCGCTGAACGACTACAAGACGGAGATTCCCGTGGATGACGCCACGCGCCACGACGTGATCATCGCCCGCCTCATGAACAACCGCCCCATGCGCGTGCGCGAGAAAGGCCCGCTTTTCATCGTCTACCCGTTCGATACCAAGGCGGAATTGCGCAGCGAGCTGTACTACAACCGCGCGGCCTGGCAGCTGAACGTGCTGCGCATCCGCTAGCGCCTGGGCCCTTGATCCCCAGCACCACGCCATGCTGCGCAGCAAACACCTTCTGCGGCTGATCATTGCGGGCCTGGTGGTGGCGTATGTGGCGATCGCCGGCGTGCAGTACCACCAGTACCGCAGCGTGGAAGCGGTCATGCGCCGGGGTGACGTCAACGCGCTGTGGTCGTTCCTGCAGCTCAGTGTCGAATACGAGAAGCTCGACCACGCGCTGCACCATTTCGAGATCGATCCCGCCAGCATGCCCCCCGACCGCCTGGAGCTGCGCTACGACCTGTTCCTGAGCCGTTTCAGCGCACTGGAGAGCGGTACCGCCCGCACCCTGATGCAGGGAGAGCCCATCTACGGCAACGCCCTCGACGCATTGCAGAACTTTGTCGCCGCGGGAGACAGCCATTTTGGACAGAGCGTCGACGCGGCCTCCCGCCACGCGAACATGAAGCTCTTGCGGGTGGAGCTGAACAGGCTTCGCGACATCATCCAGGAACTGTCGCTGCAGGCATCGCGCATCTCGGCCCTGCTGGGCGACCGGCGCAATGCGGAAGTGAAGCGCCAGACACTGCTGACCACCGGGTTGACGGCATTCCAGGCCATCCTGACCTTCCTGCTCGCGTTCGCGATGGCCCGGCAGTTTCTCAAGCGCGAAAAGGCCAGATCCCTCGCCCTGGCAGCACAGGCCGAACTGGTGGACGCCCTCAGGCGCAACGAGGAGGCGCTGGAAGCCCGCGTGGCCCAGCGCACGGAGCAGCTGCAGCAGGTCAACGCGGCATTGCGGGAACACGAAGATGAACTGGTGGTGGCCCAGGCCAAGGCCGAGGATGCATCGCGCATGAAATCCGACTTCCTGGCCAACATGAGCCATGAGATCCGCACGCCCATGAACGCCGTGATCGGCATGAGCCATCTGGCCCTGGGAACGGAGCTGACCGCACGCCAGCGCGACTACATCGAGAAGATCCAGCGGTCGGGCCAGCACCTGCTGGGCCTGATCAACGACATCCTGGATTTCAGCAAGATCGAGGCGGGCAAGCTCGAGGTCGAGGTGGTGGATTTCGACCTGCATGGCGTGCTCGACAACGTGGCCAACCTGCTGAGCGACAAATGCGCCGCCAAGGGCCTGGAGCTGATGTTCGATGTGGACTCGCACCTGCCCGCCGACCTGCGGGGAGATCCGCTGCGGCTGGGGCAGATCCTCGTCAACTACGCCAACAATGCGGTCAAGTTCACGGACGAGGGCGAGATCATCGTGCGGGTCCGCGAGGCGGCGCGGGATGCCCAGGGCGTGCTGCTGCGCTTCGAGGTGCAGGACACCGGCATTGGCCTCACCGAGGAACAGCAATCAAGGCTGTTTCGCTCTTTCGAGCAGGCCGACACTTCCACCACGCGAAAGTACGGCGGTACCGGGCTGGGGCTGGCCATCTCCAAGAAGCTGGCCGGCCTGATGGGCGGGGACGTGGGCGTGCAAAGCCTGCCCGACCGGGGGAGCACGTTCTGGTTCACTGCGCGGCTCGGCCTGGGAGACTCCACCCAGCGCCCGCTGCTGCCGGAGCCCGACCTGCGTGGGCGCCGGGTGCTGGTGGTGGACGACAGCGAACAGGCGCGGCAGATCCTCGCGGAGCTGCTGTCCAGCATGAGTTTTTCGGTGACGCTCGCCAGCTCAGGGGCCCAGGCCGTGGAACTGGCACGCGCCGCCGGCGAGGCTGGGCGGCCCTGTGAAATCGCCTTTCTCGACTGGAAAATGCCCGGCATGGACGGGTTCGAAACCGCCCGCCAGCTCGCACGGCTGCCCCACCCTCCCCGCCCCGTCATCGTCACCGCGCATGGCCGCGACGATGTGCTGGACGAACTCACCCGCACGGGCGTCGGGCTGATGCTGACCAAGCCGGTGAACCCATCACAGCTGTTCGATGCCGCCATGCGGGCATTGGGCGGAACACAACGGGTGGACGAAGCGCGGCGCCTGCCGCCCCCGGCGCGGGGCGCAGGCCTGGACTCGATCCGGGGTGCGCGCGTGCTGCTGGTGGATGACAACGACCTGAACCAGCAGGTGGGCCGCGAACTGCTGGCCAGTGCCGGGCTGGTGGTGGATGCGGCCGCCAACGGCCAGGAAGCGCTCGACATGCTGGCCCGCGGCGCCTACGACATCGTGCTCATGGACATGCAGATGCCGGTGATGGACGGCCTCACGGCCACCCGCCGGCTGCGTGAGAACCCAGCCTGGGCGCGCCTGCCCGTGCTGGCGATGACGGCCAACGCAATGAGTGGCGACCGCGAACAGTGCCTGGACGCCGGCATGAACGGCCACATCGCCAAGCCCATCGACCCGGAGGCCCTGTTTGCCGCGCTGCGGCAGTGGATTGCACTGCCCCACACGGGGGGCACCGGCGATGCAGCGCTGGCAGCGCGGCCCACGGCGGATGCGCCCGCCGCGGCAATGGCGCCGGCAGCCGACCCCCTGGCACACATCGAAGGCCTCCATACGGCCGCCGGGCTGCGGCGGGTGCTGGGCAAACGCGCCGCCTACGAAAGCCTGCTGCGCAAGTTCGTGGTCGGCCAGGCCCGCGCCGTGCAGGAGACGCGCGCCCATCTGGCGGAAGGCCAGCCGCAGGCGGCTCGGCGCGCCATGCACACGCTGAAAGGCTCGGCAGGCACCATTGGCGCGGTGGGCCTGGCCGAACTGGCGCATGCCGCGGAACAGGCCATCGCGCAGAACGCGCAGGCCGGCCCCCTGGAGGCCTTGCTGCAGCCGGTGGAAGCTGCCTGCCAGGCGCTGGTGACGGCCCTGCAGAAAGCCCTGCCCCACGAGTCCGACGCCGCCACCAGCGCGGCCGCCGCGCCCCCTGAGTCACCACACGCGCCCATGGATGCGGCGCACGCCCGCGACCTCCTGGCACGCCTGGACGCCTTGCTGGCGGACAGCGACTCGGAAGCCGTGGAGCTGTTCAGGGACTCCGGCCCCCGCCTGCAGGCCCGGCTGGGGCCCGCCGCCTATGCCGACATGAAACGGCTGCTGGAGAACTATCTCTTCGCCGACGCACTCGCGGTGCTGCGCCAGGCGTGGATTCCCGACGCACGACACACGGAGGACCCAGTTCATGAATAGTCCATTGGAATCAAGCGGCGGCAAATGCACGGTGCTGGTGGTGGATGACACGCCCGGCAATCTCTCCTTGATGAGCGACCTTCTGCGGCCGGACTACAAGGTCAAGCTGGCCCCCAGCGGCGAGCGCGCGCTGCAGATCGTGGCGGCCGAAAAACCCGACCTGATCCTGCTGGACATCATGATGCCGGACATGGACGGCTACGAGGTGCTGCGGCGCCTGCAGTTCAACGCCGACACCGAGGCCATTCCGGTGATTTTCCTCACGGCCATGAGCGCCACCGACGACGAGACGGTGGGACTGGAGCTGGGCGCCGTGGACTACATCACCAAGCCCGTCAACCCCGCCATCACCATGGCCCGGGTGCGCAACCATCTGCAGCTCAAGCGCGCGCGGGACCTGCTGGCCCACCACAACCACTTTCTGGAGCAGGAGGTGGCCAACCGCACGCGTGCCCTGGCCGAACTGCAGGACGCCACCATCCGCGCCATGGCATCGCTGGCGGAAACGCGCGACAACGAGACAGGCAACCACATCCGGCGCACGCAACACTATGTGGAAGCGCTGGCCCGCAAGCTGCAAAACCACCCGCGCTTTCGCGATGAGCTCACGGAGGATGCCATCGAGGTGATCTTCAAGTCCGCCCCCCTGCACGACATCGGCAAGGTGGGCATACCCGACCGCATCCTGCTCAAGCCGGGCAAGCTCACGCCCGAAGAATTCGAGATCATGAAGACCCACACCACGCTGGGGCGCGACGCCATCGTGGCGGCCGAAAGCGAAACCACGCAGGACAACCCCTTCTTCCGCTACGCCAAGGAGATCGCCTACAGCCACCAGGAAAAGTGGGACGGCTCAGGCTATCCCGAGGGGCTGGTGGGCAACACCATTCCCCTGTCAGCACGGCTGATGGCGGTGGCCGACGTGTATGACGCGCTCATCTCCGAGCGGGTCTACAAGCCCGCCTACTCCCACGAGCACGCGGTCGAGATCATCCGCGACGGCCGGGGCAGCCACTTCGATCCCGACATGGTGGACGCCTTCCTGTCGCTCTCCGAGGAGTTCCGGCGCATTGCCCAGCGTTTCGCCGACGGAGAGCACGCGCTGCAGGCCCAGATCGACCGCATGGCCAGCGACCTGACCGAGGAAGACCGCCTGGTGCCAGGCGGCCAGGGCGCCTAGCCGCAGATGCCCTCTTCATGCGGGTGGTGGCAAGGAGATTGCACGCTGCCACCGTCCTCCTGCGCTGCCATCGCCGCCGTCCGGTGGCCGTCCAGTCCCAGCTTGGCGAGCAGCCGCACGTCGGCATCCACATCCGGGTTGCCCGTCACCAGCAGCTTGTCGCCATAGAAGATCGAATTGGCCCCGGCCAGGAAACACAGTGCCTGCACGGCTTCGCCCATCTGCTGGCGCCCCGCGGACAGGCGCACGCGGGCCTTGGGCATGGTGATGCGGGCGACGGCGATCATGCGCACGAAGTCCAGCGGGTCGATGGGCTCGCTGTCGGCCAGCGGCGTGCCCGGCACGCGAACCAGGCTGTTGATGGGCACGGACTCGGGGTACGGGCTGAGGTTGGCCAGCTGCGCGATGAGCCCCGCGCGGTGCACGGGCGCCTCGCCCATGCCCACGATGCCGCCGCAGCACACGCTGATGCCCGCGCTGCGCACGTGCTGCAGGGTGTCGAGCCGATCCTGGTAGGCGCGGGTGCTGACCACGTCGGTGTAGTACTCGGGCGCGGTGTCGAGGTTGTGGTTGTAGTAGTCCAGGCCCGCATCCTTGAGCGCCTGCGCCTGGTGCGATTCGAGCATGCCCAGCGTGGCGCAGGTCTGCAGGCCCAGGCCCTTCACGGCGCCGATCAGGGCGCTGACCTTCTCGATGTCCCGGTCCTTCGGGGCGCGCCATGCCGCACCCATGCAGAACCGCGTGGCGCCGGCGTCCTTCGCGGCCTGGGCAGCCCGCACCACCTCGTCCACCTCCATCAGCTTGTCGGCCTTCACACCGGTGTCGAACTCGGCGGCCTGCGGGCAGTAGCCACAGTTCTCGGGGCAGCCTCCGGTCTTCACCGACAGCAGCGTGGCCAGTTCGATGTCTCCCTCGGGCCAGTGCTGGCGATGCACCGTCTGCGCTTCGAAAAGAAGGTCCATCAGCGGCCTGTCGAGCAGCGCCTGGATGGCGTCCACGCTCCAGGGGCCTCGCGGCGCTGGCGACGCGGGCCGGCGATGCAGCTGAACGGTCTGGGTGGCCGCGGTGGCGGAGGTCATGGAAGTCATGGCGATCGGTTCCCTTCAAGTCATCTGCTCCATGGCGGCACGGGGCCGCCATCGGCAGGGGTTACACAGCGCGCGCCGGCCTGGGCCAGGAGGTTGTCCGGCCGGTGCGCGGCGACGTGGGCGGATTCTGGAGGAGAAAAAGGCACAAACGCATGCCGAAGGGTCACAAAAAGTGCCAACAAAAGTACGTCGCCAACAGCCCCCAAGTCCTTGTTTTTTTGTGCGCAGAACACGGGATTTTCAGCGCATTTGACGGCAGGTTGGCGCGTGGTGGAGGGCGGCCATCGCGATGCAACCGCAACGCGGCGCTATCTGTGCCCATCTGCCGCCCCGCGTGGCCCAGGGGCGCCTGACGATGGGCGACGTTGGCGCATGCCGTCGCCCCCGCACCATCGGCAGCCAGCCGTTGTTCAGCCCAGCGCCGCGATCACCTCGGCCGGCGCCTGCACCAGCTCGATCAGAACGCCTTCGCCAGCGATCGGAAACTCGTCGTTGCTCTTGGGGTGCAGGAAGGTGATGTCATAGCCCGCAGCGCCCTTGCGGATGCCGCCGGGCGCAAAGCGCACGCCTTTGGCAGTGAGCCATTCCACCGCCATGGGCAGGTCGTCGATCCACAGGCCGATGTGGTTGAGCGGCGTGGTGTGCACGGCGGGCTTCTTGTCGATGTCCAGCGGCTGCATGATGTCCACCTCCACCTTCCAGGCGCCCCGCCCCATCGCGAGGATGTCTTCATCCACGTTCTCGCGCTCGCTCTGGAACGTGCCCGTCTGCGTGAGGCCCAGCATGTCCACCCACAGGGTCTTCATGCGTGCCTTGTCCGTGCCGCCGATGGCGACCTGCTGAATGCCCAGGACTTTGAAGGGCCGCTCTTTTGCCGTCATGATTTGCTCCTTGATTGATAGCTATAAATGCAGTTACGTACAGCGCAAGCGGCCTATTCCGCGCAGAAGGCCGCTTGGCCTCATGCCTCGCGCAGCACCCAGCTGCTCAGCGTGGCGAAGTATTCGCGCAGCCGCGCGTTGTAGCGCGTGGCCAGGGGGGTGGGCGCCGCCACCGGCACCATGGCCGTGAAGCCGTGGCCTCGCGCGATGCGCAGGGCGCGCGGCAGGTGGAAGTCGCTGGTCACCAGGGCCAGCGGGGCCGTGGCCGGCACCCCACGCGCCAGCAGCAGGGGGCGCCCCAGCGCCAGGTTCAGCGCGGTGCTGGTGCTTTCCGCCTCCAGCACCAGGCGCCCTGCGGCGACGCCATGGCGCTGCTGCAGATAGCGGGCCATCACCTCGGCTTCGGTGTGCGTTTCACCCCATACCTCGCCGCCGCACACGGCGATCAGGGCGGTGGGCTGCAGGCGGGCCAGCGCGGCCGCCGTGTCCAGCCGTGCTGCCAGCGCCGGCCGGGGTTGCCCGTTCTGGATGCCGCCCCCCAGCACCACGATGGCCTGCACGGGCGGCACCTGCGCAGGCGGGATGCCGGCATTCTCCAGAAAGGCCCAGAAAACCCCCAGGCTGGCCATCCAGGCCGCCAGGCCCCACCAGCCCGCGCGCCACAGCTGCTGGCGCCGCCGCCCACGGTGCCGCCAGCCCGCCAGCGGAGTCCACCACGCGGCCAGGGCCAGGAAGACCGCCCCCAACGCAGCGGGCAGCATGGTGCCCAGATCGAGGTGCCCCAGGACCATGAGCACGGCGCCATCCACCAGCAGCACGGCGCCGGCCAGCCCAAGCAGCACACGCAAGACCACGGTCATCGCGGTGTGTGGCCAGGCCAGCGTGTTGCGCGGACCGGGGCGCTCGGCGGCATCACTGGAACTCAATGATCACGTCGTCCACCGCCAGCGACTCGCCCTTGCCCGCCACCACCTTGCTCACCACGCCATCCTGCGCGGCAAAGAGGATGTTCTCCATCTTCATGGCCTCGATCACGGCCAGTTTTTCACCGGCCTGCACCTTCTGGCCGGGCTGCACCGCCACATCCACCAGCAGGCCGGGCATGGGCGAAAGCAGGAACCTGGACAGGTCCGGCGGCGCCTTGAAGGGCATCAGCTTGTGCAAGCGTGCACCGAGGGGTGACAGCACGAGCGCATCGATCTGCGTGCCGTTGTGCGCGATGCGCAGGGCCAGCGGGTTCTTGCCCACGCCGCGCTCCACCTGCGCGGTAAACCCGGCGCCATTGCACTGGCCTTGCACCCGGATCTGGCCCAGCGTGGCGGCGCTGCTGATCTGGTAGCTCTTGCCGTCCACGGCCACCACGCTGGAGCCCGACTTGTCCTGGAAGTCGGTGACCGAGACCGCATGGTGCTCGTTCTGCCCCTCGGCCCCCAGCGTGACCACCACGAACTGCTCGCCCACCTTCACCTCGTGCCCTGCCAGCTGGCCGCTGATGCCCGAGGCGCGCGCACGGTAGCGGCGGTTCATGAAAGCGGCCAGCGCCACCAGGAACAGCGGGTCCTCGTGTGGCACGTCCTCGGAGTGGAAGCCCTTGCCGTAATGTTCGGCGATGAAGCCGGTGTTGAACTCGCCGGTCACGAATTTCGGGTGGGCCAGCAGGGCCGCCTGGAACGGAATGTTGCTGCTGATGCCCCGGATCACGAAGCCGTTGAGCGCTGCGCGCATCTTGGCGATCGCATGGTCGCGGTCGGTGCCGTGCACGATGAGCTTGGCGATCATCGAGTCGTAGTACATCGGGATCTCGCCGCCCTCATACACCCCCGTGTCCACGCGCACGCCCAGCTTCTTGTCGGTGTCGCCCTGGAACATGCTCTGCTCCGGCGGCTGAAAACGCACCAAGCGGCCGGTTGATGGCAGGAAGTTGCGGAACGGGTCCTCGGCGTTGATGCGGCACTCGATGGCCCAGCCGTCGCGCTTCACGTCGGCTTGCGCGAGCGGCAGCTTCTCGCCTGCGGCCACGCGGATCATCAGCTCCACCAGGTCCAGGCCGGTGATGCATTCCGTCACCGGGTGCTCCACCTGCAGGCGGGTGTTCATTTCGAGGAAGTAGAAGTCCTGGTCCTTGCCGACCACGAACTCCACCGTGCCCGCGCTCTGGTACTTGACCGCCTTGGCCAACTGCACGGCCTGCTCGCCCATGGCCTTGCGGGTGGCGTCGCTGATGAAGGGCGATGGCGCCTCTTCAATCACCTTCTGGTGGCGGCGCTGGATGGAGCACTCACGCTCGTTCAGGTAGATCACGTTGCCGTGGCTGTCGCCCAGCACCTGGATCTCGATGTGGCGCGGCTCCTGCACAAACTTCTCGATGAAGATGCGGTCGTCGCCGAAGCTGTTGCGGGCTTCGTTCTGGCAGCTGGCAAAGCCTTCAAACGCTTCCTTGTCGTTGAACGCCACGCGCAGGCCCTTGCCGCCGCCGCCGGCCGAGGCCTTGATCATCACGGGGTAGCCAATGCCCTTGGCAATCTCCACCGCTTGCTCGGGGCCCGCGATGGCGTCGTTGTAGCCAGGAATCGTGTTGACCTTGGCCTCGTTGGCCAGCTTCTTGGACGCGATCTTGTCGCCCATGGCGGCAATCGAAAACGCCTTGGGGCCGATGAAGGCAATGCCCTCGTCCTCGCAGCGCTTGGCAAAGGCTTCGTTCTCAGACAGGAAGCCATAGCCGGGGTGCACGGCCTGCGCGCCCGTTTGTTTGCAGGCCGCAATGATCTTGTCGGCCAGCAGGTACGACTCGCGCGAGGGCGCTGCGCCGATGTGCACGGCCTCGTCGGCCAGCTTGACGTGGCGGGCTTCCTTGTCGGCGTCGGAGTAGACGGCGACGGTGGCGATGCCCATTTTCTTGGCCGTGGCAATCACTCGGCAGGCGATTTCGCCACGGTTGGCGATCAGGATTTTCGTAAACATAATCAAACCCTCGATGTTCTATTAATCAGATCAATTGCCAAATTAAACAAATCCTGCACCTCATCAATATCATATATTTTATCTGGATGCTGCGTAGGATTTCTAAAATTTCTTCTAATATGACGCACCTGCTCCAAATATTCATCTGGAGGCTTGTTGGGTAGCGCTCTAATTTTATTTTCATAATCCCCCCAGGTACCGTTATTCGGCACGTTGGCATCTCCAGAAAGCCTGCGATACAAAGAAGCAATCTCTCCCTCGCAGGCACGCATCAGATGAAAAGCGGCAGCGGTTGGACATTCAAGCACGATACATTTTCCAGCTTGTTTTATATCGAACTGAGCAATCTCTGATAAATTTGCGAAAACATCTTTTGCGAATAGACTGCAGATGTCGTTCAACAATTTATCGGTGCTGTATCTTTTCTCAACAACAATAAAAAATTTTTGCCCTTCAGATTCCGCTCTGATGGTAGGCAATAGCGTATTCATTTCTCGCAAGAGTTTTTTCTTTCGATTTGCACCAATATGCTCGCCCGTTGAAATCCTGGCTATTTCCATCCATACTGGTTTTACCGTAGTCGAAAAAACTCTACTTGAAATTTTATAGTTGTTTTTCTCCAAGAAATCTTCTAAGCAAACGAAGTATCTTTCAACATCTTCATATTTACTCTCGACACTCATAAGCTGCAAAGCTTTGAACGCTTGACCGAACCTGAATAGCTCCAAAGGATCCTGAATTCGCATACAGGTATCTTCAAAGAGGGATGTTCCCGTGCTTGCGCCACGGGTTTTCCAGCTTCTTGTCGCGCAGCATCACCAGCGACCGGCAAATCCGCTTGCGCGTCTCGTGCGGCAGGATCACGTCGTCGATAAAGCCACGGGCCCCAGCCACAAACGGGTTGGCAAAGCGCTGCTTGTATTCGGCCTCGCGTGCAGCCAGCTTCACGGGGTCATTCTTGTCTTCGCGGAAGATGATCTCCACCGCGCCCTTGGCGCCCATCACCGCGATCTCGGCATTGGGCCAGGCCAGGTTCACGTCGCCACGCAGATGTTTGCTGCTCATCACGTCGTACGCGCCGCCGTAGGCCTTGCGGGTGATGACGGTGATCTTGGGCACCGTGCATTCGGCATAGGCATACAGCAGCTTGGCGCCGTGCTTGATGATGCCGCCGTATTCCTGGCTGGTGCCGGGCATGAAGCCGGGCACGTCCACAAACGTGACCACGGGGATATTGAAAGCGTCACAGAACCGCACGAAGCGCGCGGCCTTGATGGAGCTCTTGATGTCCAGGCAGCCCGCCAGCACCAGCGGCTGGTTGGCCACGATGCCCACGGTCTGGCCTTCCATGCGGGCGAAGCCGATCAGGATGTTCTTGGCGTACTCGGGCTGCAGCTCAAAGAAATCTCCGTCGTCCACGGTCTTGAGGATCAGCTCCTTCATGTCGTAGGGCTTGTTGGGGTTCTCGGGCACCAGGGTGTCCAGGCTCAGGTCCATGCGGTCGGCGGGGTCGTTGCTGGGGCGCACCGGGGCCTTTTCCCGGTTATTCAGGGGCAGGTAGTTGTACAGGCGGCGCAGCATCATCAGCGCCTCCACGTCGTTCTCGAACGCCATGTCGGCCACACCGCTCTTGGTGGTGTGCGTCACGGCGCCGCCCAGTTCCTCGGCCGTGACTTCTTCGTGCGTCACGGTCTTCACGACTTCGGGGCCGGTGACGAACATGTACGAGCTGTCCTTCACCATGAAGATGAAGTCGGTCATGGCGGGCGAGTACACGGCGCCACCAGCGCTCGGGCCCATGATCATGCTGATCTGCGGAATCACGCCGCTGGCCAGCACGTTCTTCTGGAACACGTCGGCATAGCCGCCCAGCGACGCCACACCTTCCTGAATGCGGGCGCCGCCCGAGTCGTTGAGGCCGATGACCGGTGCGCCGACTTTCATGGCCTGGTCCATCACCTTGCAGATCTTTTCGGCGTGGGTTTCGCTCAAAGCACCGCCGAACACCGTGAAGTCCTGGCTGAACACGAACACCAGGCGGCCGTTGATCATGCCGTAGCCCGTCACCACGCCGTCGCCGGGGATCTTGTTGTCCTCCATGCCAAAGTCGGTGCAGCGGTGCTCGACGAACATGTCCCATTCCTCGAACGTGCCATCGTCCAGCAGCAGCTCGATGCGCTCGCGCGCCGTGAGCTTGCCCTTGGCGTGCTGCGCATCGATGCGCTTTTGCCCGCCGCCCAGGCGTGCCAGCGCACGCTTTTTCTCCAGTTGATCCAGGATGTCTTGCATGGTCGTCCTTTGGTGAATTTGGTGGTTTGTTTACTATTTATTTGATAGCTGCTTGCGCTGTACTGGATTGCGCCAGCAGCAGATTTCGTGCTGCAGTCGATGCCGCGATGCGCCCGGCGGCCACATCGGCCTGCATCTGGGGCAGCAGCTCCCTGACCTGCGGGTGCTGGCGAAACGCGAGCTTGAGGCCCGCGTCGATGCGCTCCCACATCCAGGCGAGCGATTGCTTTTCGCGCCGCGCTGCCAGGCGGCCGTTGGTGGACTGCATGTCGCGAAACAGCGCCACGGTGGTCCAGAAAGCATCCACCCCCTGCCCCAGCAGAGCGCTGATCTGCAGCACGCGCGGTTGCCACAGCGCGCCGTGCGTCGCGTGGTCAGGGTTGCCGTGCATGCCGAGCAGGCGCAGGCTGGAGGTGATCTGCGCCTCGGCGCGCGTGGCGGCGTTCTTGTCGATGTCTGCCTTGTTGATGACCACCAGGTCGGCAATCTCCATCACGCCCTTCTTGATGGCCTGCAGGTCGTCGCCCGCGTTGGGCAGCTGCATGAGCACGAACATGTCCGTCATGCCCGCCACCGCGATCTCGCTCTGGCCCACGCCCACGGTTTCGACGATGACCACGTCGTAGCCCGCGGCCTCGCAGACCAGCATGGCCTCGCGCGTCTTCTCTGCCACGCCGCCCAGCGTGCCGCTGGAGGGGCTGGGGCGGATGTAGGCCTTCTCGTGCACCGACAGGTGTTCCATGCGCGTCTTGTCACCCAGAATGGAGCCGCCCGAGACGGTGCTGGAGGGGTCGATGGTGAGCACGGCCACGCGATGGCCCTGGCCGATCAGGTACAGGCCCAAGGCTTCGATGAAGGTGGACTTGCCCACGCCGGGCACGCCGCTGATACCCAGGCGAAACGCCTTGCCGGTATGGGGCAGCAGCTGCGTGAGCAATTCATCCGCCTGGGCGCGGTGGTCCGCCCGCGTCGATTCGAGCAGGGTGATGGCCTTGGACATCGCGCGGCGCTGCGTGGGGCCGGGCTGGCCAAGCACACCTGGGTAGAGGTTCATGGCGACATCCTCGCTGCGGCCTTCTCGAATGCGGGGCTCCACCGGTACTCCAGGTCGAACTCCTGCTCCTCCACCAGCTGAAAGCCATTGCGCACGTAAAAGCGGTTGGCGCCACTGCCGCGCAGGGCACCCAGGGTGATGTCCTGGCCCAGCGCCCGGCCCTGTGCCTTGGCCCACTCCAGGGCCCACGCCCCGGCGCCCCGGCCCTGGCGACCGGGTCGGACGTACAGGTGGTGCAGCCTCATGCGTGCGGGGTCCGCATACGGGAGCAGCGTGAGGTAACCAATGCGCTCGCCACCTGCCACGATGTGCCGCATATAGGCCGGCACAAAGGCATCGCGAAGCCTTTCCCGCACCCGCACGGGGTCAAAGCGCCCCAATCGCTCCAGGCTTTCGCGCATGGCCTCTGCACGCAGGTCGGCCATGGACTCAAAGTCTGCTTGCGCAACGCTTTCAAAGCCAAACATGGGATGGCGAAAAGGCTCGGAAGGAAAAGGCGAACTCAAGCGGTAACCGCCTTGCGAATCTGCTCCAGCACATCCTTGGCGCTGGCCGGAATCGGCGTGCCCGGGCCGTAGATGCCCTTCACGCCCGCTTCGTACAGGTGCTCATAGTCCTGCGCCGGGATCACCCCGCCCACGAACACGATGATGTCGTCCGCGCCCTGGTCCTTGAGGGACTGGATGATGGCGGGCACCAGTGTCTTGTGGCCGGCGGCCAGCGTGCTCACGCCCACGGCGTGCACGTCGTTTTCAATCGCCTGGCGCGCGCACTCCTCGGGCGTCTGGAACAGCGGGCCCATGTCCACGTCGAAGCCCAGGTCGGCAAACGCGGTGGCCACCACCTTGGCGCCCCGGTCGTGGCCGTCCTGGCCCAGCTTGGCGATCATCACGCGCGGGCGGCGGCCTTCCTTTTCGGCAAATTCGTTGATCTCGGTCTTGAGTTTGTCCCAGCCTTCGGCCGAGTCATAGGCTGCTGCGTACACACCGGTCACCTTTTGCGTATCGGCGCGGTGGCGCCCAAAAACCTTCTCGAGCGCATCCGACACCTCGCCCACCGTGGCGCGCAGGCGCACCGCCTTGATGGCCAGGTCGAGCAGGTTGCCTTCGCCGCTTTCTGCTGCGGAAGTAAGAGCATCCAGCGCTTGCTGTACAAGGTCTGGATCGCGTTTTGCACGGATATTTTTCAGGCGCTCGATCTGCCCGTCTCGCACCTTGACGTTGTCGATCTGCAGGATATCGACCGGGTCTTCCTTGGCCAGCCTGTACTTGTTGACACCCACGATCACGTCCTTGCCGCTGTCGATGCGCGCCTGCTTCTCGGCGGCGGCGGCCTCGATCTTGAGCTTGGCCCAGCCGCTGTCCACGGCCTGGGTCATGCCGCCCATGGCCTCGACCTCCTCGATGATCTTCCAGGCGGCATCGGCCATGTCCTGGGTCAGCTTTTCCATCATGTAGCTGCCGGCCCAGGGGTCCACCACATTCGTGATGTGCGTCTCTTCCTGGATGATGAGCTGCGTGTTGCGCGCGATGCGCGAGGAAAATTCGGTGGGCAGCGCGATGGCCTCGTCCAGCGCGTTGGTGTGCAGGCTCTGCGTGCCGCCAAACACGGCCGCCATGGCCTCGATGGTGGTGCGCACGATGTTGTTGTAGGGGTCCTGCTCCGTCAGGCTCCAGCCGCTGGTCTGGCAGTGCGTGCGCAGCATCAGGCTCTTGGGGTTCTTGGCGCCGGTTTCTTTCATGATGCGGCACCACAGCAGGCGCGCCGCGCGCATCTTGGCCACTTCCAGGTAGAAGTTCATGCCGATCGCCCAGAAGAAGCTCAGGCGGCCGGCGAACTCGTCCACGTCCATGCCCTTGGCGATGGCGGTCTTCACGTATTCCTTGCCGTCGGCCAGCGTGAAGGCCAGCTCCAGCGCCTGGTTGGCGCCAGCTTCCTGCATGTGGTAGCCGCTGATCGAGATCGAGTTGAACTTCGGCATGTTCCTGGCCGTGTACTCGATGATGTCGCCAATGATCTTCATCGACGGCTTGGGCGGGTAGATGTAGGTGTTGCGCACCATGAACTCTTTCAGAATATCGTTCTGAATCGTTCCGGAGAGCTTGTCCTGGCTCACGCCCTGTTCTTCCGCCGCCACCACGTAGCCCGCCAGCACCGGCAGCACGGCGCCGTTCATGGTCATCGAGACCGACACCTTGTCCAGCGGGATCTGGTCGAACAGGATCTTCATGTCCTCCACCGAGTCGATGGCCACGCCGGCCTTGCCCACGTCGCCCGTCACGCGGGGATGGTCGCTGTCATAGCCCCGGTGCGTGGCCAGGTCGAACGCCACCGACACGCCCTGCCCGCCTGCGGCCAACGCCTTGCGGTAGAAGGCGTTGGATTCCTCGGCGGTGGAAAAGCCCGCGTACTGGCGGATGGTCCAGGGGCGCACCGCGTACATGGTGGCCTGGGGGCCGCGCAGGTAGGGCTCGAAGCCGGGCAAGGTGTTGGCGTATGGCAGGCCCGCCGTGTCCTGCGCGGTGTACAGCGGCTTGACGGTGATGCCGTCGGGCGTGACCCAGTTGAGGGCGCCGACGTCGCCACCCGGTGCCGACTTGGCGGCGGCCTTGGCCCAGGCTTCGAGCGAAGACGCGGCGAATTCGGGAGTGTTGTTGGGGGGGGTGTCACTCATGGCGAAAACTTCTCCGAAGATGGCGTTGCAGGCGTAAAACGGCGCGGGGACGGTTCCCGATGTGGCGGCGAGTTTACATCATTCATAATTATTGATTCAAAATATTCCTCTGAGCTTACAATCCGCCCCATGTCTGCCCTTACCCTCACGCCGCGTGCCCTCTACGAAGAAGTCGCCGAGCAATTGCGCCAGCGCATCTTCCGCCGTGAGCTGGAGCCCGGCAGCTGGATCGACGAACTCAAGATCGCCGAGGAATTCGGCATCAGCCGCACCCCCCTGCGCGAGGCGCTCAAGGTGCTGGCGGCCGAAGGCCTGGTCACGATGAAGGTGCGCCGTGGCGCCTATGTGACCGAAATGTCCGAGAAGGACCTGCGCGATGTCTACCACCTGCTGAGCCTGCTGGAGAGCGACGCGGCCGGCGTGGTGGCCGCCACCGCCACCGCGGCGCAACTGCAGGCGCTGCAGGACCTACATGCCGAACTGGAGGCGGCCGCCGGCGAACGTGAACGGTTCTTTGCCGTGAACGAGCGTTTTCACATGCTGCTGCTGGAACTGGCCGATAACCGCTGGCGCAGCCAGATGGTGGCCGACCTGCGCAAGGTGATGAAGCTCAACCGCCACAACTCGCTGCTCAAGCAGGGGCGGATCGAGGACTCGCTGAACGAGCACCGCGCCATCCTGGCGGCGATGGTGGCGCGCGATGCCCAGGCCACGGCCCGCGCCATGCAGGCCCATTTCGCCCACGGCCTGGAAGCCGCGACCTGACCGGGCATTCAGCCAGCCACTTCCACGCGGTTGCGGCCCCCGGTCTTGGCCGCGTAGAGGGCTTCGTCCGCTCGGTGCAGGAGCTCGTCAAAGCTGCTGTCCCCCTCGTTCTTCAAGGCCACGCCCAAGGAAATGGTCATGGCCAGCGGCAGTCCGTCCACCGAGAGCGGGCGGGTGGCCACCAGCCTGCGCAGCCTCTCCCCGGCGGCCCGCGCGGCCCGGCTGTCCGCGGCGTCCCACAGCACCACGAACTCCTCTCCGCCGTGGCGCGCCGCGAAGTCGGCCCCACGGCAGGAGGCCTGCAGGTGCCCGGCGACATGCCTGAGCGCCACGTCGCCCACCGCATGCCCATGGCAATCGTTGATGGCCTTGAAGTGGTCGATGTCGATCAGCGCCAGGGCCAGGCCGCCCCCGCGCGCACCCGCCTGCGCGAAACGCTGTTCGCCCACCGCAACCAGGGTGCGGCGGTTGGCCAGGCCCGTCAGATAGTCCGTTGACGCGGCCAGCTCCCACTGGCGGCCGATGCGCTGGGAGCACATCAGCAGGAAGCCGGTGGTGCCCACCACGGGCAGGATGGCGGTGATCATCGGGCTGGCCATGTTGATCCAGGCCCCATCTCCCGTGACATCGAACGACGGGCTCACGCCCTTGAGCAGGAAGTAGCCCGCGCGAAACACCGTGAACGCCGCCACGGCAGCAAACAGGCTGGCCATCACCCGGCGGCTGCGCGCGCCGTCATGCGACTTCTGCGAGGCCAGCAGCGCGAAGCACGCCAGCAGCAGGAAGGCGCAGCTGCCCGACAGGATCAGCACGCGCATGCCCGTGTGCGGCCGTGCGATGGCGAACCAGGCAATGCCGCCAATCCCCACGATCGCAGGGGCCAGCAGCCAGAGCCTGTCCGGCAGCCCATAGAACTGGCGCAGCGCGCGCCAGTAGCCGGTGCACCCCAGCAGCACGAGCCCATTGGCCATGGGCGATGCCAGCCCCAGCGGCAGCCGGTACTGCACCGCGTACAGCACCGCGCTGGCGGCCAGCAGCAGCGTGGCCGTGCGCCAGGTTCCCGCGCTGGGCCGCAAGGCCTCGGGAAAGTCGTTGCGCATCAGCCCCAGGACCCAGCCATTGGCCAGCATCATCAGCGTGGCGACGATAAAGATGGTGATGGGGTCCATGGCGGAAGGGCGCGGTAGAGACGGCGGTCCGGGCAGCGGCGGGAGATGGAGAGGAAGGGGTCGGCACGCCACGGTGATGCCATGGCTGTGCGAGGGACGTGCGAGCGAGCCTGTGCGGATTGTGGCCGAGGCGCCGCGCCGGTGCCACGGATTTCGCGCGGCACGGGGCACACTGGGGCACATCATTCCACAAACCGGAATGCACCATTTGCAACGCAACAGGGTGTTGCGCCCCGCCCTGGTGCGGGCCCGGTCGTTATGATCCCCCGGGTTTCCACCGAGGCAACGGCGCTGCCCGCGCCCGACGCCGCCACCGCCGCCGAGTTCGATGACCCCCTCCCTTCCCGATATCGCCAGCGTCCAGACGCTGCCGCAGCTTCTTGCCTTGCGCACGGCCCTCACCCCGGACGCCGAGGCCTACCGTGCCTTCGACACCACCGCGCAGGCGTGGGCCAGCCTGACCTGGCGGCAGACCGCGCAGCGCGTGGCCGAATGGACGCAGGCCCTGGCCGCCATGCAGCTGCCCGCGGCCGCGCGCGTGGCCATCCTGCTGCCCAACGGCCTGCACGCCATGTGCGCCGACCAGTCCACCCTGGCCGCCGGCTGCGTGCCGGTGCCGCTGCACGCCATCGACAACCCCGGCAGCATCGCCTACATCCTCTCGGACTGCGAGGCCTCGATGCTCATCGTGGCCAGTGCCCAGCAATGGGAGAAGATCCGCGACACAGGCACGGAATTCCCCGCGTTGCGCGCGGTGATCGTGACCGAGCCGGACGCCGCCTTCGCCGCCACCCCGCCCTCATCGCACGGCCCCGCCGTGGGCTCGCTGGCGCAGTGGCTCGAAGGCGCCGCACAGGCAGCGCAGCAGGCCTTGCCCCCCGCGCCCGGCCCGGACGATCTCGCCGCCATCGTCTACACCTCGGGCACCACCGGCAAGCCCAAGGGCGTGATGCTCACGCACCGCAACGTGGTCAGCGACGTGAAGGCCGTGCTGGAGCGCATCGCGCCCACGGTGGACGACGTGTTCCTGTCGTTCCTGCCGCTCTCGCACACGTTCGAGCGCACGGGCGGCTACTACCTTCCCATCGCGGCAGGCAGCTGCGTGGCGTATGCGCGCTCCGTGGCCCTGCTGGCCGAGGATCTGAAGACGGTGCGCCCCACGGTGCTGGTCTCGGTCCCGCGCATCTACGAACGCATCCACGCCAGGCTGCTCGAAAAGCTCTCGCCATCGCCCTGGAAAATGCAGCTGTACGAGGCCGCACAGAACAGGGGCTGGGCCCGCTTCTGCGCGGCGCAGGGTTTGCCGGCGCCCGCCCCCGAGGCCGGCAAGCCCGCGGGAGGCTGGATGGCCGCACTGCCCTGGCCGCTGCTGCAAGCCCTGGTGGCCACGCCCTTGCTGGCCCAGTTTGGCGGCCGTGTGCGGGTGGCCGTGAGCGGCGGCGCCCCGCTGTCGCCCACCATCGCCAAGTGCTTTCTGGGCCTGGGCCTGCCGCTCATCCAGGGCTACGGCATGACGGAGACGGCGCCCGTGGTGTCCGTCAACGCACTGCACGACAACGATCCGGCGTGCGTGGGCAAGGCCTTGCCCGGCGTGGAAGTGCGCATTGGCGAGAACCGCGAACTGCAGGTGCGCGGCCCCATCGTCATGAAGGGCTACTGGAAGCGGCCCGAAGACACGGCACGCATCCTCGGCCCCGACGGCTGGCTGGGCACGGGCGACCAGGCGGACATCGTGGGCGGCCGCATCTTCATCAGGGGGCGCATCAAGGAAATCATCGTCACCTCCACTGGCGAAAAAGTGCCGCCCGGGGACCTGGAGCTGGCGCTGCTGGCCGATCCGCTGCTGGAGCAGGCCTTCGTGGTGGGGGAAAACCGCCCCTTCATCGCCTGCGTGGCCGTCCTGCAGCGCGACGAATGGCAGCGCCTGGCGGCCGACCTGGGCCTCTCCGCGCAGGACGCCGCCAGCCTGAACCACCCCAGCGTGCACCGGGCCGTGCTGGCGCGCATCGAAAAAAACACCGCCAGCTTCGCCCGCTATGCCGTGCCCCGCGCCGTGCACTGCACGCTCACGCCCTGGACGATCGAGAACACCTTCATGACGCCCACGCTCAAGCTCAAGCGCAACAACCTGATGGCGTTCTACGCGGAGGCGATCGAGGGGATGTACCAGAAGCCGGGCGGGCGATAGACAGACAGACAGACAGACAGACAGGCAGGCAGGCACGAAAATCCGCCCGCCATCGCCAGTCCCCCGCCCGCAGCGCATGGGGGCCGGGCTTCCTCTGCCCGCCGGGGCCGCGCTGGGGGTCAGCCGCCTGTTGGCTCTCCGGCTTGCTGGTCCAGTCGCAGCAGGCGGCAAGGGTGTGTTGTTTTGGGATGGGATCTACGCCGCCATGGCCGTCCAGCCCGCCTCTGCCGCATAGGCCGCGCCAAACCGGTTCGCCAGAAAGTCCCGCAGCCGCACCGACTCCTGCCCCACGAACCCCTGCTGCGGCAGCCGCCCCTGTGCCACCAGGTCCAGCGCCGTGCAGATGCCCGCCGCCGTGGTGAGCTGGATGGCGCTCAGCGTGTGCCCTGCCACCTGGCTGCCGACGATGCGGGCGGAATACGACTCCTGCACCAACCGGCCTCCCCGCAGGCCCGCGGCGGTGGCGAAGATGACGATCACATCCTGGTCGGTGGTGGGAACCGCGGTTTCCAGGATGTCCTTGAGCAGGTCGCGCCGGTCGCGCAGGCGCAGGTCGTTGAGCAGCAGTTTCAGGATGGCGCAATGGCCGGGATAGCGGATGGACTGGTAGTCCACCTGCCGCGCTTTCCCGGACAGTGTCTCCGTCAGCGTGCCCAGGCCGCCCGACGTGTTGAAGGCCTCGTATTCCACGCCGTCGAGCGCGAAGGTCTCCAGGCCCTCCAGCGCCGGCACGGTGGTGCGCACACCATCCACGATGGCTTCGCAGGGGTTGCAGTATTCGTTGAGGAGGCCCTCGGTGCTCCAGGTCAGGTTGTAGCGCAAGGCGCCCTGCGGGTAGCGCGGCAGCGCCCCCACGCGCATGCGCAGGGTGTGCAGCGTGTCGAAGCTGCGGGCCAGGTCGTTGCCCACGACGCCGATGAAGCCTGGCGCCAGGCCGCACTGGGGCATGAGCACGCTGCGGGCACTGGCGCCGAGTGCGCGGATGGCCTGGGTGCTCGCCACGTCCTCGGTCAGGTCAAAGTAGTGCACGCCTGCGGTTGCGCACAGCGTGGCCACGGATACGGCGCGGTGAAACGGCAGCGCGTTCAGCACGGCGAAACGGCCGTCGATGACCGCCTTCAGGCTCGCGTCGTCCGTCGCCAGCCGGGTGGATACGCCCAATGCGGCCACTTCGGCCAGGCGCGCCGGGTCACGGTCCACCACCAGGATGTCGTAGTCGCCAGCCTGCTGCAGCAGCAGCGCCATGGCAAAGCCGATGTGGCCCGCGCCGAGGATGGTGATGGCACGACGGGCGGCGGTGCTGGAAGTGGTGGAAAGGATGGTCATGGCGGTGCTCCCGGTGGTGCCCACCGCGTGAAGCGGTGAGAGGTGTTGCAGATGCCTTGATGCTAGGCAAGGGCGCTGTCAATGTGTAGTGCTTATATCGTCGAAAACTGCTCTTTGTTTTTTCATAACGGCGAATATGATGGACGTTATGACTTTCTGGAGAAATTGCCCATGACCCAGGCCCTGGACGACACCGACCGCCAGCTGCTGAGCCTGCTCCAGGCCAATGCCCGCGAGGGCACGGCCACGCTGGCGCGCAGGCTGGGGCTGGCCCGCACCACCGTGGTGGCGCGCATTGCACGGCTGGAGCGCTCGGGCGTGGTCGCGGGGTACGGCGTGCGGCTGGGGGCCCGGCTCGATGCCACCACCGTGCGCGCGTGGTGCTCCATCAGCGTGTTGCCCAAAACAGCGCCCGCCGTGTTGCGCGCGCTGGAGGCCATGGCCGAGGTCGAAGAGGTATCCGCCGTGAGCGGGCCGTTTGACTACCTGGTGTTCCTGCGCTGCACGAGCCATGAGCAGCTCGACACCCTGCTCGACAAGGTGGGCCAGCTCGACGGCGTGCACCAGACGCAGACCAGCATCGTGCTCAGCCGCAAGATCGACCGGCGCAGTGTGGGGGTGTGACGGCGGCTGCCGCCAGCGTATTCACTTCAATTTTCATAGCTGCCAGCGCTTTATGGATAAGCCCCAGAGGCCCATTTCATTGAAAAACCTTGACGGGCAAACTCAGGCGTCGAACTGCGCCGGGTTCTTGCCCTGGATGGGCGCGTAGAACGCCTTGATGCTCGCCAGGTCGCGTTCCACATCGCCCGTGGGCTCAAACACAGGCCCCAGGCCTCCCACCTTGCGGCCGTAGTCCACGAAAGCCAGCACGATGGGCACGCCCGCCTGCTGGGCGATGTAATAGAACCCCGTCTTCCAGTGCCGCGTCTTGCCGCGCGTGCCCTCGGGCGGCACGATCAGCTGCATGGGGCCGTCCGCGTCCCGCATGGCCTGGGCCGAGCTGGCCACCAGGTTGTTCGCCTGCTCCCGGTTCACCGGAATCCCGCCCAGCCAGCGCATCACGCCGCCAAACGGCGCCCTGAACAGGCTCTGCTTGCCCATCCAGTACACCCGCAGGCGCAGCGAAAACGCCAGCATCAGCGTGTACGGCAGATCCCAGTTGCTGGTGTGGGGGGCGGCGATCAGCACGCTCTTGGCGGCGTGGGCGGGCAAGGCTCCCTCCACCTTCCAGCCCGTCAGGCGCAGGGTGGCGCGCGAGAAGGCGCGCAGCAGCGTGTTGACAACCGGCGTGTCAAAAATCGTGTGGTGCATGGGGAAACAGGGGCAGGCGACGCCCGCGCAGAAGGCGGCTGCAAGGCAGCCAGTCACCCGGCAGGCATGGGGCAGGAACATCAAAAAGCGCCGCGAGTATCGCCGATGCGGCCTTGGCCCCGCCTTGCGGCAGGACAAGGCTTGGCGCCTGTCGCCACGGCGGGGACGCGGGGCGCTTTCATTTTGATAGCGGCAAGCGCTTGTGGATCAAGCGGCAGCGTCCTTTTTTTCTCATGACCACGGGCTGGCGCGGATCGTTGGCCAATGGGATAATCACGGCCCTCCCCTGCAGCCTCCGTCGCCCGCCCCGTCCGGGCGTGCCGCTGCGGGCCTTTCCCCCGTTCTCCTTGCCTGTTTGCCTGCTGTGGAATCCCCCGCTTTGAGCCCCTGGCGCATGTCCGTCGCGCCGATGATGGATTGGACCGACCGCCATTGCCGCTACTTTCACCGCCTGCTGACGCGCCAGACCTTGCTGTACACCGAAATGGTGAATGCGGGCGCGATCATCCACGGCGGCACCGAGCGCCACCTGCGCTTCAACACGGAAGAGCATCCCGTGGCCCTGCAGCTGGGCGGCAATGAACCCGACAAGCTGGCCCAGGCCGCGCGGCTGGGCGAGGAATGGGGCTATGACGAGATCAACCTGAACTGCGGCTGCCCCAGCGACCGGGTGCAGCGCGGCGCGTTTGGCGCCAGCCTGATGAAGGCGCCGCAGCTGGTGGCCGACTGCGTGAAGGCCATGAAGGACGTGGTGGCCGTGCCCGTGACGGTCAAGCACCGCATCGGCATCGACAAGCAGGAAGACTACGGCTTCGTGCGCGACTTCATCGGCACGGTGGCCGAGGCGGGCTGCACCGTGTTCATCGTGCACGCGCGCAACGCGTGGCTCCAGGGCCTGTCTCCGAAGGAGAACCGCGACATCCCGCCCCTGCGCTACGAGGTGGTGCACCAGCTCAAGGCCGAGTTCCCGCAGTTCACGATCGCCATCAACGGCGGCATCCAGGCCGACGAGGTGGTGCTGCAGCAACTCGAACACCTCGACGGCGTGATGATCGGCCGCGAGGCGTACCACAACCCCTGGTGGATGGCGCGCTGGGATCAGCTCTACTACGGCAGTCAGGGTGGCACGCCCTGCCCCCTGACCCGCGAAGAGGTCGAGCTGGCCATGGTCGAATACATGGAGCGCGAGGCCGCACAGCATGGCACGCCCTGGCCCCACATCGCCCGCCACATGCTGGGCCTGCGCCACAGCCTGCCGGGCGCCCGCGTCTGGCGCCAGGTGTGGAGCAACCACCTGCTCAAGGACCGCCCCGCGCGGGAAGTGCATGCGCTCGCGATGCAGTCGTATGCGCCGTCCGCTGCCGCACAAGCGGTGGCATAGCGCGGTTCACGCCCGCGGCGCCTGTCTGGCCAGCCAGGTTTCCAGAGGCTCTGGCCTCCCGAACAGATAGCCCTGCAGGCAGTCGCACTGGCTGTCGGCCAGGAAGTCCGCCTGGGCGCGGGTTTCCACGCCCTCCGCCACCACGCGCAGGCGCAGGTGGCGGGCCACGGAAATGATGGACTGCACGATGGCGGTGTCGTCCGGGTCGTCGGGCGTGTCCTGCACGAAGCTCCTGTCGATCTTGAGTTCGTACAGCGGCAGCCGCTTGAGGTAGGCCAGGCTGGAGTAGCCCGTGCCAAAGTCGTCGATGGAAAAGCGCACGCCCAGCCGCACGATCTCGGTCATGCGGGCAATGGTGTCGTCCAGGTTCTCGATGAGAAGGCTTTCCGTGACCTCCAGGATGAGGTTCGCCGGCAGGGCGCCGGTGCGGGCCAGCACATGGCGGATGCGCTCCACGAAATCGTCCTGGCGGAACTGCCGCTGGCTCACGTTGACCGACAGCGACAGACTGTGCCCCGCCGCCTGCAGGCGCGCCAGGGTTTCGCAGGCCTGCTGGATCATCCAGTCCCCCATGCGCAGGATGAGCCCCGAACTTTCGGCGATGGGGATGAAGCGGCTGGGCGGCACGGCGCCGCGCTCGGGGTGGTCCCAGCGCATCAGCAACTCGCCGCCGACCACCGTCCCGGCCGCATCCACCTGGTTTTGCACGAAAGCGGCCAGCTGCCCTTCCGCGTGGGCCTGCTTGAGGTCCTGCTCCAGGGCCAGGCGCTCCTGCACGTCGGACTGCATCGCAGCCTCGTAAAAGCGGACGCGGTTGCGGCCCAGGTCCTTGGCGCGGTACATGGCCGTGTCGGCCTCGCGCAGCAGGTCCTCCACGCCCTCGTCCCGCTGGGGAAACAGCGTGATGCCGATGCTGCCGGTGCTGCTGTAAAGATGGGTGTCGATGGTGTAGGGAGCCTCCAGCGCCAGCCGCATCTCCTCGGCCATCTGCAGGGCGGCCCGGCCGGCGGATTCCATGTCGGAGGCCAGGTTGTGCACGAGCACCACGAACTCGTCCCCTCCCAGGCGCGCTACCGTATCCCCGGGGCGCAGCCGCTGCACGAGGCGGTCGGCCACCTGCATCAGCAAGGCATCGCCCAGCGTGTGGCCGCGCGCGTCGTTGATCTGCTTGAAGTTGTCCAGGTCGATGTAGAGCACCGCGCCGACCTGGGCCGCTTTGCGGGCACTGCGCAGCGCCTGTTCCATGCGGTCGAGCAGCATGCGCCGGTTGGGCAGGCCGGTGAGTCCGTCGAAGTAGGCGAGCTGATGGGTGCGCGCCTCGGCCAGCTTGCGTTCGGTGATGTCGCGCGACAAGGCGATGAACCGTGGCCCGTCGCCCGGCGCCGCGCTTTCCTTGCGCGCAATGGACAGCTCGAACCAGTGCGTGGTGCCGTCGAGTTCCAGCCGGTACTGCTGGCCAGTGGAATAGCCGGTGCGGTGCGCCTCCTGCAGCGCGGCATGGCAGCCAGCGGCCGCCTCGGGGGGCACCACGTCCGTCACGAGCCGGCCAAGGAACATCTCTGGCGGCAGCGCCAGCAGCTCGGAGCGCGCGGACCGGTAGTGGTGGATGCGGCCGTCCAGCCCCAGTTCAAAGAGCAGGTCGGGAATCGCGTTGAGGGTGCTTTCCAGGTCGTCGCGCGTGGCCCGCAGCGCGGCCGTCATGTCCAGCGCCAGCGCCACCGCCCTCTCGCGCCCCGTGGCCAGCAGCCACGTGAACCACGCCAGCAGCAGGCTCAATGCCGTGCCCATCACGGCCACGGGCAGGTGGCTGTTGTCCTCGTGACGCAGCTCGAACGCGGGCAGTGGCGACATCTGCAAGGTCCAGCGCCGCCCGCCAAACTTCAGCTCCCGGGTGGCCTGAAGCCCTGGGGCTTCCGCGGCGGGGGCCTGCGCCGCGGGCTCGGTGTTGGTGAACAGGCGCGTGCCGGATGCCGTGGGGCCCGGCACCATGCCGTCGAGGATCTGAAACCCGATGTCCGAATCGAACTCCCTGGCCATGCCGCGGACCACATCGGCGATGCGAAAAGTGGCGCTGACCCAGCCCACCAGTCCCGCACGCCGGCCATCGCCAGACCGCATGTCGGCCACGGTATCGTGCAAAGGCAGGTACATCGCCAGGCTTGGCTCGCTGTCCGGGCGAAGCGCCAGCGGGCCGGACAGCGCCAATTCGCCCGTGAGGCGGGCCCTGTCGAGCGCCTCCCTGGCGGCGGGAACCGTCAAGGTGTCGAAACCCAGGGTGTCGAGGTTGCCACCTTCCAGCGGCTCGACATGGGTGATGGGCGCGTAGAGGGGCCGCGCTCCTGCGGGCCGCACGCTGTAGCCCGGAAAACCGCGCGTGCGCATGTCGTGGGTGTGCGCTTCAAGGGCCGAGGCGGGCAACTGCAGGATGAGCGCGATGCCCTGCAGGCCGGGCCGGGTCTCCTGCAGCTGCAGCGCGCCCACATAGGCTTGAAACTCTTCACGGTCAATGCGCTCCGACCCTTCGAAGTACCCCTTGACCCCGCGCAGCACCACCTCGTACGTCGCGAGGCGGTCCGCAAGGTTGTAGGCGATGTGGTCAGCCGCCACCTGGAAATTCTGCTCGCGCTTGGCCCGCGCGCCGCGCTCCTCGCTCTGCCAGTACAAAAAGGTCAAACCGAGCATGAGTGCCGCGACCAGGGGTGGCAGCACCACGGCCAGCCACCGCTGGCTGGCGGCGCCGTCCAGGCGCGAAGCCTCGCGCACGCCATCAGCCCCCGCAGGCGGGCCCCCTGGGGGATGCGGCGGCCGGGTCATGGCTTTCCTGGCCTTGCCGGGAAGGGCGTGGAGGACGGCGGATGGGACAAGGCGTGCGGGTTCCCTTGGACAGGTGGGGACAGATCGGCACCATTATCGGCCCCGGCCCCCCGCGGCAAAGAGGCAGGGGCGTCCCCACGGGCTTTCCGTACATCCTGCATCAGGCTCCGGCGCCGTGGCGGATATGCTTGCATGGACAGGCGCTACGCCAGCCCACCGATCCGAACCCACCCAGAACGCAGAGACACGGCATGCCATCCCTTGATTTCGACCTGGAGGAATCCCATTTCCGCGCGTTCTACGCGCAGCAGTCCGCCGCGCTGGAGGCGGCCTGCGCAGCCCTCACGGGCATGGTCGCGGCCGTGGTCACGCGTGCGGGAGGCGTGGACATCGCCAAGGTGGAAGGCCGGGTGAAGGAGGTGGATGAATGCATCCGCAAGTTCGTGCGCAAATATCGTCCGTCGCTGGAAGAAAGCAACACGGCCTACGAGATCCAGGGCTACATCACGGACCTGGTCGGCGTGCGCGTGGTGTGCCTCTATGAGGATGAACTGGAGAAGATCGCCCAGATCGTGCGTTCGCACTTCGCGGTGATCGATGTCACGGACAAGGTGACGGCGGTGGAAAGCACCGAGGCATCGTTTGGCTACAAGGGCCTGCACCTGGACCTCAAGCTGAGCACCGCCGAACGCGGCTTGCCCGAGCACGCGGCCTACGCCCACCTGCCCTTCGAGCTGCAAGTGCGCACCATCATCCAGGACTCCTGGAGCGTGCTGGACCACCGGATCAAGTACAAGAAGTCCATTCCCGGCCAGCTCAAGCGGCGCATCAATGTGCTGTCTGCCCTGTTCGAGCTGGCCGACCGCGAGTTCCGCCAGATCCGCGATGCCACGGCCGCGGAACTGCTCCAGGCGCCCGACGAGACGGAAGAACCCCTCGCCGATGCCGCACCCGACGACAGCAACCCGCAGGCTCCCAGCAAGACACCGGCGCCCAGCAGCGAGCTCAACGCGTTCACCTTCCTCAAGATCGCGACGCACTTCTTCAAGGACTTCGAGTTCGAGCCGTCCAAGGTGGACGGTTTCGTGGATGACATCCAGGTCTGGTCTCCCGGCATGACACGGGCACGCTTCAACGCGCTGATGCGCGAGACCGTGGGCGTGGTCAAGCGCTACAAGCAGCATTTTGAAGAGCAGAACCCCCAGGCGAGCTTCAACCCCTACACCGTGATCCGGCACTGCCTGTACCTGAGTAACAAGGCGGCGTTCCGCCCGGCATTGCGCAACTCGGCGCGCGAATCCTTTGAAGCGTGGCTGCAGGAGCACGCGGAGCCCAGGCCGCAATAGTCTGCGAAAGGCATTCCACGGCTCTCTCATTACCTTCTTTGCTATTGGGTTTGTAGCAAGGCGGGCTTGGGGCATCCGGCAGGAGCGGGACGTGCGCTGAACACCCCTCGCCTGTCGCATAGGTGACTGGTCATTGGTGGTTTTCCTCCATGCGCTTGTTACCAAGTGCTGCTATATTGCACTGCAACAAAACGGAGTTTCGCCCATGCTGTATCACATCTACGAAACCCAGCGCTCGCTGATGGAGCCATTTACCGATTTCGCACAGGCCGCTGCCAAGCTGTTCAGCAACCCCATGTCGCCGTTCAGCGAAAGCCCGTTGGCGCAGCGCATGTCCGCAGGCTACGAACTGCTGTACCGCCTGGGCAAGGACTACGAAAAGCCGGCGTTCGAGATCCACTCCGTGGATGTGGATGGCGTGGGCGTGGCGGTGCATGAACGCATCGAGATGGACAAGCCGTTCTGCGAGCTGCGCCGCTTCAAGCGGTTCTCGGACGACCCCGCGACCCTGACCAAGCTCAAGGCCCAGCCCGTGGTGCTGATCGTGGCTCCCTTGTCGGGCCACTACGCCACCTTGCTGCGCGACACCGTGCGCACCATGCTCAAGGACCACAAGGTCTACATCACCGACTGGAAGAATGCCCGCCTAGTGCCCCTGGCCGATGGCGAATTCCACCTCGACGACTATGTGAACTACGTGCAGGAATTCATCCGCCACCTGCAGGGCGTCTATGGCAATTGCCATGTGATCAGCGTCTGCCAGCCCACGGTGCCGGTGCTGGCTGCCGTGTCGCTGATGGCCAGCCGGGGTGAAACCACACCGCTGAGCATGACCATGATGGGGGGGCCGATCGACGCCCGCAAGTCGCCCACGGCAGTCAACAACCTGGCAACGAACCGCAGCTTCGAATGGTTCGAGAACAACGTGATCTACCGCGTGCCAGAGAACTTCCCCGGCGCGGGGCGGCGTGTGTACCCCGGCTTCTTGCAGTACACCGGCTTCGTGGCCATGAACCCTGACCGCCACGCCAGCAGCCACTACGATTACTTCAAGGACCTGATCAAGGGCGACGACGCCAGCGTCGAGGCCCACCGCAAGTTCTACGACGAATACAACGCCGTGCTCGACATGGACGCGGACTACTACCTGGAAACCATCCAGACCGTGTTCCAGGACTACAAGCTGGTGAACGGCACCTGGGACGTGCGCTCCCCCGAAGGCAAGATCGAGCGCGTGCGCCCGCAGGACATCAAGACCACCGCGCTGTTCACCGTCGAGGGGGAACTCGACGATATTTCAGGTTCGGGGCAGACCGAGGCCGCGCATGACCTGTGCAGCGGCATCGTGCGCAAGGAGCAGCGCCACCTGGAAGCCAAGGGTGCAGGCCACTACGGCATCTTCAGCGGCCGGCGCTGGCGCGAAGTGGTGTACCCGCAGGTGCGCGCCTTCATCCTGCAGCATGAACAACCCCAGAAAAAGGCCGCGGTACCCGTGACGGAAACCCCGGACGACAACCCCCCCAGCCTGGCGCCAAAAAAGGTCGCGGCCCCCAAGGCCGCCGCCAGGACGGCTGTGAAAGCCGCAGCGCCCGTGGCCACCCGCTGGGTGGCCCCCGCTGGCAACCGCACCAAGCCCACGGGAGCGGCGGCGCCCGCCGAGGCAGACCCGGTCGCGGCGGCCAAGGCGACCGTCAGCGCCGCAACGCCATCCCGCACCCGCCGCAGCGCGGCCCGCAAGGCTTGAGCGTACCGCCGCACATTCCCAGCCCTCCCCCCGCAGCACCGTCAGCGCTTGCGGTGCGGATTGACGCGGCATTGCCCCAGACGCAATGCACGCGCT
The DNA here is from genome assembly GCF_041154505.1 of Acidovorax sp. A79. GTDB lineage: Bacteria > Pseudomonadota > Gammaproteobacteria > Burkholderiales > Burkholderiaceae_C > Acidovorax. The sequence continues at coordinate 242,787 of NZ_AP028672.1, forward strand.
GCGGCTACCCGGATTGCGCGGCATACGCCCACGCCATTGCGGAGCATGGCGTCCCCATCAATCAGTGCCCTCCCGGCGGGGCCGAGGGCATTGCCCGCCTCGCCGCCATCACCGGGCAGCCGGTCTTGCCGCTGAGCGCCGAGCACGGCACGGAGGCCCCGCGCGCCGTGGTTTTCATCGACGAAGCGTGGTGCATAGGCTGCACGCTGTGCATCAAGGCCTGCCCGACCGACGCCATCGTGGGTACCCACAAGAAAATGCACACGGTCATTGAGCCTTACTGCACCGGCTGCGAACTGTGCGTGCCTGTGTGTCCGGTGGATTGCATCCACATGGAAAACATCAGCGGCGCCGCCACCGGCTGGTCCGCCTGGTCCGCGCCGCTGGCCCAGCAGGCACGCCAGCGCTATCAGGCACACCGCGAACGCCTGCCCCTGGAGGCGGTGGTCGAAGGGGATGACGAAACCCTTCAACAACCCACTGACACCCCCACCTCTGCCTCTGCCGCCTCGCTGGCTGACACCATCACTGACGAGGCCGCAGTGCGCCAAGCCACCATTGCAGCGGCGCTGGAGCGCGCCCGCCAGCGACGAGCGCAACCGCGCTAAGCACCTTCCCCGGAGGCCGGGCTTTCTACGAGGCCCCCGCCGAACAGGATAAGTGCTCAGGCAGAGCCCTCGGAGTCAACCAGAGGCAAGACAAACATCTCAAAATCGCACACATTGGCGCAACTTTTCACGTGGAGTCAAGGCGCCCATGGTGCCCCGCATTCAAAGCGCACGTGCCCAGAGACTTATGGCGAGCCAGAGCTTGTTGGAGGCACTGATGTACAACCCGGCCGCCCCCCGGGACGTACGGACGGGCATGAAATTGCACGGAAAAAACCGGTAAAACCGCTCCTGTCCTCGTTCGCCCATTCAACGAGTGGTGGCTGGCTCAATTTTGCATCGTCTCACAACCTGCAACGCTGATTCGCCGCACGGCATGGGAGGCGGCTGGAGGTGTGGACGAGACTCTTCACATGGCGATGGACTACGACTTGTGGTGGCGTTTATACAAGACCTTTGGACCGCTGGAATTCGTGGACTCTTTTCTGGCAACCAACCGCGAACACCAGGAAACAAAAACCAGCACCCGGCGCAAAGAGCATTATCGAGAAGCGATGGCGGTGGTGCATCGGCACTATGGCCGGATTCCCCTGAAATGGTGGCTGGCGCCGCCCTATTCCGTCTGGTATCGCTCCATGACAAACAACTGATTTCAAGTATTTTCAGCAATATCAGATGACATCACCCCGAATTCTGGTTGATTCTGGAAACTATTTCTCCAACAATGACAATGTGGGAGACAGGGCGATCTACCAGGTCATTTATCATCGATTGCGGCATCTTTGGCCTGATTGTGGAATTCACTGGATCACCCGCAGTGCAGCCTTGCTCCAGAGAGATTGTCCCGGGGTGATTGCGCTTGAGCTCACGGAGGAACGCGATTCCCGGTCGCTGCTCGTTTCTGGTGCAGATCACCTGGACTCGGCAACGCCATTGCCTTCAGACGCGGCACGCATCGTGTCGGCCTTGAGGAACTGCGACATGGTGATAGCGACCGGTGGTGGATACTTCAGCGATGATTTTTCCGGCCAAGCGGAGGCCATTCTTCATACACTGGAGGCGGGGATCAGGCTCGGCAAGCCAGCCGCTATTCTGAGCTGTGGATTTGAGCCCATCGGTGTTCGCAGCCTCTCTGACCTGATGCTGGGCGTAGTCCCATTGCTGAGCCTGGTGGTCTGCAGGGAGCCGCAGCAGAGTCCGATGGTGGCGAGATCATTTGGCGTACAGGAGCAGCGCCTGGTCGTGGCAGGAGACGAAGCCATTGAACTGGCGTTTGACGCGCGTCCCCGCGCCTTGGGCGAAAGCCTGGGCATCAATGTCCGCCAGGCAGACTACGCCGGTGTCGATTCCAGCACGCTGGTCCGCTTGCGCGAGGGTCTGGGTTTGGCCATTTCGCGGCTGGACGCACCCATCGTTGGCGTGCCCATTTCACTTTTCGGACCTTCGGATCCCGACGCCATTGCGTCCTTGCTCCGTGGCATGGCTGACTACGTCCCCAGCCTTGCAACCACACCGCATGATGTGATTAGGGAGGTCGGTGCGTGCCGCGTGGTCGTCACCGGCAGCTACCACGCGGCGGTGTTCGCTTTGTCGCAAGGGGTTTCCGTGGTCGCTTTGGCGGCATCCCCGCACTACAGATCGAAAATGCAAGGGCTTCAAGCCCAGTTTGGAGCCGCCTGCCGCATCGTGTTTCTGGACCGCGAGGATACCGCCATACGTCTGGCAACGGCCATCCAGGATGCCTGGGACGAAGCGGAGTCCGAGCGACCGCAATTGCTGCAGGCGGCGCGCCGGCAGGTCATTGCGGGCCGGGCAGTTTATGAACAGTTGGGCAAACTCATGGATGATTCATCGGGTCGCCCGCGCAATGGCACGATCCCGCAACTGGCAACCTTTCCAATGCAACCACCCATGCACAAAGAAATCACCAGGCTTTCGTTATCTCCTGAAGAGATAGAACAATTTCGGACACAAGGCTATGTGGGGCCGTTCACTGCATTCACTCCGCAGGAAATGGAAAAATTCCGCGCAACGGTGCGTGAGCGGGTGTTGCCGACCCCCACGCCTTACTGCCCCTTCGGGCTGCGTGTTCGCCACCTCGACAGCCGAACAGTGCATGAGATGTGCTCAGCCCCGGCCATCGTGGAGCGGATGGCTTCAATCTACGGGCCCGACCTGGTCTTGTGGAATTCCAATCTGTTCAACAAGCCTCCTGCCCGGCCCGAACAGCCCGAAGAGTACCCATGGCACCAGGACCACTACAACTGGAACATGGAGCCCATCCTGAACATTTCCGCGTGGCTGGCGATTACATCCGCCACCCTTGAAAATGGATGCGTGGAAATCATCCCGGGCTCTCACCGGCAGATCATTCCCCCGGCAGTCGATACCGATCCGGCCATGAGCCTCAGGTTCGGCGGAATCGCATCAGACCCCGCCTACGTGGACGAAACACGCAAGGTGGCACTGGTGCTGGAACCTGGCCAGTTTTTTCTGTTCAACGAACGGCTTTTGCATCACTCCAACCCCAACCGCACGATGGAGCACCGGCTCGGGCTTGCCGTCCGGGTGACGGTGCCCATCGCAAAGGTCAGCGAGCCCTTCCCATGCGTCATGCTGCGGGGCGAAGACCGCATGGGTTTCAACCGCTACATCGAAGCGCCCCTGGACGAGCCCGACGCACATTGGGTTGCTTCGTTGCCGCCCGGGCACGACTACCTGTTTGACCGCCCTATTCCAGGACGGGGCTGGCATCTGCGGGAGATCGAAGGACAAAGCCACTTCGCGTGGACAGGCCTGGAGTCCCAGGCGTGGATCGATTTCCGCCCCCTGGATGCTGGTGAGCATCTTCTGCGGCTGGAGGTAATTCACTTGCTGACGCATGCCGCAGTCAGCGAGCTTAAACTGCTTGTGAACGGACAACCGATGGCGGTGACCCACCAGCAAGCTGGCGAAGTGCTCATTCTGGAAGCCCAGGTCCCTGAAGCTGCCTTGCGAATCCGTTCGGACCGCGTGCGGGTTGTGCTCCAAGGTTCATCCCTGGTACGCCCCTGCGATCTGGACCCCGCGAGCACGGACAAGCGCTCGCTTGGGTTGGGAATTCGTCGGATCACGTTTGTACCCACTGATACGGCTCTGGCCGCAACCACCGAGAAAGAGCCCATGCAACCGCCGACACCCAAAGCCGAAGCCTGGTACCGCAGACTGTTTGAATAGCGCATCGAACCGGGCCCAAGCCCGGCTATTCAGCGCGCCGCCAGCGCCTTGTACACCCCACACCCCACATACAGATCTCCCACGCGGCTGACATAGGACATCTTTGTCTGCACCGCGCCGGTGGAGGGGTTGGTGATGTTGTACTCCACCCAGCCCGGGGCATGGTCGGCCTGGCCGACGATATCGCTCACGAGGCGGTCCCCCGCGATGCCCGGGATGTCCTGTACGCGTGTGCCCACCTTGGCGGTGTTGCCACCAAAGGCAAGATAAGTGCCGGCGGTATCCAGCACGAACACATACATGTCCCGGTCGTGGTATGGCTGGCTCTTGTCGGTAATGCTGCGCAGGAACTGGTCGCGCGAAGTGCTCTTGTGCAGTGCGACGGCCCTGCTCACCAGCACCACGGCCTCCTCGGCGGTGCCCTGCTGCAGGCGAAATGCCGACACCGCGCGCGACAACGTGGATGCCCGGCTCTCCAGGGCTTCGGCCTGTTGCACGGCATGGCCCACCATCTGGGCGTTGTGCTGGGTGATCTGGTCCAGTTGCTGCACGGCGGCACTGACTTCGCGCAGGCCCGTGCTCTGCTCGGTGCTCGACCCGGAGATCTCGGACATGCTGGCCGCCACGCTGCGAATACCTCCCGCCATGTCGGAGATGCCCTCCCCGGCCGAACGGATCAGGCCTGCGCTGGTCTCGACCTGGCTGACCGAGGCGCCGATCAGCTCGCGGATTTCGTGCGCCGCATCGCTGGACCGCTTGGCCAGCGTGCGCACCTCCGCGGCCACCACGGCAAACCCGCGGCCCTGCTCGCCCGCCCGTGCGGCCTCGACGGCGGCGTTCAGGGCCAGGATGTTGGTCTGAAATGCAATGCTATCGATGACGCCGATGATTTCGGTCATCCGCCGCGCCCCTTGCTGGATGGCTTCGACCGATTGAACGGCACGTGCCATGGCTTGCGCGCCCGCATCGGCCGCGCTGCGCACCTGGGCGGCCCGCGCATCGGCACTCTGGGCCGTCTGCGCGTTGTTCTGCACGGCGGACGACAACTGTTCCACGCTGGCCGCTGTCTGTTCCAGATTGGCCGCCTGCTGCTCGGTGCGGTCGGCCAGGGACCGGTTGCCCTCGGCCAGGCTCTGGCCCGCATGGGCCACCAGCGCCGCGTTGCTGCGGATGTCGGCCACCATGGAGGAGAGCGTGATCACCATGCGGTCGAGCGACTTCGCCATCTCTGCGACCTCATCGTGCCCATGGTCGCCACGGGCCTGTGCGCGCAGATCCCCGCCCTGGGTCAGCTCGATGGTCCGCGCCAGCCCGGCGAGGTCGCTCGAGAGGCTGATGTAGAGCGCCAGCAGGGCATAGGCCACCGCTCCGGCACCCAGCGCGAACAACCACCAGGGCGATCCCCATGCCGCGATGGCGAGCGCGGCCACCACCAGGAAACCCAGCGAGAGCAGTTTGCCAGGCAGATGCCACCTGCGCATCCACCAAAGTCCCGGACGCAGCGGTAGGAATCCTGACATCATGTCTCCTCTTGTCGTTCTTGCAACTGGCGCGAATCCTAGGGGCCGGCACTTACGGCGGATTGACAGACCGGGTGCAGGGGGCCTGCCGGGGCGCCGCCCACCCGGGCCCGCAGCCCGCGCATGCTGCGGCAATGGACCGGGTCCATCGCCCATAATGGCGCCCCATGAATCCCCTGCTTTCCCATCTCCAGCCCTACCCTTTCGAGCGGCTGCGGCAGCTATTCGCGGGGGTGGCTCCCCCGGCAGCCTACAGTCCCATCAGCCTGGGCATGGGCGAGCCACGCCATCCTACACCGCAGTTCATCAAAGATGCACTTAGTAACAACCTCAGTGGGCTGGCGAGCTACCCGGCCACGGCGGGGGAGCCGGCTCTGCGCGAGGCCTTCACCCGATGGCTGAATCAGCGGTATGCGATCACCCTGGACCCCGCGACCCAGGTCCTGCCCGTGAACGGTTCGCGGGAAGCGCTTTTCTCGTTTGCGCAGACCGTCATCGACCCTTCACAGGGCCAGCCGCTGGTGGTCTGCCCCAATCCGTTCTATCAGATCTACGAAGGCGCCGCGCTGCTGGCGGGCGCCACCCCCTACTACGCGGCCAGCGATCCGGCGCGCAACTTCGCGGTGGATTGGGACGCCGTGCCGGAAACGGTGTGGCAGCGGACCCAGCTGCTTTTCGTGTGCTCCCCCGGCAACCCCACCGGCGCGGTCATGCCGCTCGGCGAATGGAAGAAGCTCTTTGAACTGAGCGACCGCTATGGTTTTGTCATTGCCTCGGACGAGTGCTACAGCGAGATCTACTTCCGCGACGAACCTCCATTGGGCGGCCTGCAAGCCGCAGACCAGCTGGGTCGCGGCGGCTACAGGAACCTCATTTCCTTCACCAGCCTCTCCAAGCGCAGCAACGTGCCCGGCATGCGCAGCGGCTTCGTGGCGGGTGACGCGGCCCTCATCAAGGCGTTCCTGCTGTACCGCACCTACCATGGCAGCGCCATGAGCCCCATCGTGCAGGCGGCCAGCATTGCCGCCTGGGGCGATGAACAGCACGTGGTGGAGAACCGCGCGCGCTACCGCAAGAAATTCGCCCAGGTCACGCCCTTGCTCGCCGGCGTCATGGAAGTCGCCCTGCCGGATGCCGGCTTCTACCTGTGGGCCAAGGTGCCCGAAGCCCTGGGCATGGACGACGCCGAGTTCGCGCGCGCCCTCTTGGCTCAATACAATGTCACCGTGCTCCCCGGCAGCTACCTGGCCCGCGAGGCCCAGGGCAGCAACCCCGGCGCCCAGCGCGTGCGCATGGCCCTGGTGGCCGAAACCGAAGAATGCGTGGAAGCCGCGCTGCGCATCGTGCAATTCATCCAATCCCGTACTGCCTGATCTGATCGACAACGACATGACCCAACAACTCCAAACCCTCATCGACAACGCCTGGGACAACCGCGCCAGCCTCTCGCCCTCCGCCGCCCCCAAGGAAATCCAGGACGCTGTCGAGCACGTGATCGCCGAGTTGAACAACGGCAAGCTGCGCGTGGCCACGCGCGAAGGCGTGGGCCAGTGGACCGTGCACCAGTGGATCAAGAAGGCCGTGCTGCTGTCGTTCCGCCTCAAGGACAACGAAGTGGTCAAGGCCGGCGACCTGGGCTTCTACGACAAGGTGCAGACGAAATTCGCCCACCTCTCCGAAGAAGAGATGAAAGCCACGGGCGTGCGCGTGGTGCCCCCCGCCGTGGCGCGCCGCGGCAGCTTCATCGCCAAGGGCGCGATCCTGATGCCGTCGTACGTGAACATCGGCGCCTACGTGGGCGAAGGCACCATGGTCGACACCTGGGCCACCGTGGGCTCGTGCGCGCAGATCGGCGCCAACGTGCACCTGTCGGGCGGCGTGGGCATCGGCGGCGTGCTGGAGCCGCTGCAGGCCGGCCCCACCATCATCGAAGACAACTGCTTCATCGGCGCGCGTTCCGAAGTCGTCGAAGGCGTGGTGGTGGAAGAAAATTCGGTGCTGGGCATGGGCGTGTACCTGGGCCAGAGCACCCCTATCTTCAACCGCGCCACGGGCGAGATCAGCTATGGCCGCGTGCCCTCTGGCTCGGTGGTGGTCAGCGGCAACCTGCCCAAGACGGCCGCCAACGGCGCGCCCTACAGCATGTACGCCGCCATCATCGTCAAGCAGGTGGACGCGCAGACGCGCTCCAAGACCAGCATCAACGACCTGCTGCGCGACTGATCGCGGCTGACCGGCCCCGCACCTGACCGGCACGATCAGCGCCACCCCAGACAAAGACGACAAACAGAGGGACACACCATGAGCACGATGGAACGGATTCTTCGCCTGATGGCCGAGAAAAAAGCCTCCGACGTCTATTTGTCGGCCAATGCGCCGGCGCTGATCAAGATCAACGGCGAGTGCGTGCCGATCAACAACCAGATCCTGCCGCCGGATGCTCCGCGCAACCTGCTCTCCGAAGTGGTCCCTCCGGACCGCATCGAAGAGCTGGAAGAAACCGGCGAACTCAACATGGGCGTGCCACTCAGCGGCGTGGGGCGTTTTCGCGTCAGCGCCATGCGCCAGCGGGGCAGCTATGCGGTGGTGATCCGCTTCATCTCGCAGCAGATCCCGGAATTCAGTTCCCTGGGTCTGCCTCCCGTGCTGCGCGAGCTGATCATGGAAAAGCGCGGGCTCATCCTGGTGGTGGGCGCCACGGGCTCGGGCAAGAGCACCACGCTCGCGTCCATGATCGACACCCGCAACGAAGCGCTGACCGGCCACATCCTCACCATCGAGGACCCGGTCGAGTACCAGTTCAAGAACAAGAAATCCATCGTCAACCAGCGCGAGATCGGCAGCGACACGCAGTCGCTGCAGACGGCCCTGAAGAACGCGCTGCGCCAGGCGCCCGACGTGATCCTGATCGGGGAAATCCGCGACCGCGAAACCATGTCCGCCGCCATTGCGTATGCGCAATCGGGCCACCTTTGCCTGGCCACGCTGCACGGCAACAACAGCTACCACGCGCTCAACCGGATCCTGTCGTTCTACCCCGTGGAAGTGCGCCCCACCATGCTGGGCGACCTGGCTTCCGCGCTCAAGGCCGTGGTGTCGCAGCGCCTTGTCCGCAAATCGGATGGCGGCCGCGTCCCTGCGGTGGAAGTGATGCTCAATTCCAAGCTGGTGTCCGAGCTGGTGGAGAAAGGCGATTTCTCCGGCGTGAAGGAAGCGATGGAGAAATCCATGGCGGAAGGTTCGCAGACCTTTGAGGAAGCGCTGGCGCACCTGATCATGGAATCCAAGATCGACCGCAAGGAAGGCCTGGCGTACGCGGATTCCCCCACCAACCTCATGTGGCGCCTGCAGAACGACTTCTCCCTGGCGGCCAATGCGGCCAAGGCCCAGAAAGAAGCGCGGGATACCCCGGACGACCAGCCTTCGTTCACCGAGATCGTTTTGGACGTGAAACCGGCTGCATGATCCCTCCTGAGTCGCCTTCGGCGCACTGCCCCCGGGGTGACGGCGCCCTGGCTGCGGCGCGTGCCCGGGGCCACACGCCCGGGCCGCGCCGGTGCATGACGCGGCGTCTGGGACAATCGACTATTTAAACGCCCCCTGTCTTACCCACCCCTTCCCATGTCCCGCACACTGCACCTGGCCGAACAGCTCATCGCCCTGCCCTCCATCACCCCCGAGGACGCGGGCTGCCTTGACGTGCTGGCGGCCCGCCTGGCCCCGCTGGGATTCGTGTGCGAACGGCTGGACAGCGGCCCGGCGGATTTCCGCGTCAGCAATTTGTGGGCAAAACGGGCTGCAGCCCAGGGTGGAAAAGCGCCATCAGCTATCAAAACAATAGTATTCGCAGGCCACACCGATGTGGTGCCCACGGGGCCGCTAGCGCAGTGGAGCAGCGATCCCTTCGTCCCCACCCACCGTGGCGGCAAGCTCTACGGCCGGGGCGCCAGCGACATGAAGACTTCCATCGCCGCGTTCGTCGTGGCGGTCGAGGAATTCCTGGCGCACACGCCAGAGCCCCTGGTCCAGCTCGCCTTCCTGCTCACCAGCGATGAGGAAGGCCCGTCAGTGGACGGAACCAAGGTCGTGGTCGAGCAGCTCAAGGCGCGCGGCGAGCAACTGGACTACTGCATCGTCGGCGAGCCCACGTCGGTCGAGCGCACCGGCGACATGATCAAGAACGGCCGGCGCGGCACGCTCAGCGGCAAGCTCACCGTGCGGGGCATCCAGGGCCACATCGCCTACCCGCAACTGGCGCGCAACCCGATCCACCAGGCGCTGCCTGCCCTGGCCGAACTGGCCTCGACGGTATGGGACCAGGGCAATGCCTTCTTCCCGCCCACCAGCTGGCAGATCAGCAACATGCATGGCGGTACGGGCGCCACCAACATCATCCCGGGGGACGTGGTGGTGGACTTCAATTTCCGCTTCTCCACCGAATCCACGGCGGAAGGCCTCAAGCAGCGCGTGCACTCCGTGCTCGACCGCCACGGGCTGGAGTACGACCTGCGCTGGACGTTGGGCGGACAGCCTTTTCTCACCACACCGGGTGAACTGGTGGACGCCGTGCAACAGGCTATCGCGGCGGAGACCGGCCTCACGACCGAGCTCTCCACCACGGGTGGCACCAGCGATGGCCGCTTCATCGCGCAGGTCTGCCCCCAGGTGATCGAACTGGGCCCGCCCAACGCCAGCATCCACAAGATCGACGAACACGTGGTGGTGGCCGACATCGAGCCGCTCAAGAATATCTACCGCCGCACACTGGAAAACCTGCATGCGCAGGCGCTGGCAGCCCCCAAGGCCGCCCCGGCGGTGCGTGTATGAGCACGGCGGCACCCCACGCAATGGCGGGCACCACGGTCGGCGCGCTCGTCGAATCGGGCAGCCGGCAGCTGGCCGAAGCTGGCGTTTCCTTTGGCCATGGCACCGCGAACGCCCACGATGAAGCCGCCTGGCTCGTGCTGTGGCGCCTGGGCCTGCCGCTGGACAGCGACCTGTCGGACGCGCCCGATTCCCTGAGGAATCAGTCTGTCGCACCCGAGCAGGTCGCCCTGGTGGCCACCCTTTTCGAAGAACGCGTCCGCACGCGCAAGCCCGCCGCCTACCTTACGCAGGAGGCCTGGCTCCAGGGCGTGCCGTTCTATGTGGACGAACGCGCCATCGTCCCGCGCAGCTTCATCGCCGAGCTGCTTGTCGACGGCGGCGCGGACGAGTACCTGAGCGACCACACCCACCGGGTGCTGGACCTGTGCACGGGCAACGGCAGCCTGGCCGTGCTGGCCGCCATGGCCTGGCCCGAGGTGTTGGTGACGGGTGCCGACATCTCGCCCGACGCCCTGGCCGTGGCCCGGATCAATGTGGACAAGCACGGCCTGCAGGACCGCATCCAGCTGCAGCTCTCCGACGGCCTTCAGGCCCTTCCCGGCCCCTGGGACCTGATCCTGTGCAACCCGCCCTACGTGAATGCGGCCAGCATGGCCACCTTGCCCGCCGAGTACAGCGCCGAGCCCGCACTCGCCCTGGCCGGCGGCAGTGATGGCATGGACTTCGTACGCCAGCTGTTTGCTGTCGCGCCCGCCTGCATGAGCGAGGATGCCGTGATCATTCTGGAGATCGGCAACGAGCGCGCCTACTTTGAAGCAGCCTTCCCCCAGTTGCCTGTGTTCTGGCTCGATACCAGCGCTGGCGAAGACCAGGTTTTGCTGGTGACCCGGCGGGCCCTGGCCGCCCAATCCCGTCTCGCGGCACAATAGAGGGTTGCGCGCCGCTGCCGCTTGCATCGGCTGCACCGATTGCAGCAGCGCTGGCCCCCTGCTTTTTCATGCCACCCGCCCAGCGCGGGTGCGCCTTTTTGTGAACTCCGGATGATCACCCTCAAGAACGTTACCTTGCGACGCGGCGCCAAAGTCGTGCTCGACAGCGTTTCCGCCACCATCAACCCCGGCGAGAACGTCGGACTCGTGGGCCGCAACGGCGCGGGCAAGTCCAGCCTGTTCGCCCTGCTCAGCGGCAAGCTCCATGAAGACGGTGGAGACTTCTACATCCCCGCGAGCTGGCGCATGGCCGAAGTCGCGCAGAACATGCCCGAGACGGACCAGTCCGCGACCGAGTTCGTGCTGGAAGGCGATACGCGGCTGGCCGAGGTCCAGCAGCAGCTGGTGGAGGCCGAGGCCAGCGACGACGGCATGGCCATTGCCCATGCGTATTCCGACCTGCACGACGCCGGCGCACACGACGCCGTGGCGCGCGCCCAGGCGCTGATCCTGGGCCTGGGCTTTCGCGTGAGCGAGCTGGAGCAGCCGGTCAACAGCTTTTCGGGCGGCTGGCGCATGCGCCTGCAGCTGGCGCGGGCCCTGATGTGCCCCAGCGACCTGCTGCTGCTGGACGAACCCACCAACCACTTGGACCTGGACGCGCTGGTCTGGCTGGAAGCCTGGCTCAAGCGCTATGCGGGCACCATGATCGTGATCAGCCACGACCGGGAGTTCCTCGACGCCATCACCAACGTCACCCTGCAGATCCAGCAAGGCGAGTTGAACCGCTACGGCGGCAACTACAGCAAGTTCGAGGAATTGCGCGCCCAGCAACTCGAACTGCAACAGGCCAGCTTTGCCAAGCAGCAGGAGAAGATGGCCCACCTGCAGAAGTTCATCGACCGCTTCAAGGCAAAGGCCAGCAAGGCCAAGCAGGCGCAAAGCCGCGTCAAGCAACTCGAACGCATGGAGAAGATCGGGCCAGTGCTGGCCGAAGCGGACTTCACGTTCGAGTTCAAGGAGCCGGCCAACCTGCCCAATCCGATGCTGGCGATCAGCGACGCATCGTTCGGCTATGTGGATGACGAGGGCGCGGCCACCACCATTCTCAGGGGCGTGAACCGCTCGGTGCTGGCGGGCCAGCGCATCGGCATCCTGGGCGCCAACGGCCAGGGCAAATCCACCCTGGTCAAGACCATCGCCCGCACCATGAAACCCCTGGGCGGCAGCGTGACCGAGGGCAAGGGACTGAACATCGGCTACTTCGCCCAGCAGGAACTGGACGTGCTGCGCCCCGCGGAGAACCCGCTGGAGCACATGATCCGCCTGGCCAAGGAGCTGGGGCCCGATATCAAGCAACCGAGTCGCGAACAGGACCTGCGCAGCTACCTGGGCACGTTCAACTTCACAGGCGACATGGTCAAGCAGGCCGTGGGCACCATGAGCGGCGGCGAAAAGGCGCGGCTGGTGCTGGCGATGATCGTCTGGCAGCGCCCCAATCTGCTGTTGCTGGACGAGCCCACCAATCACCTCGACCTGGCAACCCGCGAAGCCCTGGCCATGGCGCTCAACGACTTCGATGGCACGGTCATGCTGGTCAGCCACGACCGCGCGCTGCTGCGCTCGGTCTGCGAGGACTTCTGGATGGTGGGCCGGGGCGTCGTGGGGCCTTTTGACGGCGATCTGGACGACTACCAGCGCTACCTGCTCGAGGAATCCAAACGCCTGCGCGAGGAGGCCCGCCTGGCCGAGCAGGCGCAGACATCCTCAGCGGCGAGCCAGACACCACCCCCAGCCGCCGTGGCACCTTCGCCAGCGGTGGCACATCCCACCCCCGCGACCGCCCCGGCCCCCACACCGGCCGCCGCCCCCTCCCCTTCGCGGGATGGACGGGAACAGCGCAAGCTCGATGCCCAGGTGCGTCAGCAGCAGGCGGAAAAAACCCGGCCCCTGAAAAAAGAGCTGGAGCAAATCGACAAGCGCCTGGCCGCCCTGTCCACCGAGCGGGCCGCGCTGGAGCACAAGCTCACCCAGGCCCTTGCGCCGGCGGAGATCGCCGAGTGTGGCCGCAACCTCAAGGCAGGGAACGAAGAGACAGCCAGACTGGAGGAGCGTTGGCTGGAAATTTCTTCGGCCCTGGAAGAAATGTCGGCGTCGGCAGCGGGTTGAAAATGTAAATCCATGTAAGCCAAAAGACTCTATTTTTTGGCGTTGGCGCATATCTGGAAAGCATTTAGTGCTTCACTTTTGATAGCGATTTACATTGTAAACAGACGGGCACTGGCGGTTGCATTTTTTTGCGAAACGCTGTCAACGGACTGTGGATTGGCTGCGTTGTTGGTACATCACAGGAGTTTTCAGCATGAATACCACCGCAATCTTGTCCGCCTGGCCCGAAGACGAACGCGACCGCAAGCGCGCTCCCGCCCGCCTCTGAAGGCGCCGCAGCCAGCGTTTCCCGCCCGAAGGCCCTCAAATGCCAGCCACCACCATGAAGCACGAACCATACCAACGTGTGGGCCATGCTTGCACCGGGTGGCGCATTTCATAGCCCCATCGAGGCAAGACGCCCGGCAGTCCTTCCCTCTTGCTCCTCCCCAACAAAAAACCCCGCACTGCGGGGTTTTTGTTCTTTGCGGCAAACAGCGGGCCCAGGCCATCAGCCCATGTGCAAGCCGCCATTGACCGAGAAGTCAGCCCCGGTGGCATAGCCCCCTTCTTCCGATGCCAGCCAGGCAATGATCGATGCGATTTCGCTGGGTTCGCCCAGGCGCTTGACGGGAACGGTCGCCACGATCTTTTCGAGCACGTCAGGGCGGATCGCCTTGACCATGTCCGTGCCGATGTAGCCAGGGCTCACGGTGTTGACCGTCACGCCCTTGGTGGCCAGTTCCTGCGCAAGGGCCATCGAAAACCCATGCATGCCCGCCTTGGCGGCCGAATAGTTCGTCTGGCCTGCCTGGCCCTTCTCGCCATTGACCGAGCTGATGTTGATGATGCGGCCCCAGCCCTTTTCCACCATGTCGGCCACCACTTGCTTGGTGACGTTGAACATGCTGTTCAAGTTGGTCTCGATCACCGCATCCCAGTCTTCGCGCGACATCTTGAGGAACATGCGGTCGCGCGTGATGCCCGCGTTGTTCACCAGCACGTCGATGTTGCCGTGTTCCGCCTTGGTCTTGCCGAAGGCCTCGACCGTGGAATCCCAATCGCCCACATTGCCCACTGACGCATGGAAGGTGTAGCCCAGGGCCTTTTGCTCACCCAGCCACTTGGCATGGTCGCGGGTCGGTCCGCAACCGGCAATGACCTTGAAGCCCTCCTTGTGCAGGCGCTGGCAAATGGCGGTTCCGATGCCGCCCATGCCGCCGGTGACGTATGCAACTTTCTGGCTCATGTGATTTCTCCTTGTTGATTGGTGATGCCTTCAGCGTCCACTCTACCCAAGAAATCGGACACTGCCGTGAAGGAAAACACTGAAGCCCTTTCCTTTTTGACAGATTGGCCTGCACCGCGGCCAGGACGCCCTGAATTCGGCGCGCGCTGCCACGCCTTGATACAAAAAAGGTCCACGGCCATACCGGCATGCGGACCGCAGCCTGACTAGCGTCCGGAAATAAAAAAAGCCGCGCGAACGCGGCCTCGGCCCGGGATCGGTGGAGGTTGCGCGGCATGGACTGCCGCGCCCCCCCTGGCGCCTCAGCGCTCCACCGCGAGCGATACGCCCATGCCTCCGCCAATGCACAGCGCGGCGAGCCCCTTCTTGGCGTCGCGGCGCTGCATTTCATGCAGCAGCGTCACGAGGATGCGGCAGCCGGACGCGCCGATGGGGTGGCCGATGGCGATGGCGCCGCCATTCACATTGACCTTGGCCGGATCGATGGCCAGCTCCTTGTTCACGGCACAGGCCTGGGCGGCAAAGGCTTCGTTGAGTTCGAACAGGTCCACATCCGCGGCACTCCAGCCCGCGCGCTGCAGCGCCTTGCGCGATGCAGGCACAGGGCCCATGCCCATGGTGGCGGGGTCCAGGCCGCTGGTGCCGAAGGCCGCGATACGTGCCAGGGGCTTGAGGCCCAGGGCGGCGGCCTTCTTGGCGCTCATCACGACCACGGCGGCCGCGCCGTCATTGAGACCCGAGGCATTGCCCGCCGTCACGCTCCCTGCCTTGTCGAACGCGGGGCGCAGGCCGGCCAGCGCTTCGGCATTGGTCTTGCGGTTGAGGTATTCGTCGGCATTGAAGACGATGGGGTCGCCTTTCTTCTGCGGCAGGCTCACGCCCACGATTTCGTCAGCGAACCTGCCGGCATCCTGCGCGGCAGCGGCCTTTTGCTGGCTCGCCAGCGCCAGGGCGTCCTGCATGTCGCGGGTGATGCCGTACTGCTTGGCCACGTTCTCGGCCGTGATGCCCATGTGGTACTGGTTGTAGACGTCCCACAGGCCATCGACGATCATCGAGTCGACCATCTTCCAGTCGCCCATGCGCTGGCCGTCGCGCGAACCGTTGAGCACGTGGGGCGACAGGCTCATGCTCTCCTGCCCGCCGGCCACGACGATCTCGCTGTCGCCCCATGCCACGGCCTGCGCCGCCAGCATCACGGCCTTGAGGCCCGAGCCGCACACGGCGTTGATGGTGAGCGCGGGGGTCTCCTTGGCCACACCGGCCTTCATGGAGGCCTGGCGCGCCGGGTTCTGGCCCACGCCCGCGGTCAGCACCTGGCCCATGATGACTTCACCAATCTGGTCGGACGAGAGGCCCGCGCGCGCGATGGCTTCGCGTATCACGATGGCGCCCAACTCGGTCGCGGGCGTCTTGGCCAGTGCGCCACCAAACTTGCCCACGGCGGTGCGGGCGGCCGAAACGATGACGATGTCTTCCATGGAATGTCCTTGTGGTTGGGGGTTGTTGCTTGGTAATTCTCGCAGCGCCGCGGATCAGTGCTTTTGCGTATCCGCCGGTGCCGGCGCTGCCCCGGCGCGGGGCGCCAGACAGGGGCCGCAATGCGGGGCGGCGCCGCCGTCCCTGATCGGCAATGCAGGCCAGAGGCGACCCAGGGGCTTGCGCATGTCACGCCTTCTGCTTGACGTAGCTGCCCGGTGCCGGCTCGGTGGCTCTGAATTTCGTGCCCTTGCCGTAGGCCTTGGGGGCCGCGATCTGCTTGCCGGCATGGCCCTTGAGCCATCCGGACCAATCGGTCCACCAGCTGCCGGGGTGTTCGGTCGCGCCCTCCAGCCACGAGTCCAGCGTGGCGGGCAGCTTGCCGTCCGCGCGGATCCAGTGGCTGCGCTTGCCCTTGGCGGGGGGGTTGATGACGCCTGCGATGTGGCCCGAGGCCCCCATCACGAAGCGCTTCTTGCCAGGCAGCACCTGGGTGGATGCATAGGCGGCGTTGATGGGCACGATGTGGTCTTCGCGCGAGCCGTAGATGTACACCGGCAGCGTGAGGTTTCCAAGGTCCATCTTCTCGCCGCACACGGTGAGCCTGCCGGGCTTGACCAGGTTGTTCTCCAGGTAGAAATTGCGCAGGTACCACGCGTAGAACGGCCCGGGCAGGTTGGTGCTGTCGCTGTTCCAGTACAGGAGATCGAACGGCGGCGGCGTCTCGCCCTTGAGGTAGTTGCCCACCACGTAGTTCCACACCAGATCGTTGGGACGCAGGAAGCTGAAGGTCGATGCCAGGTCCTGCCCCTTCATCAGCCCGCCCTGCCCCATCTGCATCTCGCGGAACTTCACGAACGCCTCGTCGATGAACACATCCAGAATGCCGGTGTCCGTGAAGTCGATCAGGGTGGTGAGGAACGTGGCGCTGGCCACGGGCTCGTCGCCCCGCGCCGCCAGCACGGCCAGCGCATTGCTCAGGATGGTGCCGCCCACGCAGAAGCCCAGCGCGTTGATCTGTTCGGCGCCGGTGATGTTCCGCACCACGTCGATGGCCGCCATCGCGCCGTCTTCCACATAGTCGTCCCAGGTCTTGTGGGCCAGGGCATCGCCGGGGTTGCGCCAGCTCACGACAAAGGTGCGATGGCCTTGTTCGACGGCGTAGCGGATCAGCGAATTCTCGGGCTGCAGGTCGAGGATGTAGAACTTGTTGATGCACGGCGGCACCAGCAGGAAGGGGCGCTCATAGACCTTGGCGGTGAGCGGCTTGTATTCGAGCAGCTGGAACAGCTCGTTCTCATACACCACGGCGCCCTCGGTGGTGGCCACGTTGCGGCCCACCTCGAACAGGCTTTCGTCGGTCATCGACACATGACCCTGTGTGATGTCGTGCAGCAGGTTCTGCATGCCCTTGGCAATGCTCTCGCCCTTGGTTTCGATGGCCTTCTTCTGTGCCTCGGCGTTGAAGGCCAGGAAGTTGCTCGGCGCCATGGCGGCCATCCATTGCTCCACGCCGAAACGGATGCGGGCCTTGGTTTTTTCGTCGGACTCCACCGCCTCGGCCAGGCCCATCAGGGTGCGCGCATTGAGCAGGTAGGCGGCGGCCGAGAAGGCCGCGACGGGGTTGCTGGCCCAGCCCTCGCCGGAGAAGCGGCGGTCCTTGACCTCGGGCGCGCCCTGCAGGCCCTGGGCCCACAGTTCCTGCGCTTCCTTCAGGTACTGCTGCTGCAGCGCCTGCAGCTTGCTGGGTGAAAACTTCAGAGGGGGGGTGGCGGGTACCTGCGTACCAAGGTCCAGCTTCTGGAACGACTGCAGTGCCTGTGACCAGCTTTGCCCGAAAATCTGCTGGAACTGCTGGGCGCTCTCGGCCCATGGTGATTCAGAATTCATGCTCTTTCCTCAGTGATTGGTCGCTCGCAGCGGCAGGGCTTCTTGTTTTTTGTGTCTCGGGTTCATTGTTGCCGACCCACTTCAGCATGGCAACGGATTCAACGCTTGCAGCGAACATAAACCAATGTACCTCATCGTCATCGCCTGGACCTACGTCACCCTCATGATGGCGGTGGCCGAAGCCACCAGCCCCACCGGGACGCTGCTGGGCGCCGTGATCACGTTCGCGCTGTATGGGCTGCTGCCCATGGGCATTCTGGTGTACATCCTGGGCACGCCTTCGCGCAAGCGCACGATCAAGGCGCGTGAAGCCGCGGAGCAGGCCGCGGCGGCCCGCGGGGCTGGCGGCCCCGGTTCCTCAGCCGCGCCAGATGCAGGCAGCGAAGCGCCCGCTGCCGCCCAAGGCAGCGCTGTCGCGCCGGTGGGAAAAGAACCTTGATGCGTTCGTGACGGTGCACCATGGCGGTGTTCCGTCATTGCCGTGGACATGGGTGATTCCGAGCGCCTGCAGCCGCCGCCGCGCGAGGCCCGCCAGATCGCACAGGTACTTGCCGCTGGCGTGGCCGCTGGGCGCGAAGCAATCCTGCAAGGCCGGGGCGGTGTCGCAAAAAGCCGCCCGCACCTCGGGACCCACCTCGAACGCCTGCGGGCCGATGCAGGGCCCCAGCCAGGCCAGCGTGTCCTGGGCCACCCCTTGCAAGGGCAGGATTGCTTCAATTTTTATAGCGTCGTGCGCTTGATCCGCCTGGGCCAGCGCGACAAATCGCTTGAAAACCGATTCCAGCACCCCCTGCCCGTCCACCCCCGCGAGCCCGCGCCATCCCGCATGGGCCGCCGCCACGGCCCGGCCTGAGCGGTGGGCGAACAGCACCGGCAGGCAGTCGGCCACCATGATGGTGCAGGCGACCGCGGGAACCGCCGCCACGCAGGCGTCGGCCTCGATGCCGTCGGGCGTGCCGCCGTCGAGCTGCGCCACGCCATCGCCATGCACCTGGCTCAGAAACACGGGCCGCGTGCCCGCTGTCACTCCTTCGAGGGCGGACTGAAGCCGAAGGCGGTTAGCGCGGACAGCGGCGGGGTCGTCCCCCACATGCGTGCCCAGGTTCAGGCTGTCATAAGGGGGCAGGCTCACGCCACCCGTGCGGGTGGTGCACAGCGCATGCACGCCAGGCGGCAAGGGCCAGTCCGGCACCAGCCAGTCGGTGGCCTGCAGGGAGTGCGTGCGAAGGGTCAAGCTTCGTTGTCCGGACAGGCGGAAGGCTGGGCCTTCTGGAATGCGGGCAGCCCCATGCAGGCGTCGAACGCGCCCATCGTGAGCGGCAGGCCGCCCAGGTCGACCTTGAAACGCTGGGCGTTGAAGATCTGCGGCACCAGGCAGCAGTCGGCCAGCGTGGGGGTGCCGCCCCAGCACAGCACCGAGGGCGCCAGCCCCTGGGCCGCGCGCTCCTGCGAGAGCAGCACCAGCTGCCGCTCGAAGGCCTCGAGCCCGCTGCGCAGCCAGTGGTGGTACCACGCGTTCTTGGCGGCTTCATCCACCTTCAGCTCCCGCACCAGGTACTTGAGCACGCGCAGGTTGTTGATCGGGTGGATCTCGCACGCCACCATCTGCGCCAGCGCCCGCACGCGCGCCCGGTCCAGGGCCGTGGCGGGCATCAGGGCGGGTGTGGGATGGGTCTCGTCCAGGTATTCGATGATGGCCATCGATTGCGACAATGCCTCTCCGCCATCGGTCACCAGCGTGGGCACCAGGGCATCGGCGGCGAGGGTCGCGTAGGCAGGCTGCTGGTGCTCGCCCTTCACGAGGTGCACGGGAATGTAGTCGTAGGCCAGGCCCTTGATCTGCAGCGCGATGCGGACGCGAAACGAGGCCGAGGAGCGGAAGTAGTTGTACAGCTGCATGGGGATGGGGATGGGGATTGCTTCGATGGATAGGTGGGCGTGCGTGCCGTGGAGAGCGGCGGTTGTACGGTGCGTCCCGCAAGCCCTGCCACGGCCCGGCGGGGCCGGCGTCATGCGCCCGAGGCGCCGGCCGGGTCCTGGTGGTTGTAGACGACCTTGGTGAGCAGCACCATCAGGTCGCCGCGCTCCTGCGCGTTGAGGGGCGCCATCAGACGCTCCTGCACGCGCTGGGCGGCATCGCGCATCTGCAGGGCCGCCACTTCGCCTTCCGGGGTGATCCACAGCAGCTTGCGGCGGCGGTCGCGGGTGTCGGGTTCGCGGCGAATCCAGCCGCGCTTTTCCAGGCGCCCGATCACCGACCCCGAGGTGGCCGCGTCGAACGCCACGCGGGATGCCAAGGTGACCTGGTCTTCCCCGGGCCGGGCCAGCAGTTCATGCAGGATGGCGAACTGCACGGGCGTCACGTCAAACCCCGCTGTCTCCTCCATGAAAAGCGCCACGGTACGCTGGTGGGCACGGCGCACCAGGTGGCCTGGCGTGTTGTGGAAATCGAAGCTCTTTGCCATGGGCGCGAGTGTAGCGTCCCACAGCAAGACGCCCGCACCCATGGCACACTGCCACACTTCGGCCCGGCCCGCAGGGCAACCCGCCCGCACGCCAGGCCCGCACCCGTTCCATCGCACCCAGAGACAAGAAGAAAGGCAGACATGAGCTACGTGTTTTCTCCCGCACCGGTGGCCAGCGTGCCCGTGGCCGGCAGCGCCGACCGGTTCCCCGTGCACCGCATCTACTGCGTGGGCCGCAACTACGAAGAACACGCCAAGGAAATGGGCTTCACCGGCCGCGAGCCGCCGTTTTTCTTCATGAAGCCGGCCGATGCCATCGTGGTGGTGAATGCGGGCGAGACGGGCCAGCTGCCCTACCCCAGCCTCACGGCCAACCTGCACCATGAGATCGAACTGGTCGTGGCCATTGGCAAGGGCGGGAAGAACATCCAGGCCGCCGATGCGCTCACCCACATCTACGGCTACGCCGTGGGCCTGGACATGACGCGCCGCGACCTGCAGAACGACATGAAGAAACAGGGCCGCCCCTGGTGCATCGGCAAGGGCTTCGACGCGAGCGCGCCCATCGGCCCCATCACGCCCGCCGCGCAGGCCGGTGACGTGGAGAAGGCCGGCATCTGGCTGCAGGTCAACGGCGCGGACCGCCAGCGCAGCACCGTGGCCCAGCTCATCTGGAACATCGCCGAGACCATCGAGCACCTGTCGGCCGCATGGGAGCTGCAGCCCGGCGATCTGATCTACACCGGCACGCCCGAAGGCGTGGGCGCCGTGGTGCGCGGCGACGTGCTCGAGGGCGGCGTGGACGGCCTGGGCACGCTGCGGCTGAGCGTGGTGTGACGCCCCGCGGCCTGGGCCACCTGGCGCACAGGCCCCGGCGCGCAGCCAAAAGCTATCTTTTTCATAGCTGCCAGCGCTGATGGAACAAGCACCAGCAGCCTATTTGAATCAAAACCCCGATGACCTTCCGCAGCCCCATCAAACACTGCCGCGCCTGTGGCACCGCCGTGGTCTACCGCCTGCCGGACGACGGCGACACCAAGCAGCGCGCGGTGTGCCCCACCTGCAGCACGGTGCACTACGAGAACCCGCTCAACGTGGTGGGCACCGTGCCGACCCTGCCCGATGGACGCGTGCTGCTGTGCAAACGCAACATCGAACCGCGCTGGGGCAAGTGGACGCTGCCGGCGGGCTTCATGGAACTGGACGAAACCACGGCCCAGGGCGCTGCGCGCGAGACGGACGAGGAAGCCGGCGCACAGATCGAGATGGGCCCGCTGTTCAGCCTGCTCAATGTGCGCCGTGTGGGGCAGGTGCACCTGTTCTACAGGGCCCACCTGCTCAGCGACCAGTTCAACCCCGGGTATGAAACCATCGAGGCGCGGCTCTTCACCGAAGACGAGGTGCCCTGGGACGAGATCGCCTTCCGTACCGTCAAGGAAACGCTGGAAGCGTTTTTTGCCGACCGCAAGGCGGGCAGCTTCGGGCTGCACTGCATCGATATCGAATAGCGCCCGGCCCCTGGACGGCCCAGCCCGGGGGGTACGTGCCCCCGGTCCGCCGGACGTGCCGACCCTGCCTCAGTGGAGAAACAGGTTCCAGGGTGCAGGAAAGGTGGTGAGGATGGAGCGGCCGCTGAAGCCCGCCTGCGCCGGCTGAACCACCGAAGCATTCACCACGCCCGCGCTACCGCCGTTTCCGCCGCTGGCCCCGCCGCCCCCTCCAGCAAGGGACGATCCCCCCGAGAAATCGTCCAGACCCATCGCGCCGCCATTGACCAGCAGCGATCCCGTGACCACGGGCGTGGAGGACGCCACCAGGTGGATGATGCCGCCCCCACCACCACCTCCCGCGCCCGCGCCCACCGCGTTGCCAAGGTTGCCGTTGAAGCCATTTCCGCCATGCCCGCCATTGGCCAACAGTGCGCCCGCCACCGTGATGTCGCCGCCGGCCGCGATGACGATCACGCCTCCAGCCCCGCCACCGGCCCCGGCTGCGTCCGCGCCCGGGGTCATGGCGTTCTGCCCGTTGCCGCCATTGGCCTTGATCACGCCCGATGCGGTGACGGTCACATTGCCCCCGGCAAGGATCACAAGTGATCCGCCCCCGCCTCCACCCGTGTCCTGCGCGTTCGGCCGGCTACCCGCCCCACCCGCCGCGGCTGGCGGTTTCAAGAGCCGCGCGGCAGAGAGTGCTGGCAGTCCGATACCGCCTTGGGGTGTCCCGGGTGACGACAGCGCAATACCGGGGTGTGGCGTGACATTGCTGGCCCCTTGCGACCCTTCAAGGACGGTGATGGAGCCGGAAATGGTCACGTCGCCGGTCGCGCGCAGCACGGTCCCGCTGGGAAGCGTCATCGCTCCCGCGATGTCGATCGTGGAAAACTGCATGTGGTGCCGTCCGCCAAGGCTGTTGAACCCTGCTGTCGTGGACAGGTCGATGGTCGAGGCGATCGACACCGTATAGGCCCCCGCGGAGCCATCACCATACGCCGCGACGGAGCCTGCGGGCCCTTGAGGCCCCGCGGGCCCCTGCGCACCTGCAGGCCCTTGCAGCCCCGTGGCGCCCGCTGGGCCCACGGGGCCGGTGGCACCCGCAGGACCGGCCGCGCCTGCAGGGCCCACCGCTCCCGGAGCTCCCGGAGTTCCTGGGGCGCCTGCCGCTCCGGCAGGCCCTGCGGGCCCCATCGGCCCCGTGGCGACGCCCGCCGTGCAGCCTCCCACCGCGCCGCTTGCGCTTTCAAAACAGAGCAGGCTGCCTTGTGCGGGCGCGCCAGCCAGTCCGGGCATCCGGATCCTGCCCGCATCGTCCACGCGAAAACGCACGGTCTGGGTTGCCGAATCGGTCACCACGAGGGCGCCGCCAGGTGGAGGCGTCAACCGGATATCTGCGGCCCCGCCGAGGCAGGGGGTCAGTGCAAAACCGCAAGCAAGGGCATAGCTCGGCAGCGAGAAACGAAAGCGTCTTGGAGTCATTTTCTGTGGGTCGTGGATGCACGATGGGCGGGACGCGGCGAGCTTCGCTCCCTGCCAAGGGCGACAGGACCGGTTGCAGGCACACCGCGGTGAAGGGATGAATGAAATGGGTCACGGCGGTCTCCGGTGGCCCGTAAAAGCACCCGGCGGGAGCGCCCGGCCCCAGGCAAAGCGCATTTGCGGAAAATGCCCCCGGGGACGGCACACGTAACAATTTCATCGCCGCGCATCCTAGCGGCGGTCATGGGCTGGCGCCAGCAAAAAGTGACCGGACCAGCCCGGCCGGGACCGCGAGCCGCCCGCAGCCGTGCTCAGCCGCCCACGCGCTCTTCGGCGGGTGCCGGGGGATAGCCCGGATCGGTCGTGACGGGAGGCAGGCCCTGGCCTCCAGGCGGCCGGGGCGCTGCAGGGCCCAGGGGCCACGCTGCTGGCGCGGAGGGCACCGGTGCTGGCGGTGCCGTATCGCTGCCAAACAGCCCGCGTATCCAGTCGCGCATGACGCCGAGCGAGCTATCCGCCGGCGGGGGCGGTGGGGTGGTGTCGAACTCATCGAAGAACCGCTCCTGGCCGTCGATCACCTTGGCCCGGATCGCCTGCTGCATGAACTCGCCCACCATGGGCAGCGCGCTGCGGGCGCCCTGCCCCCAGTAGTCGCTGCGCAGCGTGATGCGGCCATCGTTGAAGCCCGCCCAGGCCCCCGCCACCACGCGGGCATGCATGAGGATGAACCAGCCATCCGTGTTGTCCTGGGTCGTGCCGGTCTTGCCCGCCACATCGGCCTGGATGCCATAGCGTGAGCGGATCGCGGTGGCGGTGCCCCTGTCCACCGCGCCGCGCATGGTGTTGCGCAGCGTCTGGGCCGCGCGGCCTTCGAAGACCGCCTCGGGCACCGGCTTCGCGAAGGTCTCGAGCACCTTGCCGTGGCGGTCCTCGATGCTGGTGATGAGCACCGGCTCCACATAGCGCCCCAGGTTCACGATGCTGCTGTAGGCCGAGATCATTTCCTTGAGCGTGACCGGGCTCGTGCCCAGCGCCAGCGATGGCACTTCCTCGAGTGGCGACTGCCGCACCCCCAGCGCCCGCGCCACTTCGGCCACGCGTGCGGGGCCGACCTGCTGCATCACCTGGGCGGTGATGGTGTTCTTGGAGAGCGCCAGTCCATCCGCCAGCGTCATGGGCTCGTCGCTCGGCGGACGCCCGTCGGTGGGGCGCCACACGCGGCCACCGCCCAGCGGTATCTCCACCGCGGCATCCATCAGCGTGTCGCCGGGCGATGCCCCCTTGGCAAAGGCCGCGCCGTACACGAAGGGCTTGAACGTGGAGCCGGGCTGGCGCCGGGCCGCCTGCACGTGGTCGAACGGGTCCTGGGCGAAGTCGCGGCTGCCCACCCAGGCCAGCACATGGCCCGTGACGGGATCCTGCGCGAGAAATCCCGCCTGCACGCGCGTTTTCTCGGAGCGCAGCTTCTGCAGGAAGGCGTCGTCGGCCAGGAGCGCCTTGAGCGCCTCGGCGGGCTCTTCCCCCTTGTCCAGCGCGGCGCGGTATTCGCTGCTTTCGCGCACCAGGGTCTGCACCAGTTCGTTCTGCGGCCCCCAGCCATCGCGCTTGCTCCAGGCGGCATCGGCCACGCCCTGCAGCTGGCGGCCCTGGCGCGCCACCGCCTGATTGGCATAGGCCTGCAGGCGCGAGTCGATGGTGGTGCGGATCACCAGACCATCCGAATACAGGCTGTAGCCCTTGCTGTCGGCCCAGTCGATGAGCTGCTTGCGCAGCTGGATCGCAAAGTGCGGCGCGGGACCCATGACCTCGGTCTGGCGCTCGAAGTTGACGCGCAGCGGGCGCTTTTGCAGCGTGTCGAACTGTGCCTGCTCCAGCTTGCCGCGCTTGACCATCTGCGACAGCACGGTGTTGCGCCGGGCCTGCGCACGCTCGGGGTTGAGCACGGGGTTGTAGTAGGCCGTGCCCTTGAGCATGCCGATCAGCGTGGCGCTCTCCAGCACATTGAGCTTGTCGGCCGACTTGTCGAAGTACGTGCGCGCGGCCATCTCGATGCCGAACGCGTTGTACAGGAAGGGCACGGTATTGAGGTAGGTTTCCAGGATCTCGTCCTTGGAATACGACAACTCGATCTTGACCGCCGTGATGGCCTCCTTGAGCTTGCGCGTGAGGGCCTGGGGAAACACGCGCGAGCGGCCGATCTCCTCCGGAAACAGGTTGCGCGCCAGCTGCTGCGTGATGGTGGAGCCGCCCTGCGGGGCGCCGCGCAGCGTATGCACCACCGACGATACCGTGCGCCTCCAGTCCAGGCCGAAGTGGTCGTAGAAGCGGTGGTCCTCGGTGGCGATGAGCGCGTTCACCACATGCGGAGAAATCTTGTCGAGCTCCACCCATTCGCGATTGGCCCAGCGGTACTCGGCCAGCAGCTTTCCGTCCACCGACATGAGCTGCGCGGGCAGCTCGCTCTTGGCCTTGCGGATGTCGCTGATGGAGGGCGTGAACGGGATCAGGACCAGGGTGTACGCCAGCACCGCGGCAGGCAGCGCGAGGGCGCACCACAGCAGCGCGCGGCGCAGCGGGCGGGGCATCCAGGCAAACAGGCCGGCCAGCCAGCGGAACAGGGCCGCGGCGCGGGCCTGGAAGGAAAGCAGCAATGTGCGCATCAAGAACTCGGAGTAAGGGGAGAGCGCCTCAGGCGCGCGGGCCCGACAGCAGCGCCAGCATGCCCGCTTCGTCCAGCACGGGCACGCCCAGCTCCTGGGCCTTGGCCAGCTTGCTGCCGGCTTCATCGCCCGCCACCACATAGCTGGTCTTCTTGCTGACCGAACCGGCCACCTTGGCGCCAGCGGCTTCCAGCATGTCCTTGGCCGCGTCGCGGCTCAAGGTCGGCAGGGTGCCGGTCAGCACCACGGTCTTGCCGGCAAGGATCTGCGGGGCGCGTTCGGCCACCGGCCCCTCGGGCCAGGTCACGCCGCAGGCGCGCAGCTGCTCGACCACCTCGCGGTTGTGCGGCTGCTGGAAGAACGTGTGCAGGCTCTGCGCCACCACCGGGCCCACATCGTTCACCTCCAGCAGCTGCTCCACGCTGGCGTCCATGATGGCGTCCAGCGTGCCAAAGTGCCGCGCCAGGTCCTTGGCCGTGGCCTCGCCCACGTGGCGCAGGCCCAGGCCGAACAGAAAACGCGGCAAGGTGGTCTGCTTGGATTTTTCGAGCGCGGCCAACACGTTCTGGGCCGACTTCTCGGCCATGCGCTCCAGCGCGATGAGGGAGGTGAGGCCCAGGCGGTACAGGTCGGGCAGCGTGCGGATCACATTGGTGTCCACCAGCTGGTCCACCAGCTTGTCGCCCAGCCCCTCGATGTCCATGGCGCGGCGCGCGGCGAAGTGCAGGATGGCCTCCTTGCGCTGCGCGGCGCAGAACAGGCCGCCCGTGCAGCGGTGGTTGGCCTCGCCCTTTTCGCGCACCACGGCGCTGCCGCAGACGGGGCAGGCCTTGGGCATCTTGAAGTTGGGCACATAGCCGGTCCGGTTGCCCGGCATCACGCCCACGACTTCGGGAATCACATCGCCCGCGCGGCGCACGATGACGGTGTCGCCCACCCGAACGCCCTTCTTGCGGATCTCGAACAGGTTGTGCAGCGTGGCGTTGGTGACGGTGACGCCTCCCACGAACACGGGCGCGAGGCGCGCGACGGGCGTGATCTTGCCGGTGCGGCCCACCTGCACGTCGATGCCTTCGATCTTGGTGGCCATCTCCTGCGCCGGGTACTTGTGCGCCACGGCCCAGCGCGGCTCGCGGGTCTTGAAGCCCAGGTCGCGCTGCAGCTGCAGCGAGTTGACCTTGTAGACCACGCCATCGATGTCGTAGGGCAACGCATCGCGGCTGCCGCCCACCTGCTGGTGAAATGCTACCAATTCCGCAGCACCCGCCGCAATCTGCACCTGCGCCGCCACCGGAAAACCCCATGACTTCAGGGTCTGCAGCATCTCGTAGTGCGTGCGGAACACCGGCCCTCCCTCGCCGGGCGGCGTGACGGCGCCCAGGCCATACGCAAAAAAGCTCAAGGGGCGCTGGGCGGTGATGTTCGAGTCCAGCTGGCGCACCGCGCCGGCTGCGGCGTTGCGCGGGTTCACGAAGGTCTTGCCGCCCTGCTCCCGCTGCCGCTCGTTGAGCGCATCGAAATCAGCGCGGCGCATGTAGACCTCGCCACGCACTTCGAGCAGCGGGGGCACGCCCTCGGGCAAGGTCAGGGGTATCTGGCGAATGGTCCGGATGTTGTGCGTCACGTCCTCGCCCACCTCGCCGTCGCCCCGCGTGGCGGCCTGCGCGAGGCGGCCGTTTTCATAGCGCAGGCTCATGGCCAGGCCATCGAACTTGGGCTCGGCCACGTACTCGATGGCGGGGTCCGATTCCGCCAGGCCCAGCTCGCGCCGCACGCGCGCATCGAACGCCTGCGCGCCGGTGGCCTCGGTGTCGGTTTCGGTGTGGATGCTGAGCATGGGCACCGCGTGGCGCACGGGCGTGAGGCCTTCCATCACCGCCCCGATCACGCGCTGCGTGGGCGAGTCGGACGTGATGAGGTCGGGGTGCGCCGTCTCCAGGGCCTGCAGCTCCCGGAACACGCGGTCGTACTCGGCATCGGGCACGGTGGGCTCGTCCAGCACGTAGTACTGGTGCGCCCAGCGGTGGAGCTGCTCGCGCAGCGCTTTGATTTTGATAGCTGCCTGCGCTTGGCTGGTCTGCGCTGCGGCCGAAAAAAGTTCTGATTGTTCAGTCATGGTGGCCCAAGCTGGGATTCCTTTTGACAAACCCCAGTTCCCTGCCGCCCGCGAAGCCCACGGATTCATAGAGCCGGTGGGCCTGCGCGCGCTGCGCGCCCGACAGCAGGAAAACCTTGCAGCAGTTCAGGGCCCAGGCCGCGTCCAGGGCGAACTCCAGCGCTGCCCGGGCCAGCCCCTGGCGCCGGAAGCGCCCGCCCGTGATGACATGCTCGACGACGCCGATGGGCATCCCCGCGCTGGCGAAATTGGGCACGAGCGCCAGCATGCAGGTCGCACCGACCTCGCCATGCCGCAGCGCCACCACCAGCCGCGCGCTGGGGGACCGCAACACGGCGCGAAAGCTGTCCAGCGATGCATCGTCGCCCAGCACAGGGTCCTGGGGCCGCAGTTCGCGGTATAGCGCCCTGACGGCGCCGTGATCGGCCTCGTGCGCCAGCCGGACCAGCGTTGCGCTCATGCGGCGGCCTAGCTGAACAGCCGGCGCGCCAGCACCGACCCCGCTGACAGGTCGCGCCCGTCGAGCTGGTCGTACAGCAGCTCCAGGTCCGAGGCGATCGGGTCCATGGCCATGGCAGGCAGCGGCTGGCCATTCTGGTCACAGAGCACGCCGTCCATGGCCTCGCACAGCGCGGCGGCGGCCTCGCGCAGGCGCGCAAAGGGTTGTTCGGTTCGGTGGACCTGCGCCACGTCCAGGCTCAGGGTGATGTCGCGGATGGCGGACTGGTCCGGGTCTTCGGCCAGTGCCGCCTGCGTGTCGTAGCCGAGCGTGAGCAATGGCGGCAGGCCTTGCGCGCCGGCCGGCAGCACCAGGCGCCCGGGCATGGCGCCCGGCACGAAGCCCACGCGCGCGGCGTTCTGCTGCACGTAGCCGGGGCTCCAGGCGGCCTGGCGCGCGCGCAGCATGAAGGCCAGTTGCGCGTCGTGGTCGCTGGCGAACTGGTCCAGCTCGCGGGCGCGGGCCACTTCCTGCAGCATGTCGGGAAAATCGGGGGCGGCATTGATGGCGTCCGCAAACGCCTGGGCCTTGACGACGAATTCCGAGAACTCGATCTCGTTGAGCGCGCCCATGCGGTTGGCAAGCTGCACGCCCGCCTGGAAGCTCTGGTAGCGCTGGCCGGGCGCCGGCGTCTCCCACTGCTGGGTGGCTTCGTTCAGGCCTTCGATCGCAAACGGCTTGCTGCCGGCCCGGCGCGTGGGAGGCAGCGCCGCCAGCGCGGCATCGCCGGACACGGACACCTCCGGCTGCAGCGGTGCGATCACGTCGATGAGCGGGTCCAGCCCGGGGCGGCGCTCCAGCGAGAACGGCGGCACGGGCATCTGCAGGGCCTCGCTGGCATCCACCGTGTGCTCGGAAGGCTCCGGCCCGCGGTCAAGGCCGTGGAATTCCCCGGGGGGCAGGTCAGCGGCCGCGCCCGCCTCGAAACCCGGCTCCTGGCGCAGCGCGGGCTCGGCCGCGCGCTCGCGTTCCGGCTCTGGCGGCAAGGCGCGCTTGGGCGCGTTGCGGCGCGAGGTCCAGGTGTTGTAGGCCACGATGAGGGCCAGCACCAGGCCGCCGATGATGGCCAGACTCAGTTGCAATGTGCTCATAAAAGAAATTCTCGGCTAACGGCTATCCGCTGCATGGCGCAAGGGCCGCCGCGGTGAAAATGCGCGCGGCCTGTGCGCGAGACGCCGAGCAAGGGCCGCCCCGCAGCAAGGGCGTCGTCCCCCTGGGGGGAAGGTGCGAAGCGCCTCAGCGGGGTGCTCATATTTCCGCCATGGAGAGGGCCGACTCCATATCGACGGCCACGATGCGCGACACGCCCTGCTCCTGCATGGTCACGCCGATCAGCTGTTCGGCCATTTCCATCGCGATCTTGTTGTGGCTGATGAACAAAAACTGCGTGCCCTTGCTCATGCTGGACACCAGCTTGGCGTAGCGCTCGGTGTTGGCGTCGTCCAGCGGCGCGTCCACCTCGTCCAGCAGGCAGAACGGCGCGGGGTTGAGCTGGAAGATGGCGAACACCAGCGCAATCGCGGTGAGGGCCTTCTCGCCACCCGACAGCAGGTGGATGGTCTGGTTCTTCTTGCCGGGCGGCTGGGCCATCACCTGCACGCCGGAATCAAGGATTTCATCGCCGGTGATGATGAGCTTGGCCTGGCCGCCGCCGAACAGCTCGGGGAACATGCGGCCAAAGTGCGCGTTCACGGTGTCGAAGGTGCCCGAGAGCAGCTGGCGTGTTTCGCCGTCGATCTTGCGGATCGCGTCTTCCAGCGTGTTCATGGCCTCGGTCAGGTCGGCCGTCTGCGCATCGAGGAAGACCTTGCGCTCGCTGGCGAGCTTGAGTTCGTCCAGCGCGGCGAGGTTCACCGCGCCCAGGGCGGCGATCTCGCGGTGCAGGCGGTCGATTTCGCTTTGCAGGCCACCCACGCGCACATTGCCGTCGGTGATCGACTGGGCCACGGCCTCGAGGTCGGCCTGGGCGTCGGCCAGCAAGGTGGTGTACTGCTCCAGGCCCAGGCGCGCCGCCTGTTCCTTGAGCTGGAATTCGGTGATGCGGGCGCGCAGCGGGTCGAGCGCGCGTTCGAGCTGCATGCGGCGCTCGTCGCTGGCGCGCAGCTTGGTGGTGAGGTCGTCGTATTCGCTGCGCTGGGCGCCGAGCGCTTTTTCGCGCTCCATCTTCACTTCCAGTGCGGCCTGCAGGCCACCTTGCGCGGCAGCATCGGACAGGCGGGCCAGCTCGTCGCGCGCGCGCTGCTGCTCGTCGGCCAGGGCCGTGGCCTGCTGCGTGGCGGTTTCGATGGAACGGTTGAGTTCGGCGCGGCGCGCCTCCAGGCTGCGTTGCGAGAACGTGGCCTCTTGCGCCTGGCGCTCCAGCGTGCGCTGCTGTTCGCGGCAGGCCGTCAGCTTGCGCTCGGCTTCGATCACGCGGTCGCCCAGCTGGGCCTCGCGCTCCTGGCTGTCGGCCAGCTGCATGTCGAGTTCTTCAAAGCGCGCCTCGGCGGCCACGCGGCGTTCCTGCAGGTCGGCCAGCTGGGCCTCCACCTCGGCCAGGTCGCCGTCGATTTGCTGGCTGCGCGCGCGGGTCTGTTCGGCCAGCTGGGTCAGGCGCAGGGTCTCGACCTGCAGCTCGTGGGCGCGGCTCTGGGTTTCGGTGGCTTCGCGGCGCGCGGCCACGAGGCGCTGCGAGGCATCGGCGTACGCGGCCTCGGCACGCACCAGGGCCGTGCGCGATTCTTCGGCGATGAGCGCTTGCGCGCGCAGCTCTTTTTCGAGGTGCTCGATCTCCTGCGCGCGGGCCAGCATGCCGGACTGCTCGGAATCCTGCGCGTAAAAGCTCACGCTGTGGGCGCTGACCGCATGGCCGGTAGGAACAAACACCACCTCCCCGGGTTGCAGCGTGCTGCGGCGGGCCAGGGCGTCGTCCAGCGTGGGCGCGGTGTAGCAGCCTTGCAGCCAGTCCGTGAGCACGGCACGCAGGCCGGCATCGTTCAGGCGCAGCAGGTCCGACAGGCGGGCGTGGGGTGACGAGGTTTCGGGGTGGCCCGCGGCGGGAGCGCTGTAGAAGGCCAGGCGCGCGGGCGGCGCGTCGGTGCCGCCAGAGCCCAGGAAGCCACGCACCATGTCCAGGCGCCCCACTTCCAGCGCAGCCAGGCGCTCGCGCAGCGCGGCTTCCAGCGCGTTTTCCCAGCCGGGCTCGATGTGGATGCGGCTCCACAGGCCTTGCAGGCCGTCGAGCCCGTGTTTGGCCAGCCAGGGGCGCAGCTTGCCGTCGGTCTTGACCTTTTCCTGCAGCGCCTTGAGCGCTTCCATGCGCGCCGACAGGTCGGCCTGGCGCGCGCTTTCGGTGTTCACGGCCTGCTGGCGGGTGCGGCGGTCGTCGTCCAGCTGGGGCACGGACTCCTGCAGCTCGTGCAGGCGGGCTGCCGTGGTCTCGGCGATCTCCTGCGCCTCTTCGAGCTGCTCGCGCAGGTTCGTCAGGCGGGCTTCATCGGGCGCGGCCAGTGCATTGCGGTCGGTGCGCAGGCGCTCGAAGCGGCTGTCGAGCTGGCGGCTTTGTTCGTCGATGCTGCGCTGCTCGGCGGCCAGCACGCCAATCTGCTGCTGCACCTGCACCACGCTGCTGCGCTGCTCGGCCGTGCGGCTTTGGGCCTGGCGCAGGGCTTCTTCCAGGTCGGGCAGCTGCATGGCCTGCTCTTCGACCTGGGCGGCCAGCAGTTCGGCGCGCTCTTCGGCGTCCACACCGGCACCGGCCAGGTTTTCGAGCTCGATGTCGGCCTCTTCCTTGCGGGCCTGCCACTGGGCGATCTGCTCGGCTAGCGTGACCAGGCGCTGCTCCACGCGCTGGCGCCCTTCGATCACGTAGCGGATCTCGGCTTCGAGCTTGCCGACCTCGGCCGTGGCCTCGTACAGCCGGCCCTGGGCCTGGTTCACCTGGTCGCCGGCCGCGTAGTGGGCCTGGCGGATGGTTTCGAGGTCGGACTCGACGGCGCGCAGATCGGCCATGCGGGATTCGAGGTCGTTGACGGCTTGGAGGCCGTCCAGGCGCACCTTGTTCTGCTGCTCTTCGGCCTCGGCGCGCTTCAAAAACCACTGCTGGTGCTGCTTGAGCGTGGCGTCGGCCTGCAGGGTGTTGTATTTGGCGGCCACCTCGGCCTGCTTCTCGAGCTTTTCGAGGTTGGCGTTCAGCTCGCGCAGGATGTCTTCGACCCGCGTGAGGTTCTCGCGCGTGTCCGACAGGCGGTTTTCCGTCTCGCGGCGGCGCTCCTTGTACTTGGAGACACCAGCGGCTTCTTCGAGGAACAGGCGCAGTTCCTCCGGGCGGCTTTCGATGATGCGGCTGATGGTGCCCTGGCCGATGATGGCGTAGGCGCGCGGCCCTAGGCCCGTGCCCAGGAACACGTCCTGCACGTCGCGGCGGCGCACGGGCTGGTTGTTCAGGTAGTAGCTGCTGGTGCCGTCGCGCGTGAGCACGCGCCGCACCGCGACCTCGCCGTACTGGCCCCACTGGCCGCCCGCGCGGTGGTCGGAGTTGTCGAACACCAGCTCCACGCTGGCGCGGCTGGCCTGCTTGCGGGTGGTGGTGCCGCTGAAGATCACGTCCTGCATGGACTCGCCACGCAGCTCGCTGGCCTTGCTCTCGCCCAGCACCCAGCGCACCGCGTCCATGATGTTGGACTTGCCGCAGCCGTTCGGGCCCACCACACCGACCAGTTGCCCGGGCAGCATGAAATTGGTGGGTTCAGCGAACGACTTGAAACCGGAAAGCTTGATCGAGGTAAGACGCACGGGTCAGGGAACGGGCAAAAAGAGGATGAAGGCGGGGATGCAAAAGTGGCGCCAGGCGGACGTTCCAGGCCGGAACACCCAGGCCGCAGCAAGGGCGGAATGATACCGCGCCGCCTGCAGCCCCCCGGCCCCCGGCTGACGAGCAGGGGCACACGGCCGGGGTGCAGCGCAAACATTTGGCAAAAACCAGCTATTGCGCTTATCCCGCCTTGATTTCATGCTATCGATTTTGACAGATCCTGCACCGGCAGGGTGGCGGGCGGGCTGGTGCGGGCCGGTGTGCCAGGGCTACGCGTGCTGCGCGCCCGTCCCATTCGTTTTGCGCACCAGCGCCTCGAACTCGGCCACCGGCACGGGCGGGCTGAACAGGTAGCCCTGCCAGGCGTGGCAGTGGTGGCGCTCCAGAAACTCGCGCTGGGCCTCGGTTTCCACCCCTTCGGCGATCACGCGCAGGCCCAGGCTGGTGCCCAGCGCCACCACGGTGCGGGCGATGGCGGCGTCGTTGGGGTCGGTGAGCACGTCGCGCACGAAACTCTGGTCGATCTTGAGCTGGTCCAGCGGCAGGCGCTTGAGGTAGGCCAGCGACGAGTACCCCGTGCCAAAGTCGTCCAGCGAGAAGCCCACGCCGTAGCCCTTGAGCTGGCCCATCTTCTCGATGGTGTCTTCCACGTCGTCCAGCAGCAGGCCCTCGGTCATCTCCAGCTTGAGCTGGTGCCCCTGGGCGCCCGAGCTGGCCAGCGCGGCCAGGACCTGGGCCACGAAATCGCCCTGGTGGAACTGGCGCGGGCTCACGTTCACCGCCAGGCTCAGCACGGCCAGCTCGGGCTGCGCGGCCCAGCGGGCCAGGCACCCGCAGGCCACCTGCAGCACCCATTCGCCCAGCGGGAGGATCAAGCCTGTCTCCTCCGCCAGCGGGATGAAATGCGCGGGGGAGACAAAACCGTCGCGTGGATGGCGCCAGCGCAGCAGCGCCTCGGCACCGGTGATGCGGCCCCGGTCGATCTGCGGCTGGTAGTACAGCTCGAACTGGCCCTGCGCCAGGCCAATGCGCATGTCGCGCTCCAGCGCAGCCCGTGCGCTCACGGCGGCCTGCATCTGGGGGTCGTAGAAGCGCAGCGTGTCGCGGCCGGCGTTCTTGGCCTGGTAGAGCGCCAGGTCGGCGCGCTTGAGCAGTTCGTCCACGGTCTCGCGCATGCCGCTGAAGATGGTGACGCCCATGCTCAGCGAGCTGTGGTGCGCGGTGCCGTTGAGCATGTAGGGCTCGCGCAGGGTGGCCAGGATGCGCTGGCCCACTTCTTCGCTGCGGGCCGCGGCCTCCTCGGGGTTGTCGCCCAGGTCTTCCAGCACCACGACGAATTCGTCGCCTCCCTGGCGGGCAACAGTGTCGTCCTCGTGCACGCAGCCACGCAGGCGGTGCGCCACCTGCAGCAGCAGGTGGTCGCCGCTGTCATGGCCCCGGGTTTCATTGAGTGTCTTGAAGTTGTCCAGGTCGAGCAGCAGCAAGGCGCCGCTGCGCCCGTGGCGGGCACTGGTGGCCAGCGCCTGCTGCAGCCGGTCCATGAGCAGGCGGCGGTTGGGCAGGCGCGTGAGCGGGTCGTAGTAGGCCAGGTGGTTGATCTCCTCCTCGGCCGCCTTGCGCTGGCTCAGGTCCTGCATGGTGACCAGGTGCCCGCCTTCCACCTGCACCCCCGAGACTTCGACGGGGCGCAGCTGCCCGTCATGGCAGCGGATGAGGTACTCGGCGCCGGGGATCACGCCGTCGCCGGCCTGGGCGCTCTGCGCCGCCTCGCGCCAGCCCTGGCGCATGGTTTCGCGCTCCTCGCGCTCCGGGAACGCGCGCTCCCACCAGGTGTCCACATCGGGCACCTCGGCCTCGGTGTACCCGCAGATCTGCACGTAGCGCTGGTTGCGAAAGCTGATGCGCCCGTCGGGCTGCACCAGGCACAGGCCCATGGGCAGGCGCTCCAGAATGCCCCGCAGCCGGTGTTCGTTGGTGCGCAGGGTGTCCTCCATGCGCTTGCGCGAGGTGATGTCCTGCACCACGGCGATGTGGTGGTCGGGCGTGGCCCCGGGCACCCACATCGGCGACACGGTGAGGTCGACCCACACCGAATGGCCGCGCTTGTGGATGTAGCGCTTTTCCAGCCGGTATTCGGGCACCTCCCCTGACTTGAGGCGCTCCAGGTGCTGCGCGTCCGTCTCCAGGTCGTCGGGGTGCGTGATGGCCCGGATGTTGAGCTCCTGCATCTCCTCGGGGCTGTAGCCCACGATGTCGCCATAGCGCTGGTTGGCGCGCAGGAACCGGCCGGTGGAGGTGTCCAGCAGCGCGACCCCCACGCTGGCCTGGTTGAACAGGGCGCGAAAACGCTCCTCGCTCTCGTGGCGGGCCTCGTCCGACGCCTGCGCGCGCACCAGCGCCATGGTGCGCTGGCGCACCAGCAGCCCGACCGTGGAAGCCAGCAGGAGGGACACCAGGATGCCCCCCAGCCCCGCCAGGACCGGCAGCCGCGCCTCGGACGGCGAGAGGAACGAGCGCGCGGGATGGAAGGTCAGGCGCCAGCGCCGGTCGTGCACGAGCAGGTCGCGCACAAACGGCTGCGCATCGGGCAGCGCCGCCGACGACTGCGCCAGCAGGGGCCGGACGGTGGTGTCGGTGGAGCCCGCGCGCACCGAGCCATGGTCCTCCATCGACACGGCAATGCCGTTGAGCAGGCCCTGGCTCCCCAGCGCCTGAACCAGGTCGAACACCCGGATGGTGGACGCCACCGCGCCCAGGAAGCGCGGCTCCGGCGTGCCCGCCGTGTAGTCGAACACCGGCACGCGGATCACGAAGCCCGCGCGGTGCTTGTCCTCCTGCAGCAGGTCGAACGGGGCCGAGGCCACCGTGTGGCCGCTGTCCCGGCTGTACTGCATGGCGGCCAGGTTGGTGGGCTGGGCGCTGATGTCCAGGCCCAGCACGCTTTCATTGCCCGCCATGGGCCACAGGTACTCGGCCACGAAGTACTCGGCCCGCTCGCCCGGTGGCCGGATGGCGAAGTCGGGGTAGCCGTGGGTGGACAGCGAGGTGTCGGCGCGCACCCGGGATTCATAGGCGGCCCGCTCGGCGCCCGGCACCCAGCGGGTGAACGACAGGTTGCGCACGCCGGGATACCGCTGGCCCACTTCCAGGTCGCTCGCCGCGCGCTCGAACTCCGCGCGGGTCAGGTGCGGATTGGCCGTGAACAGGCCGCGCAGGCCGTTGACGACTTCGGTATGCCCCTCGATCCGCTGGCTCAGCGCGTCGGCGAACGCGCGCGCCTCCTGCATGAACCGGGTCTGCCCGGCCTGGGCCACCGAGTCGGCCTGCTGCCAAGCCAGCCACAGGCTGACCGCCACGCCCAGCACGGCCACGCCCAGCCCGGCCAGCCAGTGCCGATAGCGACCGTCTGGCGTCAAGGAAGCCATGGCAGGAAACGGGTGGGCATGCAGAATCAGAACAGCGTCTGGGCCGTGGTGGTGGGTGGTGTTGCGGTGGGTTGTTGGCCGCGCCAGGGCCCGGCCGCAAGGCGCAGGATAGCGGCAATCCGCAGCCCTTTGGAGCAACCTGCGGCAGAACAACTGGTTACCAATGAGTTATTTGGTGGAAAGTGCCGTCAGCGCAACACCCTCATGCGCCAGCAGCTATGAATTGATGAGCACATTTCATAACCTGCGTCAGGACGCCGGCCCCGTGCGGCTGTCGGCCACGGGGTACGGCGCGAACCGGCTCCAGTTCTCGTTCACGTCCAACGCCCGGCCAATGGGAGGAAACGCGCGCTGCGGGCAGGCGTCGCGCTCGCACACCTTGCAGCCCATGCCGATGGGCACGCCCCCGTACGGGTTCGCGAGATCCAGTCCCTGCGAATACACCAGCTGCGGCGCGTGGCGGACATCGCAGCCCAGCGCCACCGAGAACTCCTTGCCCGGAGCCCCCCAGCCGCCGCCGCCGCGCGAGACCGTGCGCGCCACCCACAGGTAGGCGCGGCCGTCGGGCATGCGCGCCAGCTGGGGCACGATGCGCCCGGGCTGGGCAAACGCCTCGTACACGTTCCACAGCGGGCAGGTGCCGCCGATCTTGCTGAAGTGAAAGTGCGTCGCCGACTGGCGCTTGGAGATGTTGCCCGCCCGGTCCACCCGCACGAAGAAGAACGGCACCCCGCGCGCGCTGGGCCGCTGCAGGGTGGACAAGCGGTGGCACACCGTCTCGAACCCCACGCCGAACTGGTGGCCCAGCCGGTCCAGGTCGTAACGCACGGCTTCGGCCGCGCGCAGGAAGGCCGTGTACGGCAGCACCAGGGCCCCCGCAAAGTAGTTCGCCAGGCCGATGCGCGCCAGCGCCCGGGCCTGGTCGCCGGACAGTCCCGCGCCGTCGGCGATGCGCCGCAGCAGCGGCCCCTGCTCCAGGAACGCCAGCTGCGTCGCCATCTGGAAGGCGCGCTGGCCCGGCTCCAGCCCCGCGGCGAGCTTCAGCACCCGCGTCCCGGGCTCGAAGACGCGCTGCGCGTTGCCCGGCAGCGCATCCGCCGCGCTGCCCACCCGCACGCCATGGGCGGCCAGCAGCCGCTCCGCCAGGCCCTCGTCCGAGCGCCCGGGCTGCAGCGACCAATCGGCGGCGCACTGCTCCGCCGCGTCGTCCAGCTCGGCAATATGGTTCTGCCGGGCAAAGAAGAAGTCGCGCACCTCTTCGTATGCCATGGGGGGATGGCCTTGCAGCGGCGGCATGCCGCGCTCGTCGCCCAGGCCCCACTGCGCATTGAGCGCGCCCAGGGCTTCCAGCCGCTCCAGGGCCTGCCGGTGGCGCTGGTGCAATGCCAGCAAGGTGCGGGCCACGGCGGGCATCCCGGCGGCCAGCTCCCGGATTTCGGCCAGCGAGACGGCATCGCCCGCCCCCTCCCCGCCCAGGCCCGCGGGGAGGTCGGCCAGCACCTCGCGCAGGCCCGTGATGAGGCGCGCCTCGTCGTCGTCCGAAAAGCGCTGCACATCCACGCCGAACACCGCGTTGATCTTGAGCAGCACCGGCACCGTGAGGGGCCGCTGGTTCTGCTCCAGCTGGTTGAGGTAGCTGGCCGACAGGTCCAGCGCGCGTGCCAGCGCGACCTGCGTCATGCCGCGTTCTTCGCGCAGGCGGCGCAGGCGCACGCCCATGAAGGTTTTTCTCATCGCAAGGTCCAGGGGTCAAGAAGATGAATATTTGCAATATTTGCAAATCATCCAGAAATACTTCGCAATCATTCGCCGATTCAGGGGTGGTGCCGCGAATCCCGGATGCGTACATTGCGAATCATGCACCAAGCGACCCACCCGCACCAGCCCCCCGGCACCCAGGCGTTCACCGAAATGGTGTTCCCCGGACGCACCAACCACTACGGCACCCTGTTTGGCGGCCAGGCGCTGCTGCTCATGGGCCAGGCCGCTTTCGTCACGGCCAGCCGGCATGCGCGCAGCGCCGTGGTGATGGCGCGCTGCGGCGGCGTGGACTTTCTGGCGCCCGTGCCCCAGGGGCAGGCGCTGGAACTCCAGGCCCGCGTGGTGCGCACCGGCGCCAGCTCGATGACCGTGCAGGTCGAAGGCGCGGCACATGACCTGGCCTCGGGGCGGCACCTGCCCGCCCTGTGCGGCACGTTTGAAATGGTGGCCGTGGACGCCACGGGCCGCCCCACCCCTTTTTCCCCGATGGAGACACCATGAGCGATACCGCAACCCCGAGCACCAGCGCACCCGCGGGCTTCAGGCCCAAGAAATCCGTCGCCCTGTCGGGCGTGACCGCCGGCAACACGGCGCTGTGCACCGTGGGCCGCACGGGCAACGACCTGCACTACCGTGGCTACGACATCCTGGACATCGCCGATGTCTGCGAGTTCGAGGAGATCGCCCACCTGCTGGTGCACGGCAAGCTGCCCACCGCCGCCGAACTGCGCGGCTACAAGGTACGCCTGAAAGCGCTGCGCGGCCTGCCGGCCAATGTGAAGGAGGCGCTGGAGCAGCTGCCCGCCAGCAGCCACCCCATGGACGTGATGCGCACGGGCGTGTCGGCCCTGGGCTGCGTGCTGCCCGAGAAGGACGGGCACCACACGCCCGGCGCGCGCGACATCGCCGACCGGCTGATGGCATCGCTCGGCTCGATGCTGCTGTACTGGTACCACTGGTCCACCCAGGGCAAGCGCATCGAGGTGGAGACGGACGACGACTCCATCGGCGCGCACTTCCTGCACCTGCTGCACGGCCAAAAGCCGCCCGCCGCGTGGGAGCGCGCCATGCACACCTCGCTGAACCTGTACGCGGAGCACGAGTTCAACGCTTCCACCTTCACCGCGCGCGTGGTGGCCGGCACCGGCAGCGACATGTACTCGTGCATCACCGGCGCCATCGGCGCGCTGCGCGGGCCCAAGCACGGCGGCGCCAACGAGGTGGCCTTCGAGATCCAGAAGCGCTACGACAACGCCGACGAGGCCGAGTCCGACATCCGCCGCCGGGTGGAGGCCAAGGAAGTGGTGATCGGTTTCGGCCACCCGGTCTACACCGTGAGCGACCCGCGCAACGAGGTCATCAAGCGCGTGGCGCGCCAGCTCTCCGAGGAGGCCGGCAGCACCAAGATGTTCGACATCGCCGAGCGGCTGGAGTCGGTGATGTGGGAGGCCAAGAAGATGTTCCCCAACCTCGACTGGTTCAGCGCCGTGAGCTACCACATGATGGGCGTGCCCACCGCGATGTTCACGCCGCTGTTCGTCATCGCGCGCACCAGCGGCTGGGCGGCGCACATCATCGAGCAGCGCATCGACAACAAGATCATCCGCCCGAGCGCGCACTACACCGGCCCGGACGACCTGCAGTTCGTGCCCATCCAGGACCGCAAGTAAATTCGCCCCCCCAACGGCGACGGACGGTGCCACCGTCCGCGCCCGCCCCACGCCATGAACACCCTCTTCCGCAAGAACCTGCCCGGTACCGATCTGGACTATTTCGACGCCCGCCAAGCCGTCGAGGCGCTGCAGCCCGGCGCCTGGAACCGCCTGCCCTACACCGCGCGCGTGCACGCCGAGAACATCGTGCGCCGGGCCGACCCGGCCATCGTCCGCGAGTGCCTGGTGCAGATCATCGAACGCAGGCGCGAACGCGACTTTCCGTGGTTTCCGGCACGCGTGGCCTGCCACGACATCCTCGGGCAGACCGCGCTGGTGGACCTGGCGGGCCTGCGCGACGCCATCGCGGCCCAGGGCGGCGACCCGGCCCAGGTGAACCCCGTGGTGCCCGTGCAGCTCATCGTGGACCACTCGCTGGCCGTGGAGTGCGGCGGCTTCGACCCCCATGCGTTCGAAAAGAACCGCGCCATCGAGGACCGCCGCAACGAGGACCGGTTCCACTTCATCGAGTGGACGAAAAAAGCGTTTTCCAACGTCCAGGTCATCCCCGCGGGCAACGGCATCATGCACCAGATCAACCTGGAGAAAATGTCGCCCGTGGTCCATGCGGACAACGGCGTGGCCTATCCCGACACCTGCGTGGGCACCGACAGCCACACGCCGCACGTGGATGCCCTGGGCGTGGTCGCCATCGGCGTGGGCGGCCTGGAGGCCGAGAACGTGATGCTGGGCCGCGCCAGCTGGATGCGCCTGCCCGAGATCGTGGGCGTCAAGCTCACCGGCCAGCGCCAGGACGGCATCACCGCCACCGACGTGGTGCTGGCCCTGACCGAGTTCCTGCGCAAGTCCAGGGTGGTGGGTGCCTACCTGGAGTTTCATGGCGAAGGCGCGGCCAGGCTGACCATTGGCGACCGCGCGACCATCTCGAACATGGCCCCCGAATACGGCGCCACCGCCGCCATGTTCAGCATCGACACGCAGACGCTGGAGTACCTGACCCTCACGGGCCGCGCGGCGGAGCAGGTCAGGCTGGTCGAGACCTACGCGAAGCACGCCGGCCTGTGGTCGGACTCGCTCAGGGAGGCCGTGTACGAACGCCATCTGGAGTTCGACCTGTCCAGCGTGGTGCGCAACCTGGCGGGCCCGTCGAACCCGCATGCGCGCGTGGCCACCGCCGATCTGGCGGCCAAGGGCATCGCGGGCGTCTGGCGCATGCCCACGCCGGAAGAAGGCACGATGCCCGACGGCGCCGTGATCATCGCGGCCATCACGAGCTGCACCAACACCTCCAACCCGCGCAACGTGATCGCCGCCGCCCTGCTCGCCCGCAATGCGAACCGGCTGGGCCTGGCGCGCAAGCCCTGGGTCAAGACCTCGCTGGCCCCCGGCTCCAGGGCCGTGGAGCTGTACCTGAAGGAAGCCGGCCTGCTGCAGGACCTCGAAAAGCTGGGCTTCGGCATCGTGGCCTTCGCCTGCACCACCTGCAACGGCATGAGCGGCGCGCTCGATCCGGACATCCAGCAGGAGATCATCGGCCGCGGCCTCCACACGGCCGCCGTGCTCTCGGGCAACCGCAACTTCGACGGGCGCATCCACCCCTATGCCCGGCAGGCGTTCCTGGCCTCGCCGCCGCTGGTCGTGGCCTATGCGATCGCGGGCACGGTGCGGTTCGACATCGAGAACGACGTGCTCACGGTGGTGGACGGCAAGCCCGTGCGCCTGAGGGACATCTGGCCCGCCGACGAGGAAATCGACGCCGTCGTGAAGGCCGCCGTGAAGCCCGCGCAGTACCGCGCCGTGTACGAACCGATGTTCGCCATCCGGCACGACGACGGCCAGCGCGTATCGCCGCAGTACGGCTGGCGGGCGCAGTCCACCTACATCCGCCGCCCGCCCTACTGGGACACCGAAGGCGTGGGCGCGCTGGCCGCGAACCCGCGCACCTTGAAGGGCATGCGGGCGCTGGCCCTCCTGCCGGACAACATCACCACCGACCACCTCTCGCCCTCCAACGCCATCCTGCCCGACAGCGCGGCCGGAGAGTACCTGCACAGCAT
This sequence comes from Acidovorax sp. A79, assembly GCF_041154505.1. Taxonomy (GTDB): domain Bacteria; phylum Pseudomonadota; class Gammaproteobacteria; order Burkholderiales; family Burkholderiaceae_C; genus Acidovorax. The sequence continues at coordinate 285,073 of NZ_AP028672.1, forward strand.
GGGCCTGCCCGAGGAGGACTTCAACTCCTACGCCACCCACCGCGGCGACCACCTCACCGCCATGCGCGCCACGTTCGCCAACCCGCAGCTCGTCAACGAGATGGCCGTGGTGGATGGCCAGGTTCGCAAGGGCTCGCTCGCCCGGGTGGAGCCCGAAGGCCAGGTCATGCGCATGTGGGAGGCCATCGAAACCTACCTGCACCGCCGCCAGCCGCTCATCATCATCGCCGGCGCCGACTACGGCCAGGGCTCCAGCCGCGACTGGGCCGCCAAGGGCGTGCGCCTGGCGGGCGTCGAAACCGTGGTGGCCGAGGGCTTCGAGCGCATCCACCGCACCAACCTGATCGGCATGGGCGTGCTGCCGCTGGAGTTCAAGGACGGCACCACGCGGCGGACCCTGGGGCTCGACGGCACCGAAACCTACGACGTGCAAGGCCAGCCGCAGCCACGCGCCACGCTCATGCTCGTCATCCGGCGCAAGAATGGCGAGGTGGTGAACGTGCCCATGGCCTGCCGCCTGGACACCGCCGAGGAAGTCTCCGTGTACGAAGCGGGCGGCGTGCTGCAGCGCTTCGCCCAGGACTTCCTGGCCCAGAATGTCAAGCAAAAACAGCCCCTGGCGCAGTCATGACAAGCGCTGGCTGCTATCAAACTTGAAAAATCCGACATGACGACACTCTTTGCGCCACAGATCCGGATCCCCGCCACCTACCTGCGAGGCGGCACCAGCAAGGGCGTTTTTTTCCAGTTGCAGGACCTGCCCGAGGCGGCCCGGCAGCCCGGCGCCGCGCGCGACGCCCTGCTGCTGCGCGTGCTGGGCAGCCCCGACCCCTATGGCAAGCAGATCGACGGCCTGGGCAATGCCTCGTCGAGCACCAGCAAGGCCGTGATCCTCAGCCGCAGCACGCGCCCCGACCATGACGTGGACTACCTGTTCGGCCAGGTCTCCATCGACCAGCCCTTCGTGGACTGGAGCGGCAACTGCGGCAACCTCTCGGCCGCCGTGGGGCCCTGCGCCATCCACATGGGGCTGGTCGATGCGGCGCGCGTGCCGCGCGACGGCACCGCCGCCGTGCGCATCTGGCAGGCCAACATCGGCAAGACCATCGTGGCGCACGTGCCGATGGCCGCCGGGCAGGTGCAGGAGACGGGCGAATTCGAGCTGGACGGCGTGACCTTCGCAGCCGCCGAGGTACAGCTTGAATTCCTCGACCCGGCGGACGAGGGCGAGGACGGCGGCGCGATGTTCCCCACGGGCAACCTGGTCGACCGCCTGGACGTGCCGGGCGTCGGCAGCTTCCAGGCCACGCTGATCAACGCGGGCATACCGACCATCTTCCTCAATGCCCGGGACATCGGCTGCACCGGCACCGAGCTGCAGGCCGCCGTCAACGGCGACGCGCAGGCGCTCGCGCGCTTCGAGGCCATCCGCGCGCACGGCGCGCTGAGGATGGGCCTGATCCGGGAGCTGGCCGAGGCCGCCACGCGCCAGCACACGCCCAAGATCGCCTTCGTGGCACCGCCCGCCGGCTACACGGCCTCCAGCGGCAGGCGCGTCGAGGCGCAGGACGTGGACCTGCTCGTGCGGGCGCTCTCCATGGGCCAGCTGCACCACGCCATGATGGGCACGGCGGCCGTGGCCATCGGCACCGCCGCCGCCATCCCGGGCACGCTGGTCAACCTCGCGGCGGGCGGCGGCCCGCGCGGTGCGGTGCGCTTCGGACACCCGTCCGGCACGCTGCGCGTGGGCGCCGAGGCCGCACAGGTCGACGGCCGGTGGCAGGTCACCAAGGCCGTGATGAGCCGCAGCGCCCGCATCCTCATGGAAGGCTGGGTCAGGGTGCCCGTCCCCTGAGCGGCGGCGCGGTTTCAGGAAAAGTGCGGCACGCCTGCGTGCCGCCATTGAACCAACAGCGAAGAAGAAAATGATGAACACCAAGCAGCGACTCAAGTCCCTGGCCGAAGCCCGCCGCGGCATCCTCGTGCCCGGCGCGTTCAACGCCCTCTCCGCCCGCGTCGTGGCCGACCTGGGCTTCGAGGCTCTCTACGTCACCGGCGCGGGCGTCACCAACATGTGGTTCGGCCTGCCCGACCAGGGCTTCATGGGCCTCACGGACATCGCCGACCACACGGCGCGCATCCGCGACGCGGTGGAGCTGCCGCTCATCGTGGACGCCGACACCGGCTTCGGGAACGCGCTCAATACCTACCATGCGGTGCGCACGCTGGAGCGCGCGGGCGCCGACTGCATCCAGCTCGAAGACCAGGTCAGCCCCAAGCGCTGCGGGCATTTCAACGGCAAGGAGGTCATCTCCACCGAGGAGATGCTGGGCAAGATCCGGGCGGCGGTGGACGCGCGCCGCGACCCGGACACCCTGATCCTGGCCCGCACCGACGCCTGCGCCACCCAGGGCTTCGAAGCCGCCGTGGAGCGCGCGCAGCGCTACGGCGAGGCCGGCGCCGACATCCTGTTCGTGGAGGCCGTGACCACGGCCGAGCAAATCCGCACCCTGCCCCGGCGCCTGGCCGACAGGCCCCAGCTCATGAACATGGTGATCGGCGGCAAGACCCCCATCGTCAGCGCCGAGGAACTGGAGGGCCTGGGCTACGGCATCGTGCTGTACGCCAATGCCGCGCTGCAAGGTGCCGTGGCCGGCATGCAGAAGGCGCTGGCGGTGCTGCGCGAAACCCGGCGCATCGACGAAGACCCCGCCCTGGTCGCGCCCTTTGCAGAACGCCAGCGCCTGGTGCGCAAGCCCGAATGGGATGCGCTGGAGCGCAAATACCAATAAAAAGCAGTCCTGGCGCTTGCTGCAAAAGCGCAAGCAGCTACATATTCAATAGCAATCAAACGGCCTGACGCCACGCGGTGCGGCCAATCCGCGGGCGTCAAGCCAGCGCGCGACGGCGTAGCGTTTTACGCACACGCCACGGCACAGCCGCGGGCCGCGCTGCACAATGGGTTTTCCGTACCTTGTGCGCGCCCTGCCAATGCAAAGCATTTCTTCCGCGAACATCGTAGACCTGCTGCTGGATGCCGTCTGCATCGTGCAAGCCGACAGCCGGATCGTGTTCGTGAGCCCTGCCTTCGAGCGCATCTTTGGCTATGCGCCCCAGGAGGTAGTGGGGCGGCGCATGCTGGACATGGTCCACCCCGAAGACCTCGAGGCCACCGAGCGCCAGGCGCGCAGCGTGACCGAGGGCCATCTGCAGCTTCAGTTCGAGAACCGCTATGTGCGCAAGGACGGCACCGTCGCGCACATCCGCTGGACGGCGCGCTGGCTGCCCGACCGGCAGCTGCGGCTGGCCGTGGCCCACGACATCACCGAACGCAAGTTCACCGAGTCCATGCGCGGGGCGATCTACGCGATCTCCGAAGCGGCGCAGACAGCGCCCAACCTGGATACGCTGTTCGGGCGCATCCACCACACCGTCGGGCAGTTGCTGCCCGCCACCGATTTTTCGGTGGCGCTGTACGACCGCGAGAACGGCGCTCTGAGCTTTCCCTACCACGTGAGCGACGGGCTGCCCATGCCCGCCCCCATGGCGCTGGTGCGCGATTCGCTGTGCGCCGAGGTCATCCGCAACGGCAGCACCCTGCTGCTCACGCCCACCACGCGGGCCGGGCTGCCCGTGGAGGTGCCGCACGAACACCTTCCGCTGTACTGGCTGGGCGTGCCGCTGCAGACACCGCAGGGCGCCATCGGCGCGCTGGTGCTGCAAAGCCATACCGGGCAGTACCGCTACACCGACAAGGACAAGGAGCTCCTGCAGTTCGTCTCCACCCAGGTCGCGGCCGCCATCGAACGCCAGCAGATGCACGAGCGCCTGGAGCACATGGCGCAGTACGACCAGCTCACGCACCTGCCCAACCGCCAGCTGTTCCTGGACCGACTGAAGACCGCCCTCGCCCGCGCCCGGCGGGACCAGGGCCAGCTGTCGCTGCTGTTCATCGACCTGGACCATTTCAAGGACGTGAACGACACCCTGGGCCATGCCATGGGCGACCTGCTGCTGCAGCGGGTGGCGCAGCGGCTGCTGGAATGCGTGCGCGGCTCCGACACCGTGGCCCGCCTGGGGGGCGACGAGTTCGTGGTGCTGCTCGAGCATGGCCCCGCGCAAGGGCACACCACGGCGGTGGCCGAAAAGATCCTGGCGGCATTCGGCCAGGCCTTCGACCTGGAGGGCACGAGGCTGGCGATCCACCCCAGCATCGGGGTGGCCCTGCACCCCGAGCACGGCAGCGAGGTGCACCACCTGCTGGGCCACGCCGACGCCGCCATGTACCTCTCGAAGAAAAACGGGGGCAACCAGGTGCGGCTTGCGCCGCAGCCCCGCGCGGACAGGGGCCCTTAGCGGCCTGGGCCGCCCGCACCACCGGACCGCCATGCACGCCCCACGCCCCGGCGACACCTGCGCCGCGCCCACGCCCCGCCGCCGCGCGGCGACCCTGCAGTTCGTGAAGCGGCTGGGCCTTGCCGTGCTGGCCTTGCCGGTGGCGATGGTCCTCACGTTCGCGGCCTTTCCGTTCTGGTCGTGGCTGGAGCGCACGACCGGCATCGAAAGCATGGGCCGCGAAGGCCCGGCCAGCTGGTGCTACCTGGCCACCTGGGGGCTGCTCGCGCTCGCCCTGGCGGGGCCGGCCCTGCTGCGCGCCGTGCGAAGCCTGCGCCCGGCCCGGGACCACCGGGCGGGGCACTAGCCACCGCCCGGCAAGCCGCTGCGCCACGCCCCCCGGCGGCGGGCGGCGATGTCGCTGCACAATGCGCCTTTCGCACCCGCGCCCTTCACCCACGGCCTACGGCCCCGCCCCCATGCTCTACAACGCCCTCAAGCTCGCCCATGTCCTGTCCATCGTGGTGTGGATAGGAGGCATGGTGTTCGCGCATTTCTTCCTGCGCCCCGCCGCGCAGTCGCTGGAGCCCGCGCAGCGCGTGCGGCTGATGCACGACGTGCTCCAGCGCTTTCTCGCGGCGGTGTCGGTGGCCGTCGTGGTCGTGCTGGCCAGCGGGCTGTGGATGATCGGCCGCGTGGCCAGGCAGGCCGTGCAGGCCGGCGGCTCGTTTTCCATGCCGCTGGACTGGACCGTCATGGCCACCCTGGGCCTGGTGATGATGGCCATCTTCGGCCACATCCGCTTCGCGCTGTTCAGGCGCCTGCAGCGCGCGGTGGCCGCCTCGGCCTGGCCTGCCGGCGGCCAGGCCCTCGCCAGCATCCGCAGCTGGGTGGGCGTCAATCTGGCGCTGGGCGTGGTCACGATCGTCGTCACCCTGCTGGCCTGACGGCGCGCCGCCGCTTCCTGCCCATGCTCACGCACAAGCAGCTGCGCTACTTCGTGGACATCGTGGACGCGGGCAGCTTCAGCCTGGCGGCCGAGCGGCTGTTCATCGCCCAGTCGGCGCTGAGCCGCCAGGTCAAGGACATGGAACAGGCGCTGCAGGTACCCCTGCTCGAGCGCGGCACGCGGCACCTGCAGGCCACCCCCGCGGGGCGGTCGCTGTATGCCGACGCGCGCCGCATCCTCGCCGACCTGCAGCAGGCCGCCGTCAACGCGCGCGATGCGCAGCGCGGCATCGAGGGCACGGTGCACCTGCTGCATGCCAGCTCGGTGCCGCTCACGCCCGCGCTGCAGTCCTTTCTGCGCCGCCATCTGGCGCAGCACCCGGGGGTGTCGGTCGAGGTATCGCAATCCTCGTCCGAGCACCAGGCCCCCGACATCGCCCAGGCGCGCGCCGACATGGGCCTGGCGCGCGCGCCGGTGCTGCGCCGCTACCCCGGCATGCACTATGAGCCGCTGTACACCGAGGGGCTGGTGGTGGCCCTGCCCCCCGGCCATGCACTGGCGCAAGCGCCCGAGATCGCACTGGGCGACTTGCGCGGGGAGTCCTTCGTGGCCACGCCCCACCTGGACCGGGGCGGCCTCAGCCACCACGTGGCCCAGCTGTGCCGGGCGGCCGGGTTCGAGCCGCGCAGCGCGCGGGTACGCTCGCGCAAATGGTCGCAGCTGGCCCTGGTGCAGGGAGGTTTTGGCGTGGCGGTGATGCCCGAATCGCTGGCGGCATGGGCACCGCCGGGTGTGCCCGTGCGCCCACTGGCCGGGAGCACGGGTCACCGCACGGCGGTGCTGGCCTTGTGGCGCGAGGACGCAGCGCCCCTGGTGCAGCAGTTCGCGGATGCCATGGTGCGCAGTTTCGCCCCGCTGTCACAGGCCCCCGGCTCCCACCCGCCTGCGGGCTGAACCCAGCTGATTTCGAGATAGATACCCGCCCCACTCGGTATTGGATGTGCAGGGGGACCGCCGGTAGAGTGCATCGCATTCGTCCACCGTGCCTGTTGCCCCCGCCACCCATGCCGCTCTCCACCCTTGCCGACTTTCTGCCCGCCGTCCAGCCGTGGCAGCTGGCCCTCATCTGCGCGGGGGTGACCGCCGCCTACGTGATCTTCGGCATGGCCGGTTTCGGCACCGCCCTGGTGGCCGGGCCGGTGCTGGCCCACTTCATCCCCGTCGCGACCATCGTGCCGCTGCTGGCGCTGCTCGATTTTTTCGCCGCCGCCACCAACATCGCACGCGACCGCCATGCGGCCGACCGCGCCGAGCTGGGCCGCCTGGTCCCGTTCATGGCCGCGGGCAGCCTCGCGGGGGCCGCGCTGCTGCTCTGGGGGAGGCCCGATGCACTGCAGTGGGCCCTGGGCGCATTCGCCACGGGCTATGCGCTCCATGCGCTGAGCGGCCACAAGCCCCGGTCGGCGCTGCCCCCGCGCGCGGCCCTGCCCTTTGGCTTCATCGGCGGCATCTTCTCGGCCCTCTTTGGAAGCGGCGGTTTTCTCTATGCCATCTACCTGGCGGGGCGGCTGGACGACAAGGACCGTATCCGCGTCACGCAGTCCACCCTGATCGGGCTGAGCACGCTGACCCGCGCGGTGCTGTTCCTGCTGGCGGGTGTGTACGCGCAGGCGCCGGTGCTGGTGCTGGCGGCCGCGCTGGTGCCGGCCATGCTGCTGGGCACGGCCATCGGGCGGCGCATCACGCTGCGCCTGTCGCGCGAACAATTTCTGCGCGTGGTCCACGGGGTGGTGCTGTGCTCGGGCGTGCTGCTGCTGTGGCGGCAGTGGGCGGGCGCATAGCCGCAGGCCCCGGCCGCCGGTTCACCTACTTGGGTTGCGGACAAGGGCCCGCCGGCGCGCGCGCCGCGCCCCGGTCCTCTACCATCGGGCGAAGAGGAGCCGCGCTACGTGTTCAAGTTTTTCGAAAACCGCCTTCCCCCCTATCCCCCCGCCGAACCCCACCTGCCCCCGAAGGACTTCATGGCCTTCGTCTGGGATGGCACGCGTGGCCTGCGTGGCTACGTCGCCGCGATGGCGGGGCTGTCCGCCGCCATCGCGGTGTACGAAGCCCTGCTGTTCGCCGTGCTCGGCCATGTGGTCGACTGGCTCTCCACCGTCGCGCCCGGTGCGCTGTGGACGCAGCACAAGGGCTCCATCCTCGGCATCACCGCGCTGCTGCTGGGCTCCGTGGGCCTGGTGGCGCTGCAGACGGCCATCAAGCACCAGGTGCTGGCCATCAACTTCCCGCTGCGCCTGCGCTGGAACTTCCACCGCCTGATGCTGGGCCAGAGCATGGCCTTCTATGCCGACGAGTTCGCGGGCCGCATCACCACCAAGATCATGCAGACCGCGCTGGCCGTGCGCGACATGATCTTCACCACCACCGACGTGGTGATCGGCATGGGCGTCTACCTCGTCACCATCCTCGTGCTGCTGGCCGGGTTTGACGTGCGGCTGCTGGCCCCGTTCGCCGCCTGGATGGTGGCCTACGGGCTGGCTTGCTGGTACTTCGTGCCGCGCCTGGGCAAGGTGGGCAAGGCCCAGGCCGATGCGCGCTCGGTGATGACCGGGCGCATCACCGATGCCTACACCAACATCGCCACCGTCAAGCTGTTCTCGCACACGCGCCGCGAATCCGAATTCGCGCGCGCGGCCATGGACGCCTTCAAGCTCACCGGCTACGCGCAGATGCGCCTGGTGAGCCTGTTCGAGATCGTGAATCACATCCTGGTGGTGGTCATGATCCTGGGTGCGTGCGGCACGGCGCTGTGGCTGTGGTCGCTCGGCGAGGTGGGCGCGGGCGCCGTGGCCGCCGTCACCGCCATGACGCTGCGCGTGTCGGGCCACGCGCACTGGGTGATGTGGGAGATGACCACCCTGTTCGAGAGCGTGGGCACCATCCAGGACGGCATCAACACGCTGACCAGGCCGCGCACGGTGGTGGATGCACCCGATGCCCAGCCACTCGCCGTGACCCAGGGCGAGGTGCGCTTTGACAACATGAGCTTTGCCTATGGCAACGGCCGGCCCGTGATCGACGGGCTGAACCTGGTCATCCGGCCGGGCGAGAAGATCGGGCTCATCGGCCGTTCGGGCGCCGGCAAATCCACGCTGGTGAACCTGCTGCTGCGCTTTCACGACGTCAGCTCGGGCCGCATCCTCATCGATGGCCAGGACATCGCCCACGTCACGCAGGACAGCCTGCGCCGCTCCATCGGCATGGTGACGCAGGACACCTCGCTGCTGCACCGCTCCATGCGCGACAACATCCTGTACGGCCGCCCCGACGCGAGCGAGGCCGACCTGCACAAGGCGGCCGAGCGCGCCGAGGCGGCGGATTTCATCGCCACGCTGACCGACCTGCAAGGCCGCACGGGCTACGAGGCGCATGTGGGCGAACGCGGCGTGAAGCTGTCGGGCGGCCAGCGCCAGCGGGTCGCGATCGCGCGGGTGATGCTCAAGGACGCCCCCATCCTGCTGCTCGACGAAGCCACCAGCGCGCTCGACTCCGAGGTGGAGGCCGCCATCCAGCAAAGCCTGGACAGCCTGATGCAGGGCAAGACCGTGATCGCGATTGCGCACCGCCTGTCCACCATCGCGGCTATGGACCGCCTCATCGTGATGGACGCGGGCCGCATCGTGGAAGAAGGCACGCACGCGCAGCTGCTGGGCCAGGGCGGCGTGTATGCACGCCTGTGGGGGCACCAGAGCGGCGGATTCCTGGGCGAATCGGAAGAAGACTGACAGCCACTGCCTCGCCGCCCAACCGCCCAGCCAGCCAGCCGGGCTGCCTGCCACCCACGCGACAGCACGGCACCGGCCTGTCGCCCAGGCGGCTGTGCGCGGCCCGCGCACGTTCTACCGTTGCAGCCCTGCACGGGCCATGGTGGCCTGGCCAACCGAAGGAGACATCCGATGATCAAGGTCACGGCGGTGTACCGCTGGCGCGAAGGCGCCACGTTCAACCACGACTACTACCACGGCGAACACATGCGCATCGCCCGCGCGGCGCTTCAGCCCCTGGGCCTGGTGCGGCTCGAGAGCGACCGCGTGCTCTACCCCGGCGAGCCCCGCCCCGGCCAGGTGGTGGCGCTGACCAACGCGTTCTTCAGCGACCTGAAGCAGGCCCAGGCCGCAGCCAGGCAAACGGCGGCGCAACTGACGGCGGACATCCCCAACTACACCAACATCACGCCCGAGTCCTACTTCGCGCAGATGCTGGCGCACGAGGTGGCAACGGCCTGAGAGCGCGTCGATCCGCCGCTCGCGCACGGCCTTGGGCAGCAGGCGCACACACCGCCCTGCCCGGCCCCGGCACGGCGGCCAGCACGTGGCACGCGGTGGATGGCCAGTCCAAGGCCGGGGAAGGCAACCGGCAGCGCCGCCTGGCCCCACATGGATAAAAATAGGCCCTCGCGTAGGTTTGCATTGCGCATCAAGCTATAAATTTAATAGCAACATACATTCCGGGCCGCAGCTCCATGACCACCAGCACCCCCATCCCACTCGACATGCCCGCGCCCACCGGCGACCAGCTCAAGGCCAGCCGCGCCGCTGCCGGGCTCAGCCAGGCCCAGGCCGCGGAATTGATGGGCTATCCGCTGCAGACCGGCAGCCGGGGGGGCGTGCAGTCGCGCACCTGGCAGGCGCTGGAGAGCACCACCGACGAGCGCAACATGCAGGGGCCCGTCTACGCGATGTTCCTGCTGCTCACGGGGCAGCATCCCGACTACGTGCTGGCCCAGCGCTCCGGTGCGGCCCCATCCGCCGTCGCCCCATGAAAAAAGCGGAACGGTCCGAAGACCCTTCCGCCAACTGCCTGCAGGGAGATTGCCGAAACAGCGGGTGGCTCAGTCCACCTTGATGTTGGCGGCCTTGATCACCTGGGCCCACTTGTCCACCTCGGCCTTCTGGAAGCTGGCGATCTGGGCGGTGGTCATGTCGGCCGGCTCCATGCCAAAGCCCTTCAGGCGGTTTTGCATGTCGGGCTGGGCCAGGATCTTGCGGATCTCGTCGTGCAGGCGCGTGACGGTGGGCGCGGGCGTGCCGGCCGGCACGAAGATCGCCTGCCACGACTGCACCTGGAAGTCCGCCAGGCCATTCACGCCCGATTCGGCCACCGTGGGCACGTCGGGCATGGAGGCCAGGCGCCTGGGCGAGGTCACCGCGATGGCGCGCAGCTTGCCGCTCTGGATGTGCGGGGCGGCGACCACGGTGGTGTCGAACATCATGTCGACCTGGCCGCTGATCACGTCCTGGATGGCGGGGCCGCTGCCCTTGTACGGGATGTGCGTGAACTTCACGCCCGACTTGTAGGCCAGCAGTTCCACGGCCAGGTGCTGCGAGCTGCCGGTGCCGGCGGAGGCCGACGACAGGCCGCCCTCCTTGCCCTTGGCGGCGGCCAGCACGTCCTTGAGCGTCTTGTGCGGGCTGTTGGCCGACACCACCAGCACCACCGGATTGGTGCCGATCAGCGTCACGGGGCTGAACGACTTGATGGGGTCGTAGCCCAGCTTCGGGTACAGGCTGACGTTGATGGCGTGGGAGCTGACGGTGCCGCCCAGCAGCGTGTAGCCGTCGGGCGCGGCGCGCGCCGCGGCTTCCGAGCCGATGCTGCCGGCCGCGCCACCCTTGTTCTCGACCACCACGGTGGTCCCCAGGGCGGTGCCCAGTTGCTGGCCGATCAGGCGGCCGAGCGTGTCGGTGGTGCCGCCAGCGGCAAACGGCACCACGTAGCTGATGGGCTTGCCCGTCGGCCAAGTGCCCTGGGCGGCGGTGGGCAGGCCGATGAGGCCCACGGCGGCAGCCAGGGCCGCTGTGTGGATGAGGGTTCTGCGTTGCATGAAGGGTCTCCTGGTTTGTGGATGGTGGATGGTGGATGGCGGGACCGAATGGAAGAGCCGTTCAGGCATTTCCACGGTTCAGTCCGTCTCAAGGCAGGTCAACGATCTCGACCCAGTTGGGGTTCTTGCCCGCTGGCACGCGCGTGGGGGTGCCCGGAACGCCGGTGGCGGGGTCGATGGGGTGCAGCGACACCTGGTGGGACTCCTGCCCCGCCGCGACCAGGAAGCGGCCCGAAGAGTCCACCGCAAAGCCGCGCGGGGACTTTTCCGTGGGCACCTGGCCCAGCGGCTGCAGCTGGCCCGTGACCGCGTCGACGCGGAAGCTGCTGAGGGTGCTGGAAGTGCGCTCCGACGCATACAGCGTGCGGCCGTCGGGCGACAGGTGAATGTCAGCGGCCCAGGGCTTTCCCGCAAACCCTGCGGGCAGCGCCGTGGCGCGCTGCACTGGGCGCAGCGTGCCCCGCGCCGAGTCGTAGGCCAGCACGTGCACGGCGGCGTCCAGTTCGTTGAGCACATACATGAAGCGCTGGCCCTTGTCCCACACGAAGTGGCGCGGGCCCGACTTGTCAGGGGCGACGGTGGTGAGGGCGGGCTCGTGCGCGCTGAGCCTGCCCGTCTCGGCATCGAAGCGCCAGGCCGAGAGGTTGTCTCCGCCCAGGCTGGTGGCGAACACATGGCGGTTGGCGGCATCCGCATGGATGGCATGCGCATTCGGCGCCGTGGGAATGAGCTGCTGCACCGCCCCCACCGCGCCGTCCTTGCCAATGCTGTTGACCGTGATCTTGTGGCCGGGGTACGAGGCCGCGAACAGCCAGCGCCCGGTGGCATCGGTGTCGATGTTGGCCATGCTGTCGGCCAGCGGCGCCTCGCCCAGCTTGCGCAGCTTGCCGCTGGCCGGGTCGATCGCCAGGCTCACCACCCTGAACGGCTGTGAGCGCAGCGCCACGTACAGCATCTTCTTGTCCGGGCTCACGGCCATGGGCATCGCCATGCCGCCCAGCGGCGTGGTGTCCACCGGCTTGAGCGCGGCGGCGCTGCGGTCCAGTTCGAACACCGACACGTCCTGGCTGTCCGCGTTGGAGACATAGACCCAGGTAGCGGCCCAGGCGCCCGGCGTGGCCAGTGCGGCGGCCACGGCAACGGCCACATGCGCCAGCCGTGCGGCCCTGCGGCGGAAGCGAAGTGCTGCAATCATCCGTATTCCTTGGGTAGATGGCGGCGCGAAGGCTGGGGAACAGCGCACTCGCGTTGCCATGGTGGTCGTTTCCCGCCGGGCGATTTCACGGCCTGCCCGGCGCGGGGTGGGAGTCTTTTGTCATATGTCGTCATACAACAAAGAGGCGATTGTGGAGCCACTCCCACCTGGCACCCTAAAGGGATTACCCGAAGTTTCCTGACAGTCGATTGGTGCGCCGAACCCCTGTCACCATAAGGAAACAGCCTCACAAAACCTTGGTACTTACCCTGATTTTTTTAAGGGTAAACCCGATATTTTCAGGCCGGTCGGTTGTTTTGGATGGCATCTAGTTGTACGATGACTAACAACAACCCATGCAACGGAGACATTCCATGACCTTGAACCGACGCGCCATCCTCCTGGCCTGTACCGCCGCCCTGGCCGCAGCCTCCGCCACCGCCCAGACGGCGGAATGGCCAGCAAAGACGCTGCGCATCGTGGTGCCCTACCCTCCAGGCGGCAGCTCGGACATCATTGCGCGCTCGATCAGCCAGTCGCTGTCCGAGGCGCTCAAGCAGACCGTCATCGTCGAGAACAAGCCCGGGGCCAACGGCAACCTGGGGGCGGACTTCGTCGCCAAGGCCGAGCCGGACGGCTACACCATGCTGCTGTGCGACGTGGGCGCGCTGGCCATCAGCCCCTCGGTCTATACCAAGCTGTCGTTCGACCCTTCCAAGGACCTGCGCGGCGTGACCATGCTGGCGTACTCGCCCCACCTGCTGGTGGTGCACCCTTCGGTGCCCGTGAGCAACCTCAAGGAGCTGGTCGCCTACTCCAAGAAGAACGACCTGAACTTTGCCGTCACGGCCACCGGCAGCGCTCCCCACCTGGCTGGCGTGGCGCTGGAGCGCGCCAGCGGCGCGCGCTGGCAGTACATCCCCTACAAGGGCGGCGTCACCGCCATCCAGGACACCGTCGCCGGCCAGACCCAGGTGCTGATGAACGGCATGCTGGCCACCCTGCCCCAGGTGCAGAGCGGCAAGCTCAAGGTGCTGGGCGTGTCCAAGTCCACGCGCATGCCCCTGATCGGCGACGTGCCCACCATTGCCGAGCAGGGCGTGGCCGGCTACGAGTCCGGCACCTGGCAAGGCGTGCTGCTGCCACGCGGCACGCCGGATGCCGTCGTGCAAAAGCTCAACAAGGCCCTCATCACCGCCATCCGCGCACCCGAGATCCGCTCGCGCCTGGCCGGCCAGGGCGCCGAGGTGGTGACCATGACCTCCGCCGAGCAGGACCAGTTCTTCGTCAAGGAGCGTGCGCGCTGGGCCAGCGTGGTCAAGGCCGCCAACATCAAGCTCGACTGAGCACTTCACACCCCCTGTTTCATTCACCTTTCTCCCTCGTTGCAATGACCATGACCCCGCAAGACCTCAAATCCATCATGGGCTCCGGCCTGCTGTCCTTCCCCATCACGGACTTCGACGAGCAGGGTGAATTCCGCCCCAGGACCTACATCGAGCGCCTGGAGTGGCTGGCCCCCTATGGCGCCAGCGCCCTGTTCGCCGCCGGCGGCACGGGCGAGTATTTCTCGCTCTCGGGCCCCGAGTACGGCCAGGTCATCAAGACCGCCGTGGACACCTGCCGCGGCAAGGTGCCCATCATTGCCGGCGCCGGCGGCCCCACCCGCACCGCCATCGCCCATGCCCAGGAGGCCGAGCGCCTGGGCGCCCACGGCATCCTGCTGTTGCCCCACTACCTGACCGAAGCCGGCCAGGAGGGCCTGATCGAGCATGTGGCCGCCGTGTGCAACAGCGTGAAGTTCGGCGTCATCGTCTACAACCGCGACCGCACCAAGCTGACTGCCGATTCCCTGGCCATCCTGGCCGACCGCTGCCCCAACCTGATCGGCTTCAAGGACGGCGTGGGCAACATCGAGACCATGTCTTCCATCTTCATGAAGATGGGTGACCGCTTCTCCTACCTGGGCGGCCTGCCCACGGCCGAGGTGTATGCGGCGGCCTACAAGGCGCTGGGCACGCCGGTGTATTCGTCCGCAGTGTTCAACTTCATTCCCAAGACGGCGATGGACTTCTACAAGGCCGTGGCGGCCGACGACACGGCCACGCAGCACAGGCTGCTCAAGGAGTTCTTCATGCCCTACCTGGCCATCCGCAACCGGGTGGAGGGCTATGGCGTGAGCATCATCAAGGCGGGCGCCAGGATCGTGGGCCATGACGGTGGGCCGGTGCGCGCGCCGCTGACGGACTTGAAGCCCAGCGAGATGGAAGAGCTCAAGGCGCTCATCGACAAGCTCGGCCCGCAGTAAGCGCGCCGAGAGGCCTGGCAAGCCAGGCCCCTCTTCTTTGGTTGCATTCCACCACGCGCCTGGCCGTGCACGGGCGCGTGGTGCAGCCGTGGCACGCACACACATCCCCAACACCACAACGGAGACAGACAAGATGTTCAAGCAAATCGTTTTCGCCACCGCCGCCGCCTTGGCCATTGCCGCGCTCACGGGCTGCGCCACCAGCGCACCCGCTGCATCTTCGGCATCGTCCGAGCAATCGGTGGCCGCGGCTGCGGAAAAACTCCGCGTGGCCATGATCGATCCCACGCCCACGGCCCTCGCCCAACTCGTCGCCGACGACCTGAGCTACGGCCATTCGGGGGGCCGCGTGGACACCAAGGACAGTTTCATCGGCGACCTGATCGCAGGAAAATCCGACTTCGTCACCATCGCCATCTCCGACCAGACCATCAAGGTCGTGGGCAACACCGCCATCGTGCGCCACACCCTCACGGCCGATACCAATGACTCGGGCAAGCCCGGCAAGGTGCAGATCAAGATCCTGGGCGTGTGGCAGCAGCAAGGCGGCCAGTGGAAGCTGCTGGCGCGCCAGGCCGTGCGCGTCGCGGCATGATGTAGACACATCGGGGCGGCAGTGTGCCGCCGTATGCCGCCCGTTGCATTTTTTGGCACTGTTGCCCCACGAAACCATGACCACGACTCCCCCTCGCATCCTGCAAATCGGCCGCCTGCCCCTTCCCGCGCTGGAGGCCGAACTGGCGGCCCGTTACAGCGTCGCCTGCCTGGCCGAACAGCCCGATCCAGCGGCTTTTCTGGCGTCACACGGTGCGGAGTTCACCGGGGTGGTGACCACCGCCGCCATCGGCCTCAAGGGCGAGGTCATCGCCGCGCTGCCCCACCTCCAGGTCATCAGCAGCTTTGGCGTGGGCTTTGACGCGCTGGACATCGATGCGGCCAAGGCGCGTGGCGTGCAGGTGGGCTACACGCCCGGCGTGCTCAACGACTGTGTGGCCGACATGGCGTTTGCGCTGATGCTGGATGTGTCGCGCAACCTTGCCGCCAGCGACCGTTTTGTGCGCCGTGGCGAATGGCCGAAGGCCAGGTATGCGCTCGGCAGCCGCGTGTCGGGCAAGCGCCTGGGCATCGTGGGCATGGGCCGCATCGGCCAGGCGGTGGCCGATCGTGCGGGCGGCTTCCGCATGCAGGTGGGCTACCACAACCGTCGGCAGGCCGAGGGCTGCGCACTCCCTTACTTCGCGTCCTTGACCGCGCTGGCGCAGTGGGCCGACTACCTGGTGCTGACCGTGGCGGGCGGCGCTGGCACGCGCCACCTCGTCAATCGCGATGTGCTGGATGCCCTGGGGCCGAACGGCTACCTCGTCAATGTGGCGCGCGGCAGCGTGGTGGACGAAGCCGCATTGATCGAAGCGCTGACCGAACGCCGCATCGCCGGTGCCGGGCTGGACGTGTTCGAGAACGAGCCCACCGTGCCCGCCGCGCTGATGGCGCTGGACAACGTGGTGCTGACGCCCCACACCGCCAGCGCCACGCACGAAACCCGACGCGCGATGGCCGACCTGGTGCTGGAAAACCTGGAATCGTTCTACACCACCGGTGCCGTGCTGGCGCCGGTGCCTGGCACCTTGGTACTTGAGTAAGCCGTAAACAGCGCCTCCGTGCCTGGCTCCTCGCCCTGCAGCACCGGAGACGCCCCCGCAGGGGGAGGCACGAAGCGGCTCAGGGAGTCACTTCAGCCTGTCGCGCGAGATGTCCATGATCATGCGCGTGGCCAGGTACAGACGCGGCACGATGGTGTTGATCTGCACGTACTCCGCATCATTGGAGTGGGCGCCGTAGCCCGACAGGCCCATACCCTCCACCACCGCGCCCTTGGTCTTGAGCGCCGCAAAGGCCGCATCGGTGCCGCCCCCGGTGGCTTTCTCGACCACGTTGAGCGGCAGGCCCAACTCCTGGTAGATGACCTTGCCGTAACCGGCCACACGGCGCGATGCCTCGCTGGCTTCGAGCGGCGGCCGGCGCACCTCGAACTTCACGTCCACCTTGGAGGCGGGCAGCAGCCGGGTCTTGATCTTCTCCTGCAGCGATTTCTCCAACCCGTCAAAGTCCGCCACCTTGAGCGCGCGGGCATCGGCCTGGGCCGTGGCTTCTGCGGGGATCACATTGCGGTTGGTGCCGGACTTGGAGACGGTCCAGTTGAGCTTGAGTCCTTCGTCGTTCTTCGACAGGTCCTTCATCTGCAGCAACTGGTGCGACAGTTCGTACAGCGCGTTCACGCCATCCTCGGGCTTGGCCCCGGCGTGCGATGCCTTGCCCTGCACCGTGAGGTAGGCCGCCCCGATGCCGCTGGTGGCCAGGCGCAGCGTGCCGTCGGTGCCGCCGCCTTCGAACGACAACACCACGTCCTGCTCGGACGCCACACGGGTGATGGTGCTGCGCCAGCCGGGCGAGCTGATTTCCTCGTCGCCATTGATCAGCACGGTGAGCGTGCCGTAGTCCTTGAAGCTGAGCTTTTGCAGCAAGGCCACGGTATGGATGATGAGCGCGATGCCCTGCTTGTCGTCCGAAATGCCCAGGCCATAGGCCTTGTCGCCATCGATGCGGAACGGCTGGCCTTTGAGCATGCCTTTCAGGTACACCGTGTCCATGTGCGCGATGAGCATGATCTTCTTGCTGCCCGTGCCCTTGAACACGGCCTGCACGGCAGGGCCCACCTTCTCGGGCGTGTCGTCCAGGCGGTAGATGTCGCTGGTCTGCAGCACGTCCACCGTGCCGCCCAGTTGCTTGAGCTGGCTGGCAATGCGCTCGGCGATCTGATTCAAGCCTTCGATGTCCTTGCTGCCGGACTCGATGTGCACCAGGTCGCGCAGGGTGTCGAGCAGCGGCTGCTGCTCCTTCTGGGCCAGCGCATGGACATCAGCCACCGGCGCAGCGTGGGCCAGGGCGGCGGCAAACGCCAGCGCCAGCGAGGCCATCAGGGGGCGGACAAACGAAGGGGCTGAGTGTGGGCGGCGCTGCGGATGGTGCATGGTGCAAAGGCTCGGTGAAGGGATGAGGAAAGCGATTATGGAGTCTTGCAACACCAATTTCAAACACTGATCCTCCTTGCAATGCTTCGGTCAGCGCCTGCGCGCCAGACTCAGCCCGCAGGCGCAAACACCTCGGGGCTCAGCCGTGACTTGTGGCCCCGGGGTTCAAACAGCCACATGCCATACAGCGGCAGAGATTCCGCCAGCCGCAGGGGCGCCACCAGCGTGGACGCACCGCCCAGCAACGCAGGGTGCGGCACAACAGCCAGCAGGTCGGACTGCGCCACCAGGTGCAGCAGGCTGGCAAAGTCGGGGCAGCGCACGGACATCTTGGGCGCGGGCATGCGGCGCACACGGTGCGCTTCCGTCAACACATCCACCGGCCCGCTGACACTGGGCCCCACACAGGCCCACGCAGCGCCCTGCAGTTGCGCCAGCGACTGGGCCCGGACCCATGGGTGGCCCTTGCGCGCATAGACCTGGGGATGCAACTCGTACAGGGGGCGCTCCGCCACATCGGGATGCGCAAACTTGCGCGGTTTGGGGGCGATGACCGCATCAAAGCGCCGCTGCAGCAGGCCCTCCAGCAGACTGCCTTCATCGGCCGTCGCCATCTCCAGCGAGCGCCGGGCGTTGGGCAGGCACCAGCTGGCATACAGCAGCGGGCCACAGACCAGCGCCGCTGAAGACGTGAGCCCTACCCGCAGCAAGTAGCGGTCTGCCGCAGCCACTGACGCGCGGGGCAGCGCCTCAACCCCCCGCGCCAGGTGCAGGGCCTGCGCGGCTACAGCCCGGGCCAGGTCGGTGGGCACATGGCGGCGCCCCTCGCGCACCAGCAAGGGCTTCGCGAAGTGGGCTTGCAGTGCCTTCATGCCATGGCTGATCGCAGGCTGCGACACGCCGCAGGCCTTGGCCGCCAAGGCGAACGAGCCCTGTTCGATGACCGCACGGAGGTATTGCAGGTAGCGCAGATACATAAACACCTTTTATGTATAAGCCACCATTGTCTCTTGTCGTGCGGCGCGGAGTTGGCGAAGCTACGCACTCCACTCCACGCCCTTTGCATCGCCACGTATGAGCCATCCCCCCATCGACACCGTCCGCACCTACCTCGCCCACCTGCATGCCAGTCATACCGACGGGCTGATTGCCTGTTTTGAAGACGATGGCATGGTGCATTCGCCCTTTCTGGGCACCATGCGCGCGAGGGGCTTTTTCCAAAAGCTCGCCCAGGCTTCCAGCCGCAGCGTGATCACCGTGCTGGATCTGTTCGTCTCTGCCCAACCAGAAAGCGGCGGTGCCATGCGGGTCGCCGCCTATTTCCGCTACGACTGGACCTTGAACGATGGCCGCGAGGTGACATTCACCTGCGTGGATGTATTCACGTTCGACGCGGGCAGCACCCGCATCCGCGACATGAACATCGTCTACGACACCCACCCGCTGCGCGAAGAGGTGGGCGACAAGTACGCGCCGGATCCAATCACAACAACTCCACGCCCTTGAGCGTGACAAAACTCGTCTCGCGCGTGACCTGCACAAAGTCCTGCAGGTACGGCTTGGCCGACAGGCTGGGCAGGCAGGCGGCGTGCAGTTCGCCCCGCAACCCCCGGGCTCCGATGGGCCTGGCCGTCACATACCCCCGGTCCAGGTAACTCTGCACCGCCCACAGCGGCAGCGCCGCCACGCCGCGCCCGCTGGCCACCAACTGCAGCATGGCCACCGTCAGCTCGGTGGTGCGGCGCGGGGGGCGCACCCCGGCGGGCTCCAGCACCTGGCGGATCAAGTCCAGCATTTCGTCCGGCACGGGGTAGGTGATGATGGTCTGGTCGGCAAAGTCCTGCGCCACCAGGTGCGGCCTGGCGACCAGCGGGTGCGTGTTGGCCAGCAGCGCGCGGATCTCGAAGCCAAACAGCGCGTGGTAGTCCACGCCCGCCTCGTCGACATCCACCTCCGACACGATGGCCACGTCGGCCCGGCCCTGGTGCAGCAGGCCCACGGGGTCGGCGTGAAAGCCACTCACGATGTCCAGCTCCACCTCGGGCCAGCGGGTGCGAAACGCATCCATGGCGGGCATCAGCCAGTCAAAACAGGTGTGGCATTCCACCGCAATGCGCATCTGCCCGCCCTGCCCCAATACCAGGCGGGCAATGTCGCGCTCGGCTCCCTCCACCTGCGGCAGCATGGCATCGGCCAGGGCCAGCAGGCGTTCGCCCACGGCGGTGAACTGCGGCGGGACGGACTTGCGCTCAAACAGCGGCTGGCCATAGCGGTCCTCCAGCAGCTTGATCTGGTGCGACAGCGCCGACTGCGTGAGGTTGAGCAGCTGTGCGGCCCGCACCAGGCTGCCGCTGTCGCGCAGGGCGACCAGGGTGCGCAGGTGGCGCACTTCCAGAATCGACTGGTTCATTACTAATTTTCAAGTTGATCGCATAAAACTTTCGTTTGAATAATAAACGAGCCCGCGCGACCATCGGTGCCTTCATTGCATTGCTCCATTCAGAAGAAGGAAATCACCATGTCGCTCGCCACCCAATCCTCCTCTCGCCCTGTGCTCACGCACACACTGGGTTTTCCGCGCATGGGGGCGCAGCGCGAACTGAAATTCGCGCTCGAGTCCTTCTGGCGCGGCGACAGTACCGAGGCCGAGCTGCAGGCCACCGCCGCCCAATTGCGCCAGTTGCATTGGCAGGCGCAGGCCGATGCGGGCCTGGGTTGTGTGACGGTGGGCGACTTTGCGCTGTACGACCACGTGGCCAACCACATCCAGCTGCTGGGCTGCGAGCCTGCGCGCTTTGGCTTTGACGCACACACCCCCGAGCTGGCGCGCTACTTTGCGATGGCGCGGGGCGTGTCGGCCCACGCTGCCGAAGACCATCAGGGCTGCAGCGCCGGTTGCACCGCAAAGCACACCACCGCAGGCCAGCCCGCTCTGGAGATGACCAAGTGGTTTGACACCAACTACCACTACCTCGTGCCCGAGTTCAGCGCCCACACCCAGTTCCGCCTGGCCAGCGAGCGCCTGTTCGCCGAAGTGGCCGAGGCCCAGGCGCTGGGCCACCGCGTCAAGGCCGTGCTGCTGGGGCCCCTGAGCCTTTTGTGGCTGGGCAAATCCAAAACGGCGGGTTTTGACCGCTTCAGCCTGCTGGAGTCATTGCTGCCGGTGTACGAAACCATGCTGGCGCGCCTGAAGGCCCAGGGCGTGGAATGGGTGCAGATCGACGAACCCATCCTGGGCCTGGACCTGCCCGATGCGTGGCGCCATGCCTTTGAGCCCAGCTACTGGCAACTGGCGCGCAGCGCGCCCAAGCTGCTGCTGGCCACCTACTTCTCGCCGCTGGCCGAAAACCTGCGCCTGGCCTGCCAGCTGCCCGTGGCCGGCCTGCATGTGGACGCCGTGCGCTCCCCCGACGAGCTGGTGGGCGTGGCGGACTGGCTGCCCTCGCACAAGGTGCTGTCCGTGGGCATCGTGGACGGCCGCAACATCTGGCGCACCGACCTCGATGCCGCTCTGGCCAAGCTGCGCCCCGTGGCCGACAAGCACCAGGGCGAGCTGTGGCTGGCACCGTCGTGCTCTCTGCTGCATGTGCCGTTCAGCTTAGAGGCCGAAACGCAGCTGGATGCCGAAGTGAAATCCTGGCTGGCGTTTGCCGTCGAAAAGCTCGACGAGCTGCGTGTGCTTGCCGCCGCCTTGTCGCAAGGCGAGGTTGCGGTGGACGATGAATTGCACGCCGCCCGCATCGCCCTGGCCGCCCGCCGCGCCAGCCCCCGCGTTCACCGTGCCACCGTGGCCGCCCGCCTGGCCGCCGCTGCGCCGGGGGCCGACCAGCGCCACGACGCCTTTCCCGCCAGGCAAAAGGCACAGCGCGCACGCCTGAAGCTGCCGCTGCTGCCCACCACCACGATTGGCTCGTTCCCGCAGACGGCGGAGATCCGCGCAGCCCGTGCCGCCTTCAAGCGCGGGGCACTGGATGCGGCCCACTACCAACAAAAGATGCAAGCGGAAATTGCCCTGGCCGTGCGCAAGCAGGAAGCCCTGGGCATCGACGTGCTGGTGCATGGCGAGGCAGAGCGCAATGACATGGTCGAATACTTTGGCGAGCAGCTCGACGGCTTTGCCTTCACCGCCAACGGCTGGGTGCAAAGCTATGGCTCACGCTGCGTGAAGCCGCCCATCATCTACGGCGACGTGACCCGCCCCACGCCCATGACCGTGGCCTGGACGCAGTACGCGCAGAGCCTGACCGACCGCCCCATGAAGGGCATGCTCACCGGACCCATCACCATCCTGCAGTGGAGCTTCGTGCGCGACGACCAGCCGCGCGCCACCACGGCCGACCAGATCGCCTGGGCCATCCGCGACGAGGTGTGTGATCTGGAAGCCGCCGGCATCGCCATCATCCAGATCGACGAGCCCGCCATCCGCGAGGGCCTGCCGCTGCGCCGCGCCGGGTGGAAGAGCTATCTGGAGCGCGCCACACGCGCGTTCCGCATCAGTGCCAGCGGCGTGCGCAACGACACCCAGATCCACACCCACATGTGCTACAGCGAGTTCAACGACATCCTGCCCGCCATCGCGGCCATGGATGCCGATGTGATCACGATTGAGACGAGCCGGTCGGACATGGAGCTGCTCCAAGGTTTTGGCGACTTCAAATATCCGAACGAGATCGGCCCCGGCGTGTACGACATCCACTCGCCCCGCGTGCCCGGCGTGCAGGAGATGGCCGCACTGCTGGAGAAGGCCGCCGAGGTGGTGCCCGTGGAGCACCTCTGGGTGAACCCCGACTGCGGCCTGAAAACCCGGGGCTGGCCCGAGACCGAAGCCGCGCTGCGCCACATGGTGCAGGCGGCGCAGGAAGTGCGCGAGCGGCTGCTGGAGGAAGCGGCCCTGGCATGACGGAGGCCCGGCCGCGAGATCGGCTGGCCGCCCACTCAGCCCGCAGCGCCCTTCATCTCCGCCAATTTCACGAGGACCAGCAAAGCGTGGTTGAGAGGCGTGGGCACGCCCAGGGCGGCCCCGCGCCTGACGACGTAGCCGTTCAGATGGTCGATCTCGGTGGGCTTGCCCCGCGCCAGGTCCTGTGCGGTGGACGAGAACTGGCCGGGCATGGTGGCAGCGATGCCGCGCACGGCGGCCTGCACGTCGCCCGCAATCGTCACTCCGTCCGCAGCTGCCACCGCCAGGCATTCGGCCACGATGTCGGTGATCACCTGCGTCACGCCGGGCACCTGCACCAGCGGGCCATAAGGCTGTTGCGACAGGGCCGAGAGCGCGTTGTACGCGCTGTTGAGCACCAGCTTGGCCCACAGCGCACCGCGCACGTTGTCTGACACCTGGGTGGGGATGCCCGCCGCCGTGAGCTGGCGGGCGGCCTCGCCGCTGCGTGGCGATGGCGCAATCACCAGCTCGCCCCGGCCATGGTGCACCACATGCCCCGGGCCGCCCATGGCGGTGGCGACGTACACCACGGCGGCGGCCACGGTGGTGTTGGCGCCGAGCACGGCGCGCACGCGCTCGTCGTTGTCCACGCCGTTCTGCAGGGTCAGCACCAGCGCGCCGGGCGCCAGGTGCGGGCGCATCCCGCGCGCGGCGTCCTCCGAGTCCGAGGACTTGACGCAGAACAGCACCACGTCGGCCCCCTGCACCGCGCTGGCCTCGGTGCTGGCCGCCAGCGGCACCTGCACATCCAGCACGGCTGTCTGCAGGCGCAGCCCGCGTTCGCGCACGGCCTGCACATGGGCGGGCCGGCCAATGAGCGTCACCGGGTGCCCGGCGCGTGCCAGCAGCGCGCCGTAGTAGCAGCCCACCGCCCCCGCGCCCATGACGGCGATGCGCAGCAAGGGGCCGGGGGTGGGCGGGGCGCTGGAGGAAACGGCTGTGGTCATGGAAAGTCCGGGGGACACAAAAAAGAAGGCTGGGCCGATGGGCCTTGAGACTATATCGGGCGATCGGCCGCCCGCACGCTCATGCGCCGCGCAGCACGCGCTCCGCCCACCTGCCCGCCCCCAGGAAGAGGAAACCCACCAGCACGAAGCCGCCCAGCAGGCCAGCCGCATTGCGCAGCACCGTGGCATACCCCAGGGCGTTCACATCGATGAACGGATACGGGTAGCTGCCCAGCCACACGCCGCGCACCAGCGCATAGGCAAAGTACGCCAGCGGGTAGGCGCAGGCTGCGAGCGGCACCCACCACCGCAACCCGCGCTTGCCGGGCGCGGCCCCCAGCCAGTACAGGCCGAACAGCACGGGTACCGCGTAGTGCAGCAGCACATCGGCCAGCCACTGCCAGCCCTGGGGATCCCAGATGTTGCGCAGCAGGAAGTGGTAAGCCAGGCCCACCAGAACAATGCTGATGGCGGCACACGCCTGCACCGGCGCGCGCGCGAAGAACCGCCCCCAGGAGGAGGCTGCGGCCACCGCCGGCAAGGTCAGCACCAAGGCCACCAGGATGTTCGTGAGCACGGTGAAGTACCCCAGATAGGCCACCAGGCCCTGCAGGGCGGACTGGCCGCCGGCCAATGCAAGCCGCAGGGAAAGCACCAGCTGGAGCAGCACGGCAAACCAGACAAGCAGTGCAAGGGAAAAGGTGGCCCGCCTTTCGGCCGGGGTGGGGCGCGCGGCGTGCGCAGACGGGGGTGGCGAAGGATTCAAGGGTGTGCCCTGCTCTCGATGGGATGTGCCAGCACCATAGCCCAAAGGCCGTGGCACGGCCATCTCACCCAGGGCCGGAAGTTGCAATAACCCCTGGCAACAACTCGGGAATCATTTGATTGCAAAGACAATCATTGTCTAGTCAATTAAATTCCTGCCCATGACTTCCGCGCGCCCCACCCCCTCGATCCAGGGCTTCTACAGCCCCGACCACCTCCAGCCCGAGGACAGCGTGGGCTACCTCATGCGCAAGGTGATGTCCTCCATCCGCACCCAGGCGGATGCGCAGCTGGCTCCGCGCGACCTGACCTACGCCCAGTGGCTGCCGCTGTACAAGATCTCGCGCTGCGACAAGACCACGGTGGCCAGCCTCGCCCGCGACCTGGAGACCGATCCGGCGTCGATGACCCGGGCACTCGACCGGCTCGAAGCCAAGGGCCTGGTGCTGCGCGAGCGTTCCACCACGGACCGCCGCGTGGTGCAACTCGCGCTCACGGCCGAAGGCCAGGCCGTGGCCGCCCAGGTGCCCGCCGTGCTGGCCGACGTGCTCAACGGCCACCTGAGCGACTTCACCCACGATGAATGGCAGCTGCTGCTGCGCATGCTGCGCCGCATGCTGGCCAATGGCGAAGCGCTGCGCCAGCAGCCGCCCGCGCAGCCCTGATCGCGGTGCCCCGTACTTTTTTCGAATCCCTGGAGATTGACGTGTCCCAACCCACCCCCTTTTCAACCCGCGCCGCCGTGGCGGCCCACTTCGCCGTCTCGGCCGTCGCGCTGGCGGCCGCCCTGTTCCTGGTCGGCTGCGCCAGCCCCGGGCCGGCACACACGCCGCTGGCACAGACCACGCCCGCCGGGGCGGGCCTGAACGCCTCGGCCAGCGAATCGGCCGCCCCGTCGCAGTGGTGGACCACCCTGGGCGACGCACAGCTCAATGCCCTGGTCGACAAGGCCCTGCAGGGCAGCCCCAGCCTGGCCGTGAGCCGCGCCCGCCTGGAGCAGGCCGTGGCGCTGAGCCAGGTGCGCGAAGCCGCCAGCGGCCCGCAGGTGAACCTGGGCGTGGACGCCACGCGCCAGCGCTACACCGCCCACGGCCTGGTGCCCGCCCCGGTGGCCGGCAACACCTACAACAGTGGCACGGTGCAGGCGACGTTCAGCTGGTCGCCCGACTTCTTTGGCCAGCACGCCGCCGAGCTGCAGGCCGCCCTGGGCCAGGCGCGCGCGGCCCAGGCCGATGCTGCCGCGGCAGCCAACACCCTGGCTGCCCAGGTGGGACGCAGCTACGTGGCCCTGGCGCGCCTGGTGTCGCAACGCGAAGTCGCGGTGCGCGCGCTGGAGCAGCGCGAAGAGCAGCGCCGCCTGACCAATGACCGCGTGGCCGCGGGCCTGGACAGCCAGGTCGAGCTGACCCAGGCCCAGGCCGCCGTGCCCGACGCGCGCACGCAGATCGAGGCGCTGGACGAGCAGATCACCCTGGCGCGCCGCCAAGTGGCCGTGCTCACCGGCCAGGCGCCCGATGCGCTCACCACCCTGACCCCGCAGCTGGCCGCCCTGCAGCCCGCGCCCGTGCCCGAGGCGCTGGGCGCCGACCTGCTGGGCCGCCGCCCCGACGTGGTGGCCGCGCGCTGGCGCGTGGAAGCCGCCACCCAGGGCGTGAAGGTCGCGCGCACGGAGTTCTATCCCAACATCAACATCGGCGCCTTCATCGGCCTGAACTCGCTGGGGCTGGACAACCTGTTCAGCGCCGGCTCGCGCCAGATGGGCGTGACGCCCGCGCTGCGCCTGCCGATCTTCGACGGCGGCCGCTTGCGCGCGCAGCTGGGCGGCCGCCAGGCCGAGCTCGACGCCGCCATCGCCCAGTACAACGGCATGGTGCTCGACGCGGTCAAGGAAGCCGGCGACGCCATGGCCTCGGTGCAGTCGCTCACGCGCCAGCAGGCGCTGCAGGACGATGCCGCCGCCAGCGCCGAGAAGGCCTACCGCTTCGCGAAGGAGCGCTACCGCGCGGGCCTGGGCAACTATCTGGTGGTGCTGTCCACCGAAAGCCAGGTGCTCGCCCAGCGCCGCCTGGCCGTGGACCTGCGCGCGCGCCAGCTCGACACCCGCCTCATGCTGATGAAGGCCCTGGGCGGCGGCTGGACGGACGACACCGACACGCTGCGCACCGCCGCGCGCTGATTCCTGGCACACGAAAAACACACACAACAAACACCTACCGAAAGATCACAGCCATGAGCGAACCCCTCACCTCCCAAGAAGCCAACACCGCCCGCCGCCGGGGCCTGACCCTGATCGCCGCCGCCGTGGCCCTGGCCGCCATCGGCTGGGGCGGCTGGCACTGGGCCAATGGCCGCCATGTGGAGACCACCGACAACGCCTACGTGGCGGGCAACGTGGTGCAGATCACGCCGCAGATCGGCGGCACCGTGGTCTCCATCGGCGCGGACGACACCGATTACGTGAAGGCCGGCCAGCTGCTGGTCAAGCTCGACCCCGCCGATGCCCGCGTGGCGCTGGAGCAGGCCGAGGCGCAGCTGGCCCAGACCGTGCGCGAGGTGCGCACCCTGTTCGCCAACAACTCCACGTTGAAGGCCCAGGTCAGCCTGCGCAGCGCCGACCTGGCGCGCGCCCAGGCCGATGCCGCGCGCCTGCAGGACGACGTGGCCCGCCGCGCCCCGCTGATGGCCAGCGGCGCCGTGGGCAAGGAAGAGTTCCAGCACGCCAATGCCCAGGTCACGGCCGCCAGGAGCACCGTGGCCGCCGCCCAGGCCGCCGTGGTGGCCGCGCAGGAGCAACTGGCCGCCAGCCAGACGCAGACCGAAGGCACCTCCATCGAGCAGCACCCCAACGTGCAGCGCGCCTCGGCACGCGTGCGCGAGGCCTACCTGGCCGTGCAGCGCGCCCAGCTGGTGGCGCCGCTCGACGGCCATGTGGCCAAGCGCGGTGTGCAGGTGGGCCAGCGCGTGCAGGCAGGTGCCCCGCTGATGACGCTGGTGGCCCTGAACGACCTGTGGGTGGACGCCAACTTCAAGGAAAGCCAGCTGCAGAACCTGCGCATCGGCCAGCCCGCCGAGCTGGTGGCCGACGTATACGGCACCAAGGTCGTCTACCACGGCAAGGTCGCCGGCCTGGGTGCCGGCACGGGCGCCGCCTTCGCGCTGCTGCCCGCGCAAAACGCCACGGGCAACTGGATCAAGGTGGTGCAGCGCGTGCCCGTGCGCATTGCCCTCGACCCCAAGGAAGTCAGCGAACACGCCTTGCGCGTGGGCCTGTCGATGGACGTGAAGGTGGACACGGCCGACCAGAGCGGCAAGACCCTGTCCGACACCCAGCGCACCACGCCCGTGGCCGCCACCGCCGTGTTCGACGCGCAGTTCAAGGCCGCCGACGACGAGGTGGCCCAGATCATCGCCGCCAACCTGGGCCGCAAGGCCCTGGCCGTGGCCTCGCCCAAGGTGGTCCAGACGCCGGGCGGCAGCGCCGGGCAGGCACAGAACCACGCCTCCGCCCCCGTGCGCGCCCCTGTGGTGCAGTAAGCCGGAGTCTTTTCCATGACTGCCGCCAACCCCACCGCGGACCAGGCCGGCGCCTCGGCGCTGCCCGCCGCGCCGCCGCCGCCAGCCGCCCCGCCCGGGCCGCCTGCGGCCTACCCCCCGCTGCAGGGCACGGCCCTGCTGCTGGGCACGCTGTCGCTGTCGCTGGCCACGTTCATGAACGTGCTGGACTCGTCCATCGCCAACGTCTCCATCCCCGCCATTGCCGGTGACCTGGGCGTGAGCCCGGGCCAGGGCACCTGGGTCATCACCAGCTTCGGCGTGGCCAACGCCATCTCGGTGCCGCTCACGGGCTGGCTCACGCAGCGTTTCGGCGCGGTGCGGCTGTTCACCATGAGCGTGCTGCTGTTCGTGCTCACCTCCTGGCTGTGCGGCTTCGCCTCGTCGCTGGAGATGCTGGTCTTCTTTCGCGTGCTGCAGGGCCTGGTCGCCGGGCCGATGATCCCGCTGTCGCAGACGCTGCTCCTGGCCAGTTACCCGCGTGCCCTCGCCGGAACGGCGCTGGCCCTGTGGGGCGTGACCACGCTGGTCGCGCCCGTGGTGGGGCCGCTCCTGGGCGGGTGGATCACGGACAACATCTCCTGGCCGTGGATCTTCTACATCAACGTGCCCGTGGGGCTGCTGGCCGGCGTGCTCACCTGGGGCATCTACCGCAAGCGCGAGACCACGATCCGCAAGCTGCCGATCGACACCGTCGGCCTGTCCCTGCTGGTGCTGTGGGTGGGTGCGCTGCAGCTCATGCTCGACAAGGGCAAGGAGCTCGACTGGTTCGCCTCCAACGAGATCATCGTGATGGCCGTCGTCGCCGTGGTGGCGTTCGCCGTGTTCCTGGTCTGGGAGCTCACCGACAAGCACCCGGTGGTGGACCTCAAGCTCTTCAAGGGCCGCAACTTCACCTTCGGCGCGCTCGCGCTGTCGGTGGCCTATGCCCTCTTCTTCGGCAACGTGGTGCTGCTGCCGCTGTGGCTGCAGCAGTGGATGGGCTACACCGCCACCTCGGCCGGCATGGCGCTGGCGCCGGTGGGCATCTTCGCCATCCTGCTCACGCCGCTGGTGGGCCGCAAGGTCGGCCAGTGGGACCCCCGGCGCATGGCGACGGGCGCGTTCATCGTGTTCGGCATCGTGCTGTGGATGCGTTCGCAGTTCACCGTGCAGACCGACTTCATCCACATCCTGATCCCCACGCTGCTGCAGGGTGCGGCCATGGCGTTCTTCTTCATCCCGCTGACCACGCTGACGCTGGCAGGGGTGGCGCCCGAGCGCATTCCGGCCGCCGCCGGGCTGAGCAACTTCGTGCGCATCACCGCCGGGGCCATGGGCACGTCCATCGCCACCACGCTGTGGGAAAGCCGCGCCGCCATGCACCACGCGCACCTGACCGAGGGCCTGGTGCAGGGCCAGGGCGTGTTCGCCATCACGCTGGATAACCTGATGGCATCGGGCCTGACACAGTTGCAGGCGCTGGCGCAGGTGAACCGCCTGATCGACCAGCAGGCGTTCACCCGCGCGGCCAACGACATCTTCCTCGGATCGGCCGGGCTGTTCCTGCTGCTGATCGGGCTGATCTGGCTGACCAGGCGGCCGCCCAGGGCCCAGGGCCCGGGCGCCGCCGACGCGGCCGGAGCGCATTGAGGGCCTGCGGGCCGGCAGCAGCTGAATAACACCGGAAAATGGCTGCAGCGCTTTAACAACAAGCGCTAGCAGCTATTTTTTTTATAGCATTCAAGCCACCTGCCGCGCCCTGCGGCACTGCGCGGCCTCCCACAGGCCACGTCGGAAAAACCTGACCTCCAGGCGGGCGCGGCACCTTCGGCCGCACCCCGGGGGGCGCCCCAACAATGCAGTCACCGCAACACACAACAAGGAACTGCCATGTCCCTCTCGCTGATTCTGCTGATCGTCCTCATCCTCATCCTGGTTGGCGCACTGCCAACCTGGGGCCACAGCCGCTCATGGGGCTACGGACCCAGCGGCGGGATCGGGCTGGTGGTGCTGATTCTCGTGATCCTGCTGCTGATGGGCAGGATATGACGACGACGCCTCCCGGCTGAGGCTGGGGGCCCTGCTCCCGCAAGGGGGTGGAGGCACCTGTCGGCCCCGCAAGAGAACGGCGCTTCCTTGGAAGCGCCGTTTTTTTATGCCCGTTGGCGGCACCGGGTTCGATGCCCCTGCGGCCTGGCTTTTCACGCCCGGCGCTGGCCCGCTGCCGCGAAGGCTGTCGAGAACGCCGCGAACTCCTTCTGCGCCACCGTGCCATCCGCGTTGCCGCCCTGGTCCATGAGCTGCATCACCGCCTGCGAAAAACCACTGCCCGCCTGGGCGCCCTTGGTACTGGCCAGGCCCTTGAGGAATTCATCCTGCGAGATGGATCCGTCCTTGTTGGTGTCAAAACCTGCCGTCAGCTGCTCGGTTTGGGCCTCGGTGGCACCAAAGCGGGCAAGCAGGTCCCGAAAATCCTCCCTGGAGACCAACCGGCCGCCCGGTGCGCCGGAAGCCCCCGCCGGCACCGAACCGCCGCCCCGCCCCACCACGCCCACGGCGGGGCCGTCGAGTTTGCCCTGCGAGACCAGAATGCCTTTTTCTGCAAACCCCGCCAATGCCTCGGCCTGCGGACTCAGGGTGAGGACCGTGGAGGGCTCAGGCTCGGTCGCGCCAGCGCCGCGCCGCGATGCGGCGGATTTGCCCGGCCCGCTGGAGGCTGCGTTGAAGATCAGAGAGGCTACGGACGCAAGGCCGGAGATAAGAGGTGACATCGCCATGGACTCCTGTGGGGCAAAGCCCGGTGTCCTGGCCCTTCCTGCTGGTCCTTGCTTGGAGAAGACAAAAGGACAAGGCCACCGTGATCACCGCTTCGCCCAGGACATGAAGGGTACGCCGCGCCCCACGACGCAGTGGCAGGATGAAAGCACCCTTTGGACCCCATTTCGGCACCTGTCCGGCACCTGTCAGGCACATCCCGGCTGCGATGCGGCGCTCCGTGCCCCAGCGTTGGAGCACGCCGGCGTCTCGCCTGCCCGGCGCGGGGACAAACCCGGAGGCTGGATGCCCCGGCGGCCCGCCGCAGTCGGCGTGCGCCCAGGGCCCTGCCCTACGGGTAACCCGGCCCGAACGCCACGAACTCTCCTTCCAGCCGCCCCGCTGGCCGCCCATCGCAGTGCAGCGCCGACGCCTGCACGATCCGGCCCAGCCCCTTGCGCTGCAGCATCCGGGTGAAAGAGCGCCAGGCCTGCGGCGTGGGCGCCTGCGCCACGGCGGTGAAGGCGCCGGCCATGGGCGCGAGGTAGTCCATGGTGTTGCGCTGGATCACCAGGCGGCTGCCCAGTTGCTCGGCCGACAGGCGCAGGTGCAGCATCGACCAGGCGGCCAGGATCGCCACGGCCGATGCGCTGCCGCCAAACACCGTATCGCGGTGGTTGATGTTGGGCCCCAGCGGAGCGGCCAGCACCACCTGCTGCGGCGTGGCGTCGACCACCGTCACCTCCATGGCGTGGGACAGGGGAATGTGCTGGTGCAGATAGGCTTGGAGGTCAAGGGGAGTCACGGCGTGCATTCTGAATGGGTCACGGGGAAGCGGTGGCGGAAGTGTGGCCCGCCGCAAGCCGCCACTTTGCCACGGCGGGCCGCAGGGGCGCCGCTTTCAGGCCGGGCCGGCCCGCATGGGCAGCCTCACGCAAGGGGTGGACGGGCTGCACAAGGGCGCTGCGCCTGCCTGTCCACGATGGCAGCCGCCGCCTGCGGCAACTGCGCGGTCTGGTAGTCCGCGACAGCAGCAGCACGTCCGGCCAGCCCGCGATCTGCGGATGGCCGTTGAGCCGCGCGAGCAGCCGTGCCGTGATCAGGCCGCGCAGGCCGCCGCCGTCCAGGCTCAATATCCGGTACTTGGCCATCACAGGTCTCCTTCATCGGCGATGCCGCCGTGCCAGGGCCCCGCGGCGCAATCACCGGCGCCGGGACACGCGGCACTGCAAAAAATTCATGAAAAGCGCCTGCAAGGCTTTTTCATCAAGCGCCAGCAGCTCCCGAATCAATAGCACCAATGGAAGGCAGCAGCAACCCTTGCCGGGCCGCCACGGCCTCGCGCAAGAACGCCCAGGTGGCCTGCATGCGCGCCACGTGCTTGTTCTCGGCGGGCATCGACATCCAGAACGTGCGCTGGAACCGCGCCACCCCGGGCAGCACCGGGACCAGCGAGGGATCTTGGGCC
This sequence comes from Acidovorax sp. A79, assembly GCF_041154505.1. Classification (GTDB taxonomy): domain Bacteria; phylum Pseudomonadota; class Gammaproteobacteria; order Burkholderiales; family Burkholderiaceae_C; genus Acidovorax. The sequence continues at coordinate 317,183 of NZ_AP028672.1, forward strand.
GCCACGAACGCGGGCAGCACCGCCAGCCCGGCACCGGCGCGCGCCGCCTCGTACTGCGCGAGGATGCTCGTGCTGCGCAGCACGAAATGCGCGGGGCGGTGCAGCTCGTCGAGGATCTGCAGTTCCTTGCTGAACAGCAGGTCGTCCACATAGCTGATGAAGGTGTGGCCGCGCAGGTCGTCGGCCGTGTGGACGGGCGCATGGCCGGCGAGGTAGTCGCGCGCGCCGTAGAGCTGCAACACATAGTCGGTGAGCTTGACCACCAGCACCGCGCCCCGCACGGGGCGCTCCAGGGAGATCACGATGTCCGCCTCGCGCCGCGACAGGTGCACCAGGCGGGGCAGCGCCAGAAGGTCCACCACCAGGCCCGGGTGGTTCTGTGCGAAGCGGGCCAGCTGCGGCGCGAGGATCAGGTTGCCAAAACCCTCGGTGGTGCCGATGCGCACCAGGCCGTGCAGCCCTTGCCGCACACCAGGCGCCGCACTCTCCACCGCGAGGAACGCGGCCTCCATGGCCTCCACCTTGGGCATCAGCTGCCGCCCTGCTTCCGTGAGCCGGTGGCCCCCGGCTTCACGGGCGAAAAGGGCCGATCCCACCTGTTTCTCCAGCGCCTGCAGGCGGCGCGACACGGTGGTGTGCTCCACGCCCAGGCGGCGTGCGGCGCCCACCAGCGTGCCGGCGCGCGCGAGCTCCAGAAAGTAGCGGAAATGATCCCAATCCATGGGCCGATTGTGGCGCCCTCGGAGCCCGTCGCCAGGAAGAAGAGGATGCGACGCCTGCACGCCCCCGGGCTCGCCCTCCTCCTTTCCTGCACCAGGCGCCTTTCGCTGTAAACGCGATGATTGTTAAAAATTTACACTCTGTGTTTTTTGTTGCACACTCCAGCCGCGCCCGGCACCGAGCAGCGGGACCGCGCACAGCCACAAGAGCCCAGGGATTCCCCAAGGCCGCCGATACACAGGGAGGACAGGATGAATGCATTCATGCAGCCCCCCGCGGCTGCCCGCCAGAAACAAGCCCGTGCCGGGCTTCTCCGCGCCAGCCTCCGCGCTCCGTGCCCATTCCTTGCATCTTTCGGGAAGCCGCGCACGGCGGGCTTCCTTTCCGCGCATCCCGGGCCACGCCCCGCTTTCCTTGCCTCCCCGCTTCCTTAGCCTCAGACATCTATGACACGCACCACTCTCTCATACAAGTCGCTTTGGGCCGGCCAGGCCTGCCTGGCGTTGGCCACCCTGGGTGCCCATGCGGCGGATGTGAGCATCACGCCGCCTGTCGGTGGCGGCTTTGTGATCAAAGGCCCCTCCAACACCGACAGGCTGCGCGTGCAAGGCTCCGGCGAAGTGCTGGTCCCCAGCCTGTCGGGCACGCCCAATACGAACACCAGCGTCCTGTGCTTTGACGGCCCGTCCGGGCGGCTGGGGCAATGCGCCCCCGGCGTGGCGTCGGGAGCCACGGGAGCGACCGGCCCGACCGGCGCGACGGGAGCCATCGGAGCGACCGGCGCCACCGGCCCGGCAGGCACCACGGGCGCTACCGGGGCCGCCGGCCCCACTGGCGCGACCGGCGCGACCGGAACGGCAGGCCCCGCCGGCGCCACGGGCGCTGCGGGTAGCAACGGCGCTCCGGGCGTGGCGGGAGCCACCGGCCCCACGGGCGCCACAGGCCCTGCGGGCGCCACGGGTGCCACGGGCGCGACCGGCCTCCCAGGCCCTGCGGGCTCGCTCAGTGTCAATGTGCGGACCGCAACCGGCACCGGCACCACGGACAGTTGCAATGCGACCGCCTGCTGCCTGCCCGGGGAGAAGGTTGTAGGGGGAGGGTACGAGGGTGCCAGCGGGGCTGGCGGGATCGATACGGGCGGCGTGTTCATTGCCGCCAACTACCCCACGGCGGGCGGCGCTTGCGGCGCTTCGGTGCAAAGTTGGAGCATCCGGCTTCTGAACTCCTACCGCGTTCCCACCCTGACGTCGGCCTGCATCGCCTACGCCATCTGCGCGCAATGACGCCTCTGGAATCACCTGCGCAAGCACAGCCCCAGGGCGTGATGGTGCAGGGCATGCAAACAGCCCGGCTGCCCTGGCGGTTCGACGCCGCTGCGGCCCTGGCCGAAGTCAACGCCCTGCCCTCCTCGCTGTGGCGCACCCATTTCAACGAGGGCCGCCACGATGGTGGCTGGCAGGCCCTCGCGCTGCGTTCCGCGCCCGAGGCCCCCATCGATGTCGTTCCTGTTGATGTGCCGGCATCGGGCTATGCCGACACGCCCGCGCTGGAACAGTGCCCCACGCTGCGCGCCATGCTGGACACCATGGCCTTGCCCTGGAAGTCCGTGCGGCTCATGCAATTGCTGCCGGGCTGCGAAATCAAGGAGCACACCGATGCCGGCGTGTGCGCGGCGCGGGGCGAGGCCCGCCTGCACGTGCCGCTGCAGACGGGCGAGCAGGTGTTCTTCCATGTCGATGGCGAGCGCATCCCGCTGCGGGCTGGCGAGTGCTGGTACGTCGACGTATCGCGCCCGCACCGGGTTCGCAACCGTGGCAGCCAGACCCGGGTCCACCTGGTGGCGGACACCTCGGTGGACATGCGCCTGTTCGAGGCCTTCCGCTCCAGCGATGCCGGCGAGCCCCTGCCCGACCCCAGCGACCCGTGGAGCCAGTTCATCCGGTTTCGCGACTTCGTGGGAGCGGATGCGGAACACTCCGCAAGGCTCAGCGCCATCACCAACACCGCCGAGTTCGTGCAGGAATCGGTGCGCATGGGGCAGGACGCCGGCTTTCAATTTGACGCATCGGATGTGGAGTCGGCCATGAAGGCCGGGCGCCGCGCGTGGGTGGAACAATGGATTCTGTGAACTTCAGCGGCTGGCGCCCGATCCGTTTTTACATCGCCAAGGGCCAGGTGATGGTGGACTGGATCCGCATGCTCGACGAGCCGATGCGCGAGCCCTTCTTCCAGCACGGCATCCAGAGCCAGATGCAGCACCCCTTCCATCTGGCGTTCCGGCGCCAGACGCCGCTTCACGACCTGCTGGCCTGGCATGAACGGTCGCCGGGCCTGGACCCCTCGCTCGTCATCTTCCACGTGTCGCGCTGTGGCTCCACGCTCATCACGCAGGCGCTGGCGGAAAGCCCGCACCATCTGCAACTGTCGGAGCCCGCTCCGGTGGACTTTCTGCTGCGCCAGGCCTTGCCCAGCGGGCTCATCGACAAGGCGCAGGTCGTGCGTGCATTGCGCGCATGGGTCAGCGCCTGGGCCCAGCGCTGCGACAGCGCCAGCCCACGGCTCGAATCCGTGAGCATCAAGCTCGACGCCTGGAACACGGACAAGGCCCCGCTGGTGGCCGATGCCTGGCCCGAAGCGCGCTGGGTGTTTCTCGCCCGGGAACCGCTGTCGGTGCTGGTGTCGCAAATGCGGGAGCGCGCGTTCTTCCTGGTGCCGGGCACGCTGGGCGCCTGCCTGGAAGGCCTGAGCTTCCAGGAACTGGCCCTCATGCCCCATGAACTCTACTGCGCACGGGTACTGGGCGACATCTATGGAGCCATGGCCCGGGAGTTCGATCCCGCACGCACACTGCTGCTGGACCACACCGAGCTACCCGGCGCCATCGAAACAGACCTGCTGGCCCACATGCGCTGGCAGATGCCGGCAGATGACCGTGCGCGGATGCGCGAACGCATCACGCGGCACGGCAAGCACCCCCACCAAGCCTACGTTCCAGACACGGAAACCAAACACAGCATGGCAAGCGACCATCTCCAATCCCTGACCGCGCAATGGATCGCCCCTCACTACCAGAGGATTCAGGACTTGCGCCAGTCCTACCGTCCGGCGGCCTCCCATCCGCTGGTTGAGGAGGCACTGCCATGATCGCGCCCCTGCATCGGCGCCATTTCCTGGCCACGGGCGGAGCGGTGGCGGCTACTGGCGTCCAGCTCTCGGCACCTGTTCTCGCATCCGCCGGCTCGCCCCGCCCCCAGTGGCACATTCTGGGCATCGCGCCCGCGTCAGAAAAGCTGCCGCAGCTTGCGCACGACTACCGGCGGGGCGTGGAGCTGGGCCTGGCACAGGCTGGCGCCTCGCAGGTCGGGCTGACCTGGCTGTCGGCAGGCCCCTTGCCTGCAGCCCCCGCCCAAGCCATCGGGTCTGCGCTGCAGGGCGGCAGGATCGATGCGGTAATGGGGTGGATGCCCCCATTGCTGGCGAAAAAGGTATCAGCCCTGACGGAAAAGGCCGGTGTACCCCTCTGGATCAGCGACAGCGGGGCCGACATCGCAGCCCCTTCGGAGCACACCCCCCTGCAAGTTCGCCACAGCCTCGAGCTATGCGCCATGGCATCAGCGCTTGCCGACAAGGTGTATGCGCAGTGCGGTCCACGCGCTTTCCTGTCGATGGGCTGGCACGAGTCGGGGTATGACTTCATCCAGGCCTTCCAGCACCGCTGGCGCACGCTGGGCGGGCAGATCGTGGGCCGCCATATCGCAGGCGCACCAGGGCGACTCCACGAGTTTGGCGAACTGCGCGAGGCCATCATTTCCCAGCAGCCAGACGTCGTGGTCGCATTGTTCTCGGGCAGCCAGACGCAACGGTTCACGCAGTGGTGGCAAGTGCAGCAGCCCCTGCTGCGCACCGAGCTGGCGGGGTTTCCATGGCTTCTTGAACAAAACGCCGGCATGCGCGCCTGGTCCGTTTCCAGTTGGCCTACACCCGAACATGCTGAGCCACGCTGGAAGTTGCAGTTCGAGCGGGCAGGTTTGGCGTGGACCGCCCCGGCCCTGCTGGGGGCAGAGGCTGGCAGTAGCGTGGGCTCTGCGCTGGTAGCAGCTTTGCCGGGAAGCAACGCGAAGGATGTCTGGTCTGAATTGCGCGCCACCCCCCTGTCGGGGCCCCGCGGCGAGCGCCAATGGTCAAGCGCCAGCAGTGACAGCACGGGCACCCTGTGGGAACGCGCTGCTCCAAATGCCTCAACTTGGCTCCAGCGCCACGCCGCACCCCTTTTATCCCCGTCCGCCCGCGCCAACGGAGGCTGGACCACTGGCTACTTTTTGACTTGATGAGGAACGACTATGAGTAACCCGCTTATTGCTGAAATCAGGATGTTCGCCGGCAATTTCGCCCCCCGTGGATGGGCCTTGTGCAACGGGCAGCTACTCAGCATCTCCCAGAACACGGCCCTGTTCTCCCTGCTGGGCACCACCTATGGCGGCAATGGGCAGACCACCTTTGGGCTTCCAGACCTCCGGGGCCGTGTTCCCGTTGGCACGGGGCAGGGTCCGGGACTTTCGCTAGTGGATCTGGGGGAAGTTTCAGGCAGCCCCACACATACCCTCAACAGCACGGAAATGCCGGCGCATACGCATGCCGCGCCCACGATCCCGGCATCCACCACCCTGGGCACGGTGCAGGAGCCCGGCCCCCTTGCCATACCAGCGGGGTCCAACCAGCGCAATGCCCAGTATGCAGCCAGCAGCACCGCGAATACCCAATTGGCCATGAGCAGCGCGACGACAGGCAGTACCGGGGGCAACCAGCCGTTCTCCGTTATGCAGCCCTACCTGGGCCTCAACTACATCATCGCCTTGGAGGGCATATTCCCGTCCAGAAACTGAGTGCTCCCCAGCGGGAGCAAGCGGAAAAAAAGGCAAACGGCAGCGGTTGCCTTTTTTTGTTTTCCGGCATCCCACACGGCTCCGAGCTTGCTCCAGGTTGCCCTGACGATGTGCATAAAGGCACATTGGCGTTGCAGTTTGCGGCATTGTAATTACATATTTGCACGCATAACATGCACGGGTTGGCCTGCACCGCGGGCCGTTTGCAACCCCCCGGAGACAAAACCATGAACGCACCCACCCACGTGGCCGCACTGGCCCCCACCGTCAAGCTGCTGATCGGCGGCCAGTTCGTCGAGTCCAAGACCACCGAGTGGCGCGACGTGGTGAACCCCGCCACGCAAGAGGTGCTGGCCCGCGTGCCCTTTGCCACGGCCGAAGAAATCGATGCCGCCGTGGCCTCGGCCAAGGAAGCGTTCAAGACCTGGAAGAAGACGCCCATCGGCACGCGCGCCCGCATCTTCCTCAAGTACCAGCAGCTCATCCGCGAAAACATGGCCGAGCTGGCCGCCATCCTCACGGCCGAACAAGGCAAGACCTTGCCCGACGCCGAAGGCGACGTGTTCCGTGGCCTGGAAGTGGTGGAACACGCCGCCAGCATCGGCAACCTGCAACTGGGCGAGCTGGCCAACAACGTGGCCGGCGGCGTCGATACCTACACCCTGCTGCAGCCCCTGGGCGTGTGCGCGGGCATCACCCCGTTCAACTTCCCGGCCATGATCCCGCTGTGGATGTTCCCCATGGCGATTGCCACGGGCAACACCTTCGTGCTCAAGCCCTCCGAGCAGGACCCCATGGTGACCATGCGCCTGGTGGAGCTGGCGCTGGAAGCCGGCATTCCACCCGGTGTGCTCAACGTGATCCACGGCGGCGAGATGGCCGTGAACGCGATCTGCGACCACAAGGACATCAAGGCAGTCTCCTTCGTGGGCTCCACCAAGGTGGGCACCCATGTGTACAACCGCGCCACCCTGGCCGGCAAGCGCGCGCAATGCATGATGGGCGCCAAGAACCACGCGATCATCCTGCCCGACGCGAACAAGGAACAGTCGCTCAACGCCATCGCCGGTGCCGCATTTGGCGCCGCCGGCCAGCGCTGCATGGCCCTGCCCGTGGTGGTGCTGGTGGGCGAGGCGCAAAAGTGGATTCCCGATCTGGTGGCCAAGGCCAAGACGCTCAAGGTCAACGGCGGCACTGAAAAGGGCACGGACGTGGGCCCGCTCGTTTCCTGTGCGGCGCTCTCGCGTGTGGAAGGCCTGATCGAACGCGGCATCGCCGATGGCGCCACGCTGGAGCTGGACGGCCGCAAGCCTATGGTGCCCGGCTATGAAAAGGGCAACTTCGTGGGCCCGACGATCTTCTCGAACGTGAAGCCCGGCATGGCCATCTATGACCAGGAAATCTTCGGCCCCGTGCTGGCCCTGGTGCCCGCCGCCGACATCGACGAAGCCATCGAGTTCATCAACAGCAACCCCAACGGCAACGGCACCGCCATCTTCACGCAGTCGGGTGCGGCAGCGCGCAAGTTCCAGGAAGAAATCGACGTGGGCCAGGTCGGCATCAACGTGCCAATCCCCGTGCCAGTGCCGTTGTTCTCGTTCACGGGTTCGCGCGCGTCCAAGCTAGGCGACCTGGGCCCTTACGGCAAGCAGGTCGTCATGTTCTACACGCAGACCAAGACGGTGACGGCCCGCTGGTTTGATGACAGCACCACGTCGCATGGTGTGAACACGACGATTAGCTTGAAGTGACATCCCCCTGAGGCGCTGCGCGCCTTCCCCCTTCTCTTCTCTTGCATCGCTGCGCGATGCGGAAGGGGGACGCCACCCGTGCGGCGGGGCGGCCCTTGCACGGTGGCTCTGGCCTTAGGCCGCGCCAGTCGTGACCACTGTGGTCGATGGTAAAAGCGGGGCATGCAAATTGATCTGACAATGATGCGGGGATGGGCCATGGTCTTCGGTGCGGCTTGCGTGATGCTGGTGGGAGCTGATGCCCACGCGCAGGCCGGTGCCGCCTGCAAACCCGGCGGCAGCGTGGAGGAAACCAATGCCTGCGCGGTGCAGGCCTTTCAGGCGGCAGACACGCAGATTGGCATCCTTTACGGCGATGTGATGCGCGCCCTGTCGGCCCACGAGCGGCCCCAGCTGCGGCAGGAGCACACAGCCTGGCAGCGCGAACGCACCACGCGCTGCAAGCAGGCCACGCGCAGTGCCGAGTCGCAGCCCCAGTGGCCGCGCCTGTACCACGAGTGTCTGACGACGGAGACCGAGACCCGCCGCAAGGGCCTGATGCGCTGGCTGACGCTGGACCACCCATCCGCCAGGCCCTGAACCGGGCGCCCAGAACAACAAGAACCGACGACGAGACAGAACACCATGGACTTTGAACTCACCGAAGAACAACGCGCCTTTGCCCAGACGGCCCGCGACTTTGCGCAAGCCGAGTTCGCGCCCCACGCGGCGTTGTGGGACGCCGAGGGCATCTTCCCGAAGGAAGCCATCGCCAAGGCGGGCGAGCTGGGCTTTTGTGGCCTGTATGCACCCGAGAACGCCGGTGGCCTCGCCCTGCCCCGCCTGGACGCCACCCTGGTGTTCGAGGAAATGGCCGCCATCGACCCCAGCACCACCGCCTTCATCACCATCCACAACATGGCCACCTGGATGCTGGGCACCTGGGCCACCCCCGTCGTGCGCGACCACTGGGGGCCGCTGTTGACCACGGGCGAGAAGCTCGCGTCCTACTGCCTCACCGAGCCCGGCGCAGGCTCCGACGCCGCCTCGCTCAAGACGCGTGCCGAACTGGTGGGCCACGACTACGTCATCAACGGCAGCAAGGCCTTCATCAGCGGCGCAGGCAGCACCGACGTGCTGGTGCTCATGGCGCGCACGGGCGACGCGAATTCGGGCGCTAGCGGCGTCAGCGCCTTTGCCGTGCCAGCCGATGCACCCGGCATCACCTACGGCAAGAAGGAACACAAGATGGGCTGGAACAGCCAGCCCACGCGCACCATCAGTTTTGACAACGTGCGCATCCCGGCCGACCACCTGCTGGGCCGCGAGGGCGAAGGCTTCAAGATCGCGATGAAGGGCCTGGACGGCGGCCGCATCAACATCGCCACCTGCTCGGTGGGCGCGGCGCAAGGCGCGCTCAACGCCGCGCAGCAATACATGCAGGACCGCAAGCAGTTTGGCAAACCCATCGCCAGCTTCCAGGCCCTGCAGTTCAAGCTGGCCGACATGGCGACGGAACTCGTGGCCGCGCGCCAGATGGTGCGCCTGGCCGCCAGCAAGCTGGACGCGGGGGCCCGCGACGCCTCCACCTACTGCGCCATGGCCAAGCGCTTCGCCACCGACGCGGGCTTCACCGTCATCAACGACGCCCTGCAGTTGCACGGCGGCTATGGCTACATCCGCGAATACCCGCTGGAGCGCCTGCTGCGCGACGCGCGCGTGCACCAGATCCTGGAAGGCACGAACGAAATCATGCGCGTGATCATTGCGCGGCGCATGCTGGACGGGGATGCGACAGAGGCCATCCGCTAAGCAAAAACTCCTGTTTTTATAGCTGCCAGCGCTTATCCATCAAGCGCTAGCGGCCTATTTGACCTGAAACCATGCCCGCCCGCCCCCTCTCCGACGAAACCCTGCACCTGATCGACGCCGTGCGCACGGCGCTCGCGCACCGCAGCGACGTGGAGGAGCGCCCGCTGTTCGGCACCCATGCGTTTTTTGTGGACGGCAAGATGTGTGTCGCCGTCAAGGGCGAGGAACTGCTGGTGCGCCTGCCGCCGGAGCGCCATGGCGAGGTGCAGGAGATGCAGAACACCCGCGAGCTGTCGCCCGGCGGCGGCATGAAGGGCTACTTCTGGGTGGAGCCCAATGGCTACGCCACGCGCGCACAGTGGAACCATTGGCTCGAAGCAGCCCTGGCCTACAACCCGCTGGCCAAGGCATCGCCGCGCAAGAAGAAAACAACCAACACCCCGGCCGCGGCCAGGAAAGCGCCCGCCAGCACCGGCACCCAGCCGAAGAAAAAAACCGCCGCGAAGAAGCACAGCATCTTCGAAGCCGACGACTGATCTGCCCCACCCTCCCTGGAGCCCACCACCATGCCCCTTCGCATCGTCCGCCTCGGCACCCCGCGCGCCGCCGGGGAAGGCACCCGCATCGGCACCGTGCGCCGCCCGCCGCGTGGCGTGCCCAAGACCGAGTTCGCCAGCCGCGACTATTACGACGTGTGGTACCCCCTGCTGTCCCCCACGGCCGAACTCATGGCCCAGGGCCAGCAGGCGCAGACGGACAAGGAGTGGGACGCGTTCGTCAAGCAGTTCCGCAAGGAACTGGCCCAGCCCGAGGCCAGCCGCACGCTGGACCTGCTGGCCGCGCTCTCGCGCCACGCCGCGATGTCGCTGGGCTGCTACTGCGAGGACGAATCGCGTTGCCACCGCTCGGTGCTGCGCGCGGAGCTGAAAGCCCGCGGCGCAGACTTCGCCGAGTGATTTTCAAGCCTTTTCGGCCGGTAGCCCTTTGAAAACAAGCGCTGGCAGCTATCAATTTCATACCAACCCGATTCACCACCACAACGACATCCAGGAGAAACACACCATGAAGATTGCATTCATCGGCCTCGGCAACATGGGCGGCCCCATGGCCCTGAACCTGCACAAGGCGGGCCACGACGTGGGCGCCTTCGACCTCTCCAAGCCGGCCTGCGACAAGCTCGCCGCCGATGGCGTGCGCATCGCGACGGACGCCGGCGCCTGCGTGCAAGGGGCCGAGGTCGTCATCAGCATGCTGCCCGCCAGCCAGCACGTGGAAACGCTCTATCTGGGCAGCGACCGGCAACCCGGCCTGCTGCCGCTGCTGGCCGAGGGCACGCTGGTGATCGACTGCTCGACCATCGCCGCCGCCACGTCGCGCAAGGTGGCCGAGGCCGCCAAGGCACGGGGCATGGACTTCATCGACGCGCCCGTCTCGGGCGGCACGGGCGGGGCCATCGCCGGCACGCTGACCTTCATGGTGGGCGGCGACACCCCGGCACTGGAACGCGCGCGCCCCGTGCTCGAGAAGATGGGCGCCAACATCTTTCACGCCGGCGCCGTGGGCGCGGGCCAGACGGCCAAGATCTGCAACAACATGCTGCTGGGCATCCTGATGGCCGGCACCAGCGAGGCGATCGCCCTGGGCGTGGCCAATGGCCTGGACCCGAAGGTGCTCTCCGAGATCATGCGCCGCAGCTCGGGCGGCAACTGGGCGCTGGAGAAGTACAACCCCATGCCCGGCGTGATGGAGACCGCGCCGGCGAGCAAGGGCTATGCGGGCGGCTTCGGCACCGACCTCATGCTCAAGGACCTGGGGCTGGCGCAGGAGAACGCCGCGGCCGTGAAGGCCTCCACCCCGCTCGGCGGCCTGGCGCGCAGCCTGTATGCCGCACACAGCCTGGCGGGCCATGGCGCGCTGGATTTCTCCAGCATCATCAAGTTGGTGCAAAAACACTGACACCACGCGGCGGCGCGGCGGCGGGGCCCGCCACGGGACCGCCGCCGGACTCAGTGCGCGGGCACGCCGGCGGAACCCGCCAGGAACTGGGCCTCGAACACGTCCGCGGGCAGGGGCCGGCTGAGCAGGTAGCCCTGGATCTCGTCGCAGCCCAGCAGTGCGAGCCGGCGGCACTGGTCGTCCGTCTCGACCCCCTCGGCCACCACCTTGAGCCCCAGCGAGTGCCCCATGTTGATGATGGTGGACACCAGCGCCTGCCCCTGGGCTCCGGTGTCCATGCCCAGGATGAAGGAGCGGTCGATCTTGAGCGTGTCGGCCGGCAGCGTGGCCAGGTAGCTCAGCGATGAGAACCCGGTGCCGAAATCGTCGATGGCGATCGTGATGTCCATCTCGCGCAGGGCGTGCAGGCTGCGCCTGCTGTGCTCCACGTCCTCCATCACCATGCTTTCTGTGATCTCCAGCTCCAGCCCGCTGCCTGCCCCCGGGTCCAGGGCCAAGGCCTCGCGCACCTCGGCCACGAAGTTGCGGTGCCGCAGCTGCAGGAACGACACATTGACCGCCACGCGCAGCGGCGCGTGGCCCGCCTGCCGCCAGCGCCGGTTGTCCGCCAGCGCCTGGCGAAGGGCCCAGCGGCCCACGTCGTAGATCAGGCCGGTCTCCTCCAGGATGGGAATGAAGAGCCCCGGTGGCACCAGGCCCCGGTGCGGATCGTTCCAGCGGATCAGCGCCTCGGCGCCCGCCACGACGCCGCTGGCCAGGCATTGCTTGGGCTGGTAGTGCAAAACAAACTGGCCCTGCTCCAGCGCTTCGCGCAGGCGGCCTTCCAGGCTCAGCGCCTCGGCCACGCGGGTGTTCATTTCAGAGGTGTAGAACAGCAGGCTGTCGGCCGATGCCTTGGCCTTGCCGACCGCGGCCTCGGCGTTGCGCAGCAGCGCTTCGGCATCCATGCCGTCCATGGGGTACAGGGCCACCCCTGCCTTGGCGGCCATGCGCAGCTCGGTCTGCCCCAGCAGGAAGGGCGCATCAAAGCAGCTGCGCATGAGATGGTCCACCACCAGCGCCACGGCCCCGGCATCGCGGGCGCCGGCCACGGCCATGCCGAAACTGTTGATCCCGATGCGCGCCACGCCGTGCACATCGGCCGCCGCATGCTGCAGCCGCTGCGCCACCTGCTTGAGAAGCTCGTCCCCCATCTGCCGCCCCAGCGTGTCATTGACGAACCGGAACCGGCTGATGTCCATCAGCGCGATCCCGAGCAGCGGCCGCGGCCCTTCGCGGGGCCGCAGGTGCTGGCCGGCGCGCTCCAGGAAAAGCGTGCGGTTGGGCAGGCCGGTGATCTCGTCGTAGTAGGCCAGGTAGCTCAGCCGGTCTTCCTTGTCGAGGTGGTCGAGCGCGAAGCCGATGTCGCCGGCCAGCTCGGTCAGCAGCTTCATCTCGGCCTCGTCGAAAAACCCCACCTCTTCGGAAAACAGGGCCAGCACCCCCACCACCTCGTGGGCCACGACCAGCGGCAGCATGGCCAGCGACGCCACGCCACGCTGCGCCAGCAGGCCGGGCAGCAAGATCCGGGGGTCGCCCACCACGTCGTCGCACACGGCGGGCAGCCCGGTGCGAACCACCTCCGCGCTCAGGCTCTCGCCCGGGGTGGGCTTGTCGTGCAGCCGCAGCCGGTCCCGGATGTGCGCGAGGAAGTCCTCTCCCGCGCCAGAGAGCGCCACCGGCACCAGCTGCTGGCGGGCCGCGTCCACCTTGCCCAGCCACGCGATCTTGAACTGCCCTTCCTCCACGGCGATGCGGCAGGCCTCGTGAAACAGCTCCTCGCGCTTGCGCACGCGCACGATCAGCGTGTTGATGCCGCTGAGCATGGCGTACACGCGGTTGAGCCGCTTGATCTTGTGCTCGGCCTCCTTGCGCTCGGTGATGTCCTCCCCGAGCGCGGCCACGCCGGTCACCTGGCCGCCCGCCGATCGCAGCACGGTGTTGTTCCAGTGCACCAGCCTGCGCTCGCCGCCGCGGGTGATGATTTCGTTGTCGTAGTGCCAGGCAGAAGGGCGGTCGGCCAGCAGGTCGGCGAACACGTCGCGCACATCCGCCTGCTCGGGCGGCACGAACAGCGAGAACCAGTTCTGGCCGGACACCTCGTCGCGCCGCCACCCGGTCAGGCGCAGCAGGTAGTCGTTGCAATAGGTGATGCGCCCCTCGCAGTCGAGCATCAGCGAGATCATCTCCACCTTGTCCAGCATGTCGTTGAAGCGGCGGTCGCTCTCGCGCAGTTCTTCCTCCGCGCGCTTTTGCACGCTGATGTCCTGGATGGTGTTGAACCAGCGGACGGTGTCGCTGCCCACGCCATCGTCGGCCAGCAACGGCTCCATGACCTGGCGCAGGTGGATCACCGCGCCGTCTGCGCGCACGAGGCGGTAGTTGAAATCCAGGCGCACGCCCTCGGTGGCAGCCTCCAGCGCGCGCTCACGGAACAAGGGCTGGTCGTCCGGATACACGAGGGCCAGCCATTCGCGCGCGGACCGGGGCATCGCCGACGGCTCCACGCCCAGCATCTGGGGGCAGGTGTCGGGCCAGCTCTCGAACACGCCGTCCTGGCTGCTGATCACATGGGTGATCTTGGCCAGCACCTGCGCGCGGTGCAGGCCCGCCTCGCTGGCCCGGAGCTCTTCGATGACCCGCTTGCGCTCGATCACCTCGAACTGAAGCTGGTCGGCATGGCGCTGCACCTCCGCGTACAGGCTTCCGTTCTCGTAGATGCGCCCCACCTGGGCCCCCAGGATGGACAGGATCTTCTCGTCCTCGGCGCTGAACTCGTGCGACCCGGGCTTGTTGGCCAGGCAGATCCAGCCATAGGAGAACGACAGCGATGTGATGGGCGCGATCAGGCCGCAGTGCAGCGCCGGATAGCCCGCCGGCAAGCCCACCTCGCGGGGGTCGCCGCTGGCGTTGGCCACCCGCCGCGCCCGCCGCTCGGCGCGCACGCTGCCCAGCAGGCCGTGCGACACCACGGGCAGGTCCAGCACTCCCGTCGCGGCGGCATCGATGCCACTGGTGCAGACCAGGGCCGCATGGCCATCCTTGCGCACGGCGCACAGCACCACGTACTGCGCGCCCACCAGGTCCCGCGCACCCCGGCAGACGCTGGCCAGGAGCACCTGCGGGTCGCGCTCGGACGCCAGCTGCAGGTTCAGGTCGGTCAGCGCCGCCAGCCGGCGGTTCATGGCTTCCAGCTCGGCCACGTTGCCGGTGAGCTTGTCCGCCATGAGCTGCAGGTGCCGCGTCTGGAAGCTGTGCTCCAGCGGGAGCACGGGCTGTGGCGGAACCTGCGACAGCGCCTGTTCGATGGCCGCGATGATGTCCTGCGGCTCGCAGGGCTTCACCAGCACCTGGGCGACCCCGCAGGCCAGGGCCAGGTTGCGCGCCTCCTGCTCGCGGAAATGCGCGCTGTAGAAAATCACCTGCGTGGCGGCGAGCTGGGGGTCGGCACGCAACTGCCGCACGAACTCATAGCCGTCCATCGTGGGCATCAGGATGTCGGAGATCACCAGCTGCGGGCGTTCTGCCCGCACCACGTCCAGCGCCTGGGCGCCGTCCGCCGCCTCCAGCGCCTGGTGGCCGCTGTGTCCTATGAGCGTGGCCACCAGCGCCCTGTTGGCCGGAAGGTCATCCACGACAAGGATCTTGGCCATGCTGCCGCCGTAGCTGCTTCAGGCCGCCGCAGGCGGCGCGTGGAACGAGGAGCCCAGAAATGCCTCGACCTGCTTCACGAAGGTCTCGGGCGTGATGGGCTTGGAAAGGTGCTCGTCGAAACCCACGTCGAGCGCCTTCTCGCGGTCGCCCGGCATGGAGAATGCCGTGACGGCCACCAGCGGCACCACGCGCCACGCGTGGTGGGAGCGCAGGCTCTGCGCCACCTCGTAGCCGTTCATGACGGGCATCTGCAGGTCGCACAGGATCAGGTCGGGCGATTCCGCCAGCGCGAGCCCCATGCCCAGCGCGCCATTCTCGGCGGCCAGCACGCGGTGGCCCGCGGCCTCCAGCAGATAGGTGACGAGTTCCCGGCTCGCGTCATCGTCCTCGATGACGAGGATGGTGGCTTTCATGCGCTGGTCTCCTGGAATTCCACGGTGAACGTGCTGCCCTGCCCTTCGGTGCTTTCAAAGCCGACGCTGCCGCCCAGCGCCTCGGCCAGCTTGCGGCTCAGGTGCAGGCCCAGGCCCGTGCCTTCGTGGTGGCGCCGGTCGGCGGTCTCCACGCGCGAGAACGCCTCGAACAGCCGGGACTGCTCCTGCGGCGCGATCCCGGGCCCCGTGTCCCGCACCCGGACCTGCACGGTGCGGCCTTGCGGCGACAGCGTCTCTTCCAGCACCACCTCCACGGACCCCTCCGGCGTGAACTTGATGGCATTGCCCACCAGATTGATGAGTATCTGGCTGAACGCCCGGCGGTCGGTGTGCAGGGTGACGGCCTGGGCGGGCGCGCGCACGCTGAACGCCAGCCCCTTGCGCCCGGCCTCCTGCTCCAGCGTGGCCGCGACTTCCGCGACGATGCTCCGGCAGTCGAGCGCCTCGATGTTGAGCGACACCTTGTTGGCGCTGAGCTTGGCCACATCCAGCAGGTCATTGATGAGGGAAAGAAGGTGCCGCGCCCCCGTCTGCACGATGCGCAATTGCTTGTCCTGCTCGGGATTGAGCGGGCCCGGCAGCTTCATCAGCAATGTGCCCGTGAAACCGATGATGGCGTTGAGCGGGGTTCGCAGTTCGTGGGACATGCTGGCCAGGAAGCGGTCTTTGACCAAGGCCGCATTTTCAAGCTCCAGGTTCTTGTCGCGCAAGACCCGCTCGATCCGCTTGCGCTCGGTCACGTCGCGGATCGCGCTCGAGACGAAAAGGCCTTCCTCCGTCTGCAGCGGGCTCAGGCTGATCTCGACCGGGAACTCGGAGCCGTCCTTGCGCAGTCCGTACAGATCAAGGCCCGCCCCCATGGAGCGGGTGCGTGGCTCGACGAAGAAGCGGTGGCGGTGCTCGGGATGCCGGGCATTGAAACGTTCGGGCACGAGCAATTCGATCTTCTGGCCCAGCAACTCGGTGCGGCTCCAGCCGAACAGCTTCACGGCCTGGGAATTGACCAGCACGATGCTGCCATCCCGGTCGACGATGACCATGGCGTCGGGCGCGGCTTCGAGCAGGTCCTTGAACTTCTGGTCGGCCCGCTTGCGGTCGGTGATGTCGCGGATGGCGCTCATCACCATCTCGCCTTCCTCGGTGTGGATCGGGCTCAGGCTGATCTCCACCGGAAACTCGGTGCCCCCCTTGCGCAGGCCATACAGCTCCAGGCCCGCTCCCATGGTGCGCGTGCGTGGTGCCCCGAAGAAGCCGCTGCGGTGCCCCAGGTGCGCGCCCCGGTAGCGGTGGGGCAGAAGCACTTCCACCGCCTGCCCCAGCAGCTCGGCCCGCTCGTAGCCGAACACGCGCTCGGCCTGCGAATTCACCAGCACGATGCGGCCGGTCACATTGACCATCACGATGGCATCCGGCGTGGATTCGAGCAGGTCGCGAAACCGTGCCTCCAGCAACTTGGCCTCGCGCTGGACCTTGAGCTGGGTGACATCCTTCTTGCTGGACAGGAAGTACAGCAGCTGCCCGCCGTCATCGCGCACCGCCTTGGTGGAGACATTCACGTGCACGAGCGAGCCGTCCTTGCGGCGGCGCACCGACTCGTGCACCGCCGTCACGCCGCGCAATGCCTCGGCGCGGATCTCGTCTTCCTCATGGGCCCGTCCCTCGGGAACGATCAGATCCATCAGGGACCGGCCCTGCACCTCGGCCAGCGCGTAGCCAAAGATCGCTTCGGCGGCGGGGTTCCAGTTGAGCACCATGC